>NZ_OY760064.1:0-300000 GCF_963662885.1 uncultured Pseudodesulfovibrio sp.
CCATAACTCCAATACGTCCCTGCGCGGCTCCACGCCCTTGCCGAAGGCACACAAAAAGTTTTGAAGGGGAGTCCAGAGGGGAAACTTTTCCAAAAGTTTCCCCTCTGGCCGCCGGAGGCAAAGAAAAGGGCCGGGTACGCGTCAGCGTACCCGGCCCTTTTTTCTGTCTCGCTGCCGCCTAGCTGTGGCAGGGCGGGATGCGTTGGCGCGGGGGGCGGGGGATGAAGCGGCCCTGACCGGGTTGGGCGGTGACGGTGTCGTTTTCAAAGACGATGTTGCCGCCGAGGATGGTCATGGTGGGCGAGCCGGTGAAGGTCATGCCTTCGAAGATGCTGTAGTCGATGGCGTGGCGGTGGGTCTTGACCGACACGGTGTGCTGCTTCTTGGGATCCGCAAAGGACCACGTCGGCATCGGCCCCGGGGGCGATGACGCCTTTTTGCGGGTGGATGTTGTAGATTTTTTGCGGCGTTGGTGGAGGTTACGGCCACGAACTGTTCCGGGGTGATGCGGCCCCTTGGCCACGCCCTCGCTGAATACGATGCGCATGCGGTCTTCGATGCCGGGCGCGCCGTTGGGTATCTTGGTGAAATCGTTCAGGCCCCGATTGCGGTCGGCCTGGGTGAAAGTACAGTTGTCGCTGGCCGTGACCTGGATGTCCCCCGCGGCGGATGCCTTCCCACAGGGCCTCGCGGTGCTCGGGAGCACGGAAGGGCGGGCTCATGACGTAGCGGGCGGCTATCTCGGGATCGTCATTGTAATAGACCGAGTCGTCGAGCAGCAGGTGGCCGCACAGGGACTCGGAGTAGACCTCCTGTCCGGACTCGCGCGCGCGGGTCACGGCGTGCAACGCGTCCTCACAGCTCATGTGGACTATGTACAGGGGTGCGCCCGCGATCTTGGCCAGGGCGATGGAATGATAGGTGGCCTCGCCCTCGGCGATGGGCGGCCTGGAAAGGACGTGCCCCTTGGGGTGGGTGATGCCCTTTTCAAGCAGCTTTTTCTGCATGTAGGCGATGATCTCGTCGTTCTCGGCGTGCACAGTGCAGAGTGCGCCGAGTTCGCGGGCCAGGGAGAAGCTGGCGAGCATCTGGTCGGGCTCGAGCATGAGCGAGCCCTTGTAGGTGGTGAAGTGCTTGAAGGAGTTGATGCCCCGTTCCTCGGCCAGGATGCGCAGCTCCTTGGCGGCCTGCTCGTCGAACCAGGTCACGGTGGCGTGGTAGGAGTAGTCGCAGGTGGCCTTGGCCGCGCGCTCCATGCAGATGTCGTAGGCCTCCAGGTAGGATTGGCCATACTTGGGGTTGATGAAGTCGATGACCATGGTGGTCCCGCCGGACAGGGCCGCGATGCCGCCGTTGTCGAACCCGTCGGCGGTGCGGGTGACCGGGGTGGGCATTTCCAGGTGGGTGTGCGGGTCTATGCCGCCGGGGATGACCATGCGGTCGGTGGCGTCGATAACGCGGTAGTCCGGGCCTGCGGACAGGTTGGGTGCCACTTCCTTGATGGCGGCGTCCTCAATGAGCACGTCGGCCTTTTGGGACCGGTCGGCGTTCACGACCAGGCCGTTTTTGATGAGCAGTTTCATTGTGTTGCCTCGTGTTCCGATCAGGCCTGTACGGAGCGCCGCCGGAACCATTCGCTGATGACGATGACCAGGATGTTGAACAGGACGATGAGCATGGCCAGGGCGTTCAGGCTCGGGGACAGGTGGAACCGGAAGTCCGAGGCCACCAGCACGGACAGGGGCTGGGCCCGGCCGCTCGTGAAGTAGGAGACCGTGTACTCGGCGTTGGACAACACGAACGAGATGAACGATCCGGCCAGGATGCCGTTTTTCATCAGCGGCAGCGTGACCCTGCGGAAGGTCTGCCAGGGCGTGGCCCCGAGGTCTCCGGCGGCTTCTTCCAGCCGCTTGTCCACGCGGAACAGGACCGAGGCGATGATCACGGTGACGAACGGCAGGATGATCATGGCCTGGGAAATCCACACGGTATAGAGCCCCTTGGCGATACCCACGTCATTGAGGAAGGTCACCTGGGCGATGGCGAAGATGAGCTTGGGCACGAAGAAGGGCAGCACGAGCAGGGCCAGGAAGGCGGTCTTGCCCTTGAACTTGTGTCGTGTCAGGACCAGCGCGGCCATGGAGCCGAGCACCGTGGTGATGATGGTCACCGGGAAGGCCACGGCCATGGTGGTCAAAAGTCCCTTGAAGATACGACCGTCGTGCAGGATCTGGGTATACCAGTCCAGGGTGAAGCCGGTCAGGGGAAAGGCGATCATGTCCGAGGAGTTCATGGAGAAAAGGCCCATGAGCATGATCGGCAGGTAGACGAAACCATAGACGACGATCGAGTAGCCGCGCAGGGCGGCCCATCCGGAGAAACGCATTATTTCGCCCCCCTGATGCCGCGTCCCCACGGGGACTTGTAGAAGAGATACACGGCGACGGTGATGAACGCGGCCATGGCGGTCAGGAGCACCCAGGCCAGGGCAGAGCCGGTGGGCCAGTCAAAGGCCGCGCCGAACATGTCGTGAATGGCACTGGTCACGGTCACACCCGAGGACCCGCCGATGAGCTGCGGGGTCAGGTAGTCGCCGACCACCAGAACGAAGACCATCATGAAACCGGCGATGAGCCCGGCCCCGGTCAGGGGCAGAACCACCTTGAAGAACGTGGCCGCATGGCGGCAGCCCAGGTCCATGGCCGCTTCGAGGTAGGAGTCGTCCATGGCCTCGATGGCCGCCCACAGTGGCAGGACCATGAAAGGCAGGTAGTTGTAGGTCAGGACCAAAGCCGTGGAAAAGGGCGAAAACAGGAGGACCCAGATGGGCTCCTTGATGATTCCCAGCCACATGAGCAGGGAGTTGAGCACGCCCTCGGCCCCGAGCACCACGCGCCAGGCGAAGATGCGGATCAGGTCGCCGGTGTAGAGCGGAATGAGCAGCAGGGTGAGTAGCGGGGCCTTGTAGACCTTGACCCTTTTCGCGATGAAGAAGGCCAGCGGGTAGGCGATGACCGAGCAGATGGCCGCGATGCCGACGCCGTACATGAGTGCCTTGATGACCAGGCCGCGATAGGTCTCGCTTTCGAGGACCCGGGCGTAGTTGGCCAGGGTGGGCTCGCGCAGGATGGCCACGAAGTCCACCTGGAAGAAGCTGTAGCTGAAGAGCACGGCCAGGGGAGCGACGCAGAAGATGCCCAGGAACAGGACGTTGGGTCCGGTCAGGGCCAGCAGCGTCAGTTGCCGGACTCGGTCGATGCGCTTGGAACTCATAGCGCGCCGCCTCCCTCGGGGGGCGTGCCGTGGACAACGCGCAGCCGGTGTCCGGGAACGGCCAGATTGAGTGAATCACCGGGCTCGGCCGGGACGTCGTGGGACAGCCTGGCCACGATGCGCTGACCGGCCACCTCCACTTCGACCATCTTGACGCTGCCCTGGAAGACCACGTGGGTGACCGTGGCCTTGAAGGTCATGGATTGCGCTTCGGGCGCGCCCACGGGCCGGGTGTCTTCGGCCCGTATGCACAGGCAGGCGGGTTCGCCCACGGCGACCGTGGGGCTGCAGGCGGCTTCGACGGTACCCAGCGCGGTCTCGATGACCGCCTTGCCGGACGCCTTGTCAACGGACGCGACCGTTCCGGGCACGAGGTTCGCGCCGCCGATGAAGTCCGCCACGTAGGCGTTGACCGGGGCATGGTAAATATCTTCGGGACAGGCCGCCTGCTCGATGCGCCCGCCGTTCATGACAATGATGATGTCGGACAGGGCAAAGGCCTCTTCCTGGTCGTGGGTTACGTACAGGAAGCTCATGGCCAGCCGCTGCTGGAGATCTTTCAGCTCCACCTGCATATGGCGGCGCATCTTGAGGTCCAGCGCGCCCAGGGGTTCGTCGAGCAGGAGCAGCTTGGGCTCGTTGACGAAGGCGCGGGCCAGGGCCACGCGTTGCTGCTGGCCGCCCGAGAGCTGGGACGGATAGCGGGTCGCCATGGACTCCATCTTGACGGTCTCAAGCGCCTTGTCCACGCGGCGTTTGACCTCGGCCTTGGGCAGCTTGCGCAGGTTCAGGCCAAAGGCCACGTTGTCTGCCACGCGCAGGTGCGGGAACAGGGCGTAGTTCTGGAAGACCGTGTTGATGGGCCGCTCGTAGGGCATGACCCCCATGAGCGGAGTCCCCTGCAGGGTGAGCGAGCCGTCGGTCACGGACTCGAACCCGCCGATCATTCGCAGGATGGTGGTCTTGCCGCAGCCGGACGGGCCGAGGATGGTCACGAAACAGTCGTCCGGAATGTCGAAGTCCACACCGTGCACGGCGCGGAACGACCCGTAGTCCTTGATCAGGCCCCGGGCCTCCAGCAGGACGCTGGAGGCCGGGGTCGTTGTGCAATGGCGATTCATGTACTAGCTGGCCTTCACTTCGTTCCAGATACGCACCCACTTGCCGTAATCGGTGGGGTTTTCCTTCCAGACGAAGTTGTCCATGACGCTGAGGTCCTTGATGAAGATGCGATCCTGCTCCTCGGGGGTCAGCTTTTCGCGGGCCGTGGAGGTGGAGATGGCGTACGGGCCGTCCAGGGCGAGCTTGTAGCCGTAGTCCGGGCCGAGCACGTAGTTGATCAGCTCGTGGGCCGCGGCGGCGCCTTCCGGGGAAGCGTCCTTGGGGATGGCGCAGGTGTCGCACCAGCCGATGACGCCTTCCTTGGGCTTGGCCATACCCATGTCGATGCCCTTGGCGCGCAGGTCGTAGTAGGGCGGGACCCAGGAGAAGGCGCAGACAACCTCGCCCGTGGCGAACAGGTTGGTCAGGTCGGCGATGGAATTCCAGTAGGTGCGCAGCAGCTTCTTCTGGGCGATGCAGGCCTTCTTGCACTCGGCCAGCTCCTTGTCGTCCATCTTGAAGATGCGCTCGCGGGGGATGCCGACGTACATGGCGGCGATGGCGATGCCTTCCAGGGCGTAGTCGCGCATGGCCAAGCGGCCCTTGTACTTCTCACCTTCGAACAGGGTGGACCAGTCGGGCTCCTTGTCCATGAGGTCGGCGCGGTAGACGATGGGGTTGATGCCCCAGTAGAACGGGATGCCGTAGACCTGGCCGTCTTTCTTGCCCAGCGGGGTGTTCATGAACGGGGCGTAGCGCTTGGCCGCGTTGGGGATCTTGGAAAGGTCGAGGGGCTGGAGCAGGTCGGCGGCCACGTAGAGCTCTACCTTGTCCAGGCCGGGGGTGATCAGATCCCAGTCGGCCCCGCCGCCCGCGCGGATCTTGGCGAACTGTTCGTCGTCGGAGCCGATGAACCCTTTTTCAATGGAAATGCCGGTGGATTTGACGAAGTCGGCCACGAACTTGTCGTAGGCCAGATTCTCCCAGGTCAGCCAGTGCACGGCCTTGTCGGCGGCCCAGGACAGGCCCGGAACGGTGCCGAGCATGGTGCCCATGGCGCCCATGGCCGAGTATTTCAGGAACTCCCTTCTGCGCATATGTCCTCCTTAGGTGGTGCTGCTCGATTGGCAGGCGCGCGTTGTTGATGTTGAGACTTTGAGCAATATGCGTACCACCTCGGACAAGGGGATGCGTTCGATTGTTCAAAATGTAAAAAATGCACCCATGTCTCCGGTGCTGGTTTTTGTGATTTTCCGTTATTGCAAAAATATGGCAACCATTGCCCTGCCTTGTTTGCGGCCGGTTTGGGCTGGACCACTGCAGGAGGGCCGGGGCTTCATCGACCACCCGCTTTTATTCTTTGAATACCTTCCACGATACTGCCGCGAGCGGAGGGTGGTTTGTATCATTTTGAGAATATTCGAGCGAATCACTTGCTGTAAGGTCGTTTCAACATGTTGATATGGTGTGTTTTCGGAGCGGTGTTTACGGCCGCAATGGGGTGTTATCGGATTGATACTAAGGTTGACAATTATGTGCCATACAATCCGTACCCAATCGGGACAAAGTGCGGGTTTGTTCTTGCGGTACATGCCACCCGGGGGTATGTTGGGTGTCTTGATGCAACAGGGAGAGCGCGCCGGTAACGCAAATCACCGGTCGGGGCCGCGGAACGTCTTCGGGCGGAAAGCGGTTTTTTCATCGCCGTTCTCCGAGTTTGCTCCGGCTCAAGGGCCGTTTCGACAACCCTCAAAACAGTATTAATCGAATATGAAATCCAATCTTTCCGAACTCACTCCGCTTGCCCCTCTCGACCTGGCCGCACCGGCCGATGAGAACCTCGAAGTCTTCAAGCCCGAGAACGTCTGCTCGAAAATGATCCGCTACAAAGTGGAGGACGGCCGTCTGAAACGGTTGCAGTTCACCGGTGGATGCGACGGCAACCTCAAGGCTATCGCCGCGCTGGTGGAAGGCATGAAGGTCGAGGACGTGGTGGACAAGCTCAAGGGCATCACCTGCGGCAAGAAGAACACTTCCTGCGTGGACCAGCTCTGCGTCTCCCTGCTGGGCGGCAGCCACTAATCCGGCCGGATCGTACCGATCTTTAGGGCCGTCAGGCCGCTTTGGACCGTTTTCTGCCGCCCCAGGGGCAGACCTTGATGCATACGCCGCAGATGGAAGAACCGATGTTCTCCATCTTGGCGCAGACTTCGCGCACGTGGTGCACGCAGCGCTCGAAGTGCAGCGCCTCGTCCCTGGAGGCGTAGTGCGAGTCGGTGTTCACGTTCTTGATGGCGCCCGCCGGGCAGGCATCCGTGCATTTGGTGCAGCCGCCGCAACGGTTTCTCAGCGGCTCGTCGGCGATCAGGTCGGCGTCTGTCAGCACGGTGACCAGCCGGATGCGCGGACCGTAGTCCGGGCTGACGGTAAGCAGGCTCTTGCCCTGCCAGCCAATACCCGCCGCCACGGCCACGGCCTTGTGGGAGAGAAAGGAAAGGTTCTTCTCCACGTCGAGCACCTGGCTCGCGGGCAGAGGCATGGCTCTTGACCCGCGTTCCTCGATATACCGCGTGACCCGGAGGGCCGCTTCGTCCAGAAGCGCGTTCACCCGGGAGTAGTGCGAGGCGTAGATGGGCGTGGGCAGGTTCGTTATGGTCTCGATTATCGGATCGCTCAGGGCCACGGCCATGGATACGGCGTACCGGAACCCGTCGAGCAGGTCCGGTGGCAGGGTCTCAATGCCCCGCAGCCGCTCCAGGTCCGCGATGCGCGCCACAGTCGCTCCGGCATCCACCGCAACTTGCTTGAGTTCTTGAGTATTCATGAATACAGGTTAGCAGCGTCATTCCCGCCTTACAAGCCCTCATTAGCCCTTTGCTGATTGCCGCCTGACCTTCGCGTGTCCTGTTTGTTCATGCGTCGATTTGCTGGCGGTCCCATTTTGTGCTATAGTTTTCAGCTAGATGAATGAAATTGAACCGCAAAAGGAATCCAGATGAAGACTTTTTTGACCTTGTGGAACGAAGCGGCGGTGACGTCGCTGGGGCTGTTTTGGACTGCATTTTGGGCCTTTGGGCTGGGCTATCTCATCAGCAGCATGATCCAGGTCTTCGTCACCCGCAGCCGTATGAAAAAGGGAATGGGCAAGGCTTCGATCGGGAGCGTGGGACTCGGCACCTTTTTCGGCTTTCTGTCGAGCTCATGCAGCTTTGCGGCGCTGTCCACCACCCGGTCGCTTTTTGCCAAAGGCGCGGGGCTGGTACCGGCCTTGGCATTCATGCTCTCGTCCACCAATCTCGTGGTGGAGCTGGGCATCATCATCGCCTTGTTCCTTTCCTGGCAGTTCGTGTTGGGCGAGTACCTGGGCGGGGTGTTGCTCATCCTCTTCATGTGGGCCGTGGTCGCTCTGACCCTGCCCAAAGGGCTGGAGAAGAAGGCCAGGGAACATGCCCGGGCCAAGTCCGGCGACGACGGGGATGACGACAACCCGGACTGGCGGTCAATGATCCGTTCGGCCGAAGGATGGCTCAAGGTGGCCCGGCAATACGGCATGGAGTGGGACATGGTCTGGAAGGACGTGTCCATCGGCTTCACCGTGGCCGGAATCATCGCGATCTTTGTCCCGCGTGAGTTTTTCCAGGCCCTGTTCATCGATTCCGGGGCGGCCCATCCGGCCTTCTGGCAGGTATTGGCTCAGGCCGTCATCGGCCCCATCGCCGCCTTTTTCACTTTTATCGGTTCCATGGGCAACGTGCCCCTTGCCGCGGTACTCTTCACCAACGGGGTCAGCTTCGCCGGAGTCATGGCCTTTCTGTTCAGCGACCTTGTGGTCTTTCCGGTGGTCCGTATCCAGGCGGGATACTACGGCTGGAAGATGGCTCTTTATCTTGTGGGCGTGCTGCTTCTGGCGCTGGTCGCCACGTCCGTGGTCCTGCACTACGGCTTCGCCGCCTTCGATATGCTGCCAACAGAAAGCGCGGGACGTATCATGGCCGACCGGCATTTCTTTGCGGTCGACTACACCATGTTTCTCAATGTGGCGTTCGCCGTCATGACCGGCGCGTTCTGGCTGTGGAAGCGCAGGGCCGACCGGGCCGCCATGGACGGCCACATGGATCATGGCGGGGGCCACGAGGGCATGTCCCACGGCTCCTCCTCACTGGGGGAACGTCTGCTTTTCTGGTTCGCCATGGTCGCCTATGTCTGGCTGGCCGGAGGCGTTTTCGTCCCGCTTTTCGCGGGCTGATAGATCCTTTGCCAAGATAAGCAAGCCACCGCCTGAACGGGCAAAGCCTGTTGCCATGCTCTCGCAATATCGCGCCAGCACGACCATTGTCTGGCAAAGACGATTCGTTGTGCTGTTTGCGCTATATTTTACTTAATGAAATCGGCTTAATAGAAAAATTATTCTGATCCAGGGTCATGCGGCATGGCCTATGCAAAGTTGGGAGGCAAGAAACGCGACCACCCAACAAGGAGAAAGGATAATGGAGATAATTTTTAGCGCACACGGTCATTCCTGTGACCTGGCACTGCATCCGGTTTCCGAGAAGACGGCTCGGACCATCCAGAAGTATGGTTCCGAAGTCTATTCCATGAAGGCCCTGGAATGGTGGCGCAAGGGTAAGACCGCCACCTGGGGCATGCGCATCGACGACATGTGCAATATCCGGGTCACGGTGGACGGCCATCCGGTGGAATTCGACTATGACCGAATCATCGCCGATCCGTTGAAGATACGCCGCCGCATGTATCTCGACAGTCGGGCCAAGTACCTCTGCGTGCTCGGCTTCGACAACGAGATGTGCAAGTTTTCCTGGAAGTGGAGCGATGTCTCCGAATACGACCCTTCCCAGTTCGAGTTCATGGTCCACCAGTGGGACCGCATCATGGGCGAAGAAGGGTACTTCATCCTGGACGAAATCCGCTACGGCAACGAGTTCGCCACCAGCCACGACTGGTGCGACGCCTCGGGTTTCACCCTGGTGCCTCCGCGCATCATCGACCTGGAAGAGGTCAGGCGCGAGCTGGCTCAGGGCGGTCCGGAGCACATCGGCCCCGCTTTCCCCTCCCCCCAACACACCACACCTTCTCTCAAGTCCCCGGAATAGTCCGGGCACTCCTCTTCCCATCAGGGGTATCCGCAGCCCCGCAGGGCAGGCCCCGTGCAGCGATGCACGGGGCCTTTGCATTGTATGATTCGGAAAGGAAGATGGTCGCGTCTGGGGGGTTAGGAATCGCTGGCTCGGTCCGGGGCCGGATGGTCCACATCCATGGCCGGTTGCAGACACAGGGTTACGGTGGTTCCCTGCCCCGGGCGGCTGGCCAGGGTCACTCGGCCCCCGGATTCCTCGATGATCTTCTTGATCAGGGGCAGGCCCAGCCCGTTGCCGTCCGCCTTGGTGGAATAGAAGGGGTTGAATGCGCGATCCAGTTCGATTTCGCTCATCCCCGTGCCGGTGTCCGTTATGCGCACGACCACGTCGCCGTCGCCCATGGTCAGGGATACGGTGATATTCCCGCCCTCCGGCATGGCTTCGATGGAGTTCTTGATGATGTTCACCAGGCATTGTTTCAGGGAGTCGGCGTCGCCCTGGACCGAGGGCAGGTGGTCGTCGGCCTTGATGACGATGGCGTATCCCTGGCGGCCGTAGCCCACGTCCATGAGCTCCGCCACCTCCCTGCACACGCCCGTCAGGTCCACGGCCGAGCCGGGCCCGGGGGACGGACGGACGAAATTGAGCATGTTGGTCAAGAGCTTGTCCAGTCGGCGGGTCTCCTCCACGATGATCTGGACCTTCTCGCGTTCCTGCTCGTCCAGCTTGGGGGAGCGCAGCAGGGCGTTGGCGAACCCGCCCACCGCGTAGAGCGGGTTGCGGATTTCGTGGGCCAGGTAGGTGGAAATCTCCCCGATGATGGCGAATTTATCCTGCTGTTGCTGGTACTTTTCGCGCTGGGTCCGTTCGGTAATGTCCCGGTGCATGACCATGATGTGGGACATCTGCCCGCGCATGTCGAAGATGGGGTAGGCGTAGAGCCGGTAATACTGCAACAGGCCGCTGCCGTTTACCCGGGTGACCAAGGCTTCCTCCTTGCGACCGCTGAGCAGGGTCTTGTGGAAGGGGCAGACCGGGTCGAGCTGGTTGCAGAAGGTCGAGCCGTCCCGCAGCCGGGCGGCTTCCCAGCACGGCCTTCCGAGCAGTTCCTTTCTCGGCACGCCCGCCCGCTGCCAGACCGTGCGGTTCAGGTCCTGGATGTTCCCGCTCTTGTCCAGAAGGAAGATGTCCTCGCGGATTTCGTCGATGATGGACTGGATCAGGGTGCGCTGGTGGTCCAGGCTGGTCATGTAGTGGCCCTTGACCACGGCCATGTCGTGCAGGCCGCACAGGAAGATCAGCTCCCGGTGGTCGATGATCGCGATGGAGGGTGGCAGGTCGGCCCGCAGCGCGGCGGCGACGTCCCGGTCGCCGGTGATTTCGACCACCAGGTTGATCTCCGGATGGGCGTCGAGCATCTCCCTGTAGGTCGGGTAGACGGGGCAGGTCTCGCAGTCCTCGGGCAGCGACTGGCCGGGGGTGGTGTCGCTGATGGCGGACAGGCACATCTCGGGCAGAAATTCGCGGAAGGCCTCGTTGTAGATGATGTCGAGCAGAACCCGGAGCATGGAGCCGGTGCCGACCACGCCCACGTTGAAGGGACCGAGCGTCCCGTTCCAGTAACAGACGCCGAGGTTGTCGTATGCGAAATCGTCCATGAACTCCCTCCGGTCCGGCCTTGTCTTTGTCGACCCTTCGTCCTAGCGGGAACCCGATCCGTCCAGCAGTTCGGACACGCCTATCTTGCCGTGTCGCAAAAGCTTGCGCTCCATGGCCCGCTGCACGGTCTCGAGAATCTCGGGCATGGAAGCGGGCTTGAGCAGATAGTCGAAGACCCCGTTGTGCAACAGCTTCATGGCGTCGCTGATGGAGGTGTGCCCGGTCAGGCAGACCGTTTCCACGTCAAAGCCCTGCAACTGCATTTCGTTGAAGGTCTCCGCACCCGACATGCCATCCATCTTCATGTCCAGCAAAACCACGTCGAAGTCGTTGGTGGCCAGCTTGTTCAGGGCGTCGAGTCCGCTCGCCGCCGAATCCACGGTCAATCCTTCCGCGCGGAGCAGGCGGCACAGCGACTGCCGAAACCGTTCTTCGTCGTCGACCACGAGAATTTTCGCCTTGGGATTCATGGTACACCTCTTATCGTTTGAAGGGAATGCGCACGTTGAACGATGCGCCCTGTCCCCTGGATGACCGCACCAGGATGTCGCCGCCCAGCTCGTTGACGATCCGCAGGCTGACGGACAGGCCGAGCCCGGTGCCCTGCCCCGGTGCCTTGGTGGTGAAAAACGGGTTGAAGATCCGGTCCCGGTATTCGTCGGGAATCCCCGGCCCGGTGTCGCGTATTTCGGTGCAGGCCATGGCCCCGTCCCGGAAGGTGGTGATGAAGATGTCGCCGTCCCGGTCCACTGCCTGAACCGCGTTGATGAGCAGGTTCAGGAATACCTGGCGCAGCAGGGGAGGGTCGGAGATCACCGCGGGCAGATGCGGGTCGAATTCCCTGTGAATGTTGATGTGACGCGGGCCTGATTCGCGCTCCACCAGCTCGAGCATGTCCTCCACCAACCTGTTCACGTCCGCTTCCTGGGCCACGGGCTTGCGGTTGCGGGCCAGGTCCAGAAGCTTGTGGGTGATATCCGAGCAGCGTGAGACCTGTGCGTGTATGACGTTCAGGCTGGTGCGGACCTCTTCCAGCACCTCGGGTAGGGCTTCGGGCGAAATGTCGGCGTTCAGGTCGCAGCGCATCAGCTCCGCCTCCTGAAGGATGATGTTCAGCGGGTTGTTGATCTCGTGGGCGATGCCCGTGGACAGTTCGCCCAGGGCCAGAACCCGCTGGGACTGGATGAGCTGGTCGTTCATTTCGACGCGCTCGGCCTCGGCCTGGTCCAGCCAACGGGCCGAGGCCCAGAGCAGCAGCCACATGCCTCCGGCCACTGCCACGGCCACGGCCAGGGCCAGGTGGTCGCCCGTGCGCCCGTGGAACCATGCGGCCGCGCCCACGGCCAGACAGGAGATCGGGAAGGCGGATCGGCCGAGCATGACGACCCGTCGGGCATAGGTCAGACTCATTGCTGCCCCCGCCTCTCGATGCGCAGCCTGGCGTGCTCATAGGCCGCGCGGATGCGTTCGAGCAGGTTGTCGATGGAGAACGGCTTGAGGATGTAGTCGTAGGCCCCGAGGCTGATGCCTTCGATGCCCGACTGCAGGGAGCCGTGTCCGGTGAGCATGATGACCTCGGTGTCGCGGAACCGCTTGCGGATCTCCTTCAGCGTGTCGATGCCGGACAAGCCGGGCATGCGCACGTCCAGGATGACCACATTCACCGGATTCTCCCGAAGGAAGGCCAGCGCGGCCTCGCCGTTGGTCACGGTGTCCACGAGAACGTTGCGCTTGGTCAGCCTGCGCCGGATGAGCTTCAGGAAATCGGGTTCGTCGTCGACCACAAGTACGCGGATCTGGTTCATGGTTCCTCCTTGCCGCCCGTGAATTGCGGCCCGGCAAAGGGCAGGCGGATGGTGAAGGTCGTGCCCTGTCCCGGCTCGCTGTCGACCTTGATGGTCCCGCCCAGCTTGCTCAGGGCGCTGTAGACTATGGAAAGGCCCAGCCCGGTTCCCTCGCCGGTGGGCTTGGTGGTGAAGAAGGGGTCGAACACCTTGGCCAGGTTTTCCTTGGCGATCCCCTCTCCGCTGTCGGCGATGTTCAGGACCACGCCGTCCCGGTCCGTCCGGGTGACCACCGTGATCTGGCCGTCGTGGTCGATGGCATCGATGGCGTTTTCCAGCAGGTTCAGGATGACCTGCTGCAACTGGTTGGCGTCGGTGGTGATCAGGGGGAGTTCCGGGGCGAGATCGGTTGTCAGGGCGATGTTCCGGTGCCGGGTCTCGTTTTCCAGGAAGGACGCGGTCTGGTTGGCCAGCATGTTCAGGTCCACGTCCTCCTGCAGCGGCTCCATGCGCCGGGCAAAGCCGAGCATACGGTGGGTCACGGTGCGCGCCCGCTCCACGTGGCGGTCGATGTCCGAGACCGCCTCGACCAGCTCATCCACGGCCGGGCCTTCACCCAGCTCGCCGTCGTTGATGATATCCCGGATCCAGCCCGCGCTCTCGCGGATGATGGACAGCGGGTTGTTGACCTCGTGCGCCACGCCCGCGGCCAGCTTGCCCAAGGAGGCCATCTTGCTCGACTGCATGACCGCCGCGTCCATGTCCGCCCGCTGGCGGTCCGAGGCCCGCAGCCGGGAAACGGCCGAGGACACGGTCATGTATGCACCGAGGAAGATCATCAGGCCGCAGGCGCCGAGCAGGGCGTAGACGATGGAGCGGGTGCGTACCAGGGGCGAAAGCTCCTCATCCGGGTTTTCCGTGATGACCAGCCGCCAGTTGGTGTCCGGCAGGGGGGTGATCCCGGCGATGACCGGGACGCCGTCCCGCCGCCAGGATGCGATCTCCACGCCCTCGGCCTGTTCATGCGCGGGCAGGGCGACCTTTGCCAGAGCCTTGCCGCCGAAGCGCGAAGGGGTCTGGAGCACGCCCTGGCCGTTGACGATGTATGCGTCGCCCTGTTTGCCAGTGCGCACGTTGCGTACCAGCGAGGTGAACACCTCGGAGTCGATGGTCGCCCGCAAAATCCAGGTCCTGCCCGACTCCTGGCGCTTCACCGCTATGATGAAGTGCGGGAAGTTGCGGAAGCCCATGAACACGTCGCTGATGTACAGCCCCTTGAGCATGACCTGATGGAACCACGGCTCGTCGCGGTAGTTCACGTCCATCAGGTCGAACGGCCCGCAGTACGCCTCGTGGACGCCGTTCTGGCCGATGACCCCGATGTCGAAGAATGAGCTTGAGGTGCCGTGGACCGCGTCGAAGACCCGGTTCAGATAGGCCTGGTCGGACATCTCGGCAAAGGAGTGGATGTCGGCCAGCATCTGGAGCTGGACCACCCGCTCGTCCAGGAACATGGAGATGGCGTCCCGCCGGTTGGCGACCATTAACCGCAGGTTGTCGGTCAATTTCTCCTCGTAGGTCTGCCGGAACTCGTTGTGAATGACGTAGCCCAGTGCGAAGAGCGGGACCAGGGAGAGTCCCAGGGTGATCAGCACCAGATACCACTTGAGGCGGGAGTATGGTGTGGCGTTCATGCCGCGCACCCCGCTTCCCGGAGTTCTCCGGGCAGGCCATCCAACAGCTTTTCAATGTCCGCTTCGAAACGGTCGCGGTAGCGGACGACCATGCCCGGGTCGGCAAGGGACATGTCTATCTGTCGGGTGTGCATGAGCAGATAGCCGAGTACGGCCATGGCCTGTTCCACGGCCCGGCTGCTGACGCCCTCCAGACGGGCGAACAGGGCGTCGTCGCGGATCTCGGCGATAAAGCCTCGCTTCTCGAGAATCTCGGCCATCATGCGCGAGCGCAGATGGCGGCGGTCCATGCTCGCACCGCCTCCCTTGAACTGGAACAGGGCGTAGTTTTCGTTGGGATCGTCGCCCGCAAATCCCTCGATGGTGCAGAAGTGGAAGCCGAATCGTGATTGCAGGTTGCAGTATCGGCCGCCCACGATGAAGTAGTTGCGTTCGCCCATGTCGTTGCGCACCCCGGCTGTCAGGGCCGGATTCTGCGCCGCGTTGGTCATCACCGACATGAAACCGTCCATGGTCGGGGTGGGAGGTCCTTCCCAGGGGACGGTCATCATGCCGTACCACAGGGCCCGCATGGTACTGGACCGGACGGCGTCGATGGTGACGTTTCGGCTTGAATCCGCCGTTGCGCCCGCGTCCGCCGAGGTCCCGCCGCCGATGTCCACCAGCCAGTATTGCATGGCCCGCTCGCCGGTCAGTCTGCGCGCGCCCGAGACAGGGCGGTCGTCCCGGACGAACATCTCGTAGACCGCCTTTTCGTGGCAGAACCGGGTGATGTCGTGCATGGACCGGCATCCTTCGGGCCGGAATTCCGGGGATTCCGGGTCGGTCAGGTTCAGCGGGGTGATGAACTTGAGGACCCGTTCCAGAGCCAGCCCCACGTCGGTCGTACGCGCACGCTTTGCGGGGCGGGCTTCACGACGTATCATCCGCTTGCGGCGGCCAAGATATATGGTCCCGTTGGCCCCGTTGACCGTGACCACGCCCACGCCGGACAACCGCTCCACGGCACCGGGCGCGCCGATCAGGGCCGGGACGCCGTATTCCCTGGCCACGTTGGCCAGATGGCCCACGGAACTGCCGAACTCGGCCACCAGGGCCGCGGCCCGGGGCAGCAGGGCGGAAAGTTGCGGACGGGCGTTCCTGGCCAGCAGGACCGCACCGTCCGGGAAGCGAAACATGTCCTCCTCGGTCTCCACCTTGACCACGTACCCTGCGGCCGCGCCCGGGCTGGCCGGAATACAGCCGCTCAGGAGGGCCAGGCCCCGGCTCTCTTCGTCGTCCGTCCACGATTCGGACTTGTTGTCGATCCCATCGCCGCAGACGTTCAGGGGGCGGCATTGCAGGATGACGAGCAGTCCTTCGCGGTCCTTGGCCCATTCTATGTCCTGGGGATGCCCGAAATGGGCCTCTATGCGCAGGGCCATGGCGGCAAGCCGCTCCACGTCGTGGTCCGTGACGGCCGGTTCCAACTCCCTGCCGCCGAACAGCTTTTCCTTCCGGATCTTGCCGCCCGAGGTCAGAACGAACCGGATTTCCTTCTGGGCGATGTCGCGGCTTCTGATTCTGCCGGTTTCGCGGTCAACGGCGTAAGAGTCGGCCATGGAGCTGCCGTCCACCACGGCACAGGGCAGACCGGGAACGGCATTGACGATGACCACGTCCGCCTCGTCGCCCACAGGAGGACGGGTATAGACCACGCCGCCCGCCACGGCGTTGATCATCTCCATGCACCCGGCGGCCATGACCATGCCGTCTTCGCGCAGCCCTCGGTTGCGCACGTAGGTCAGGGCCGTGGCCGAGTACATGCTTGCGATGACCTCGCGGTAGGCCTCGGTCACCCGGGCGGGTTTGACCCCGAGCCGGGAAATGAACTGTCCTGCGAACCCGGTCTGTTCCGAATCCTCGCCCAGGGCGCTGGAGCGGACCGCCAGGCGGACGTCGCCCATGCGGGCGCACTGATCGCGTACGGCTGACTCCAGTTCGTCCGGCATGGGGGCCAGGTCGATGGCGTGACGGATACTTCGCGCCAGATCGGAAAGCTCTTCAAGGGACGTCCCGTCGTGGATCTGGATGAGCCGGTTGATTTCGTCGTCCAGGGCGGTGGATTCCATGAACAGTCGGTACCCGGAGGCCGTGATGGCGAATCCCCGCGGGACTACCGCGCCGAGTTCGGCCTTGATCTCGCCGAGCATGGCCACCTTGGAACCCGCCTCGGACAGGTCCAGGGCGCGCAGATCGGCCATACGCACCACGAGCGGGCCGAGCGGCCCCCTGGCAGGGCCGGAAAAGGCTTTGTCCATGTCTTTGACTACGGCATTGAACACATCGCGCAGGGGCTCGTATCGGTCCGGAGCCATGCTGCACAACCGCTCGATCATCTGGCGTACGCTGGAGGCAACCATGACGCTGTAGGCCCGCACCCGGGTGATCCCGGACGGGTGGTCGGAACGGGCCGCCTCGGTCATCTCGGCCATCAGTTCAAGGGCCTTCCCATTGGCCGCGAGCAGCAGCCTGAAGTCCTCTGACTTGTTGAGGAATCTCTCCGTTGCTTCGCGTTCGCCTTCGGGGTTGCCGTGGATGAAGCGGAACAGGGTCTTGAGCGCGGTCTTCATGGCGGACCTCCGGGGCTACGGTTGGCCGCGACGTCGGGTGCGCACGGCGTCCAGCACCTTGAAATACAGCTCGTCGGTGCCCACGGGCTTGAGCAGGAAGTCGAAGGCACCCATGTCCATGCCTTTGATGAGCACGCCGGAGTCCGCGTGTCCGGTGAGGATGATGACCGGCAGGTCCGGCCTGATCGCCTTGATCCGGCGCAGGGTCTCGAGTCCGTTCATCTCCGGCATCATGACGTCGAGGATGGCCACGTCGAACTCGCTTTCACGGACGTGGTCGATGGCCTGCTGTCCGCTGGAGGCCTCGGTAATCTCCACGTTTCTCCGCTTGAAGCGGCGCGCGTAAGCGGTCAGAAAATCCGGTTCGTCATCGACCAGGAGCAGGCGTATCTTTTTCATGGCGGTCCTCCGTTGCGGGGACTCCCCTACGGGGCCGGGGGCGGGGGCGCGCCCCCGGCCGGATGGGGAGGGTAAGGAATGCATGCGCGCGCTCGTCGTTCGCGCGGGGGGACATCCCTATTGGAACAGTTCCTTCAGCTCCATGACCATGGGGGCCGCGGTCCAGAAAAAGAGGAGCATGACCACTGCGGTCAGGAGGATGAGCGTGAACGCCCTGGTCTTGCTCACCCCGAGCCCCTTGTGCAGTCCCACGCCGATGAGCAGAGCGCGGACCGGTTCCATGACCACGGCCAGCCCCGGAATCCAGGAGACGACCATGACCGCGCCGCTGGCGTATGCGTAGATGTTGAAGACCCGGCCGAAGCCGGTCCGGTCTCGCCCGGTCATGCCCATGAGGGTGAAGGTGATTACCGCCCCGAAGGCGGGCATGAGGATGGCGTTGAGCATCATGACCATCCCCATGGACAGGGAGTTTTCGAAAAAGTAGGCCATGCTCACCGAGCAGTAGAACAGGGCCGAAATCATCAGGAAGAGCAGCGCCCGGCGTGAACCCGGTTCGTCGGCCACCCGCTCGAAGTGGCGCACGGGCGTGCGCATGACGTCCATCAAGGTCTCGAAATATTCCCGGATCCCCATCCGTTGGCTGGTCTCTCGCGTCGCTTCCATGGTGCCCCCATGTGTTGATGAATCGAAGGTCTAGAACAGGTCGCTGGTGCATTCGTAAATGCCCCAGGCCAGCATGAGTATGGTCAGTACGAACAGTATCTTGCGTTCGGTTTGCTTGCTGAAGTAGGTCACGCCGTTCTTGTGGACGAATTCGCGTTCCCGCTTTTCTTGCTCTCGCATGGGTTTCTCCTTTGGGAGGCGGCCCGCCCGGAAGCGGGCCGCCTGTTGGTGTTTCAGGTCAGGGTCGTCAGAACGACGGCAGGCTTCCGAATCCGATGCCGCTCCAGTAGATCGCCGTGAGCAGCACGATCATTATGTTGGCGATGAACCACATGGGGATGCCCACGCGCAGGTAGTCCTTGGGCTCCAGGTAGCCGGAGGCGTAGACGATGGCGTTGGGCGGGGTCCCGATGATCAGGCAGTAGGCGAAGGAAGATGCCACTGCGGTGGCCATGGCCATGAACGGCAGGAAGGTGGTGCCGGGGTGCACGATGCTGGCCATGTTCAGGGTGATGGGACCGACCGCGGCGGCTGCTGGGCCGTCGGCCATCAGGTTGGTCAGCACGGCGGTCAGGCCGTTGGAGGTCAGCATTAGCGGGATGCCGTGGTCCATGCCCAGCGGGGCCAGCATGTCGATGACGGATTGGGCCAGCCAGTAGGCGGCGCCGGTCTTGTCCAGGGTGCGGCCGAAGATGATCGCGCCCGCGTACAGCCAGACAACGCCCCAGTCCACCTTCTCCTGATAGTCGCGCCAGTTGACCACGCCGGCCAGCAGGTAGGCCACAGCGCCCGCGACCGCGATGACGCCGATGCCGAGACGGATGGGGTAGATGCCCATGTTGTAGAATTCCTTCTCGGTGAACCAGCCGAAGACCATGACGGCGAAGATGACCATTGCCCAGATCTGGTGCTTGTTCCACTTGCCCATCTTGCCGATTTCGCCTTCCAGGTGCCGCATGGCTGGAGCCAGGGAGGTGATACGGGGCTTGAAGAGCAGGTTGGTGGCGAACCAGGTGATCGGGATCATGACGACCACGAACGGGAAGCAGTACATGATCCACTGCGCGTACCCGATGTCCATGCCGAACATGTCGGTCAGGTAGGTCATCATGATGACGTTGCGCGCGCCGCCGGACGGAGCGCCGGGGCCGCCGATGTTACAGGCCATGGCGATGGAGATCATCAGCATCTTGGCCAGTTCCTTGTCCTCGGGCACCTCGTCGGTCAGGCTGTTCTGGTAGAGCAGCATGCCGATGGGCAGGAACATGGCGGCCAGGGCGTGGTCGGAGATGAACGCGGCCAGCGGGGAGATGACGATGAAGAAGATGAGCGTGATCCAACGGACGTTGGGCACGGCCAGCTTCTTGAACATCAGGAGACACATGCGCTTGTCCACGCCGGTCTTGACGAAGGCGGCGGCGAACATGAGCGAACCCATGATGAACCATACCGCGTCGTCCCAGTAGAGTCCGGCCACCTCGCTGCGCGAGACCACGCCGGTGAAGACCAGAATGAGGCCGATGCAGAACGCCACGCCGGGCAGCGGCATGCATTCGGTCATGAAGCAGAAGACCACGAACACGACCATGGCGATGGCCACCTTGATGCTCCAGGCCCCCTTGTTGGCGCTCTTCTGGTCCTTCTTGGACAGCTCCTGGTAGTCCAGGCCCTTCATGCGCTTGTCAAAAGCGCCCTTCATGATGCTCATGTACCTGTCGGGCGGGATGGTATCGTCCACGAAGGCCAGGGCGCGCTTGAAGTTTTCCGAATCCACGGGGATCTTGTACTTCTTGGCCCAACTTTCGTTGCGCTTCATGAGCCGTTCCTTGGACAGGGCGCCCATGCGCATGTTCTGTTCCATCATGCGGGCGGTCAGCAGCTCCCACTGCTCGCAGGCCGAGCTTTTTTTCTGGAAGAGCTCCTGACAGAGATAGTTGGTCACGACCTTGGGGCCGACCGAATACTGCATGCCGACCTTCTTCATCCCCTGGGGGGTGGGAAGAAGCAGGATTGCAGTGAAAAGTACCACCGGAATTATGAGCAGCTTCCAATTGACGAACTTGTCGTAACCGGTCGCTTTCTTCTTTGCTTGAGCCATTTGGAACCTCGCAATCGGGCTTCGGGTTAGCTGGACGAAATGATCTTGGCGATTTCGTAGAAGAGTTCCTGTTCGCGAACGATGCCCACGTCCCTGTTCCCGTCACGGACGAGCATGCGCCGGGCCGGAAGCGTGATCATCGTGTTCGCCACGTCCATGAGATTGGCGTCTGCATTGATGACCGGGATGGTGTCGGACATGATGTCGCGCACGGGATTGCCCATGGTTTCCCTGACCCGCGAGGAGAACAGCCCCTGCCAGAACATGGCCGAGTATTGGAGGCTGTCCGCCATGGACGGCTTGGGCGCGGACAGATAGCCGGGCCTGATGGCGTCCACCAGGTCCAGTGGGCTGAGCAGACCGGCCACGCTGCCGTCGGGATTCGTGACCACCACCGAGCGGTGCCCGGTGTCCATGAGCCGGTCCGTGGCCATGAGATGGCGCATGGACTCCTCAAGGGCCTTGATGGCGTCGCGTACGGTGCTGTTCAGGGGAATCTGGGTATATTCGTCCAGAGGGATCATGATCCCTCGGGCCAGCTTTTCGACGTAGGGCGCCTTGGTGGCGTACTCGAAGGCGTCCTGAATCTTGGTGCTCAGGAGGTCCACGTCGCAGGGTTTGGCCAGGTAATCGAAGGCGCCGGTGTCGAGCGCCTTCTTGGCTCCGGGCATGTCGCCGTGGCCGGTGAGCATTATCACCGGCAGTTCCGGCAGTTTGGCCTTGATCAGTTTGAGGGTTTCGTGTCCGTCCAGGCCACCCATTTTGACATCCAGAATGACGACGTCCGGCTTGTCGGCCAGTTTCTCCAACGCCTCTTCCCCACTGGCCGCCAGGATCGTGTCGAATCCTTTGCGGGCCAATATCTTCGCAGTGGTGGTGCGGAAGCGTTCCTCATCGTCGACCATGAGGACCTTGATTTTAACCATTACAACCTCCTTGAAGTTAGCTAGCGCAGTTCACCCTGACCGGTGGATTCAACCATCCGGGCAGAGTGTATTTTCTTTTTTTGAAGCGTAACTTTTTCAAAGGCTTCCTCGGCCTTGCCAAGAAAGTCCTTCATGCTGACGGGTTTGATCAGATAGTCCAGGGCACCGAGCTTGAGGCCCTCCACCGCGGTTTCCATGGTGGCGTGTCCGGTGAGGATGATGACCTCGCTTAGGGGATGGTTCTTCTTGATGTGCTGCAGCGTTTCCATGCCATCCATTCCGGGCATCTTGATGTCGAGAAAGATGACGTGCGCTTCATAGGCATTCAGCACGTCGAGGGCGTCGGCTCCAGAGGTGGCCGTGCGCGTCTCGATGCCGAGTTTTTCGAACAGCTTTTTCGTGGTACTGAGCAGTCGCTCTTCATCGTCCACGAGGAGGATTCTCATCTGTTCCATGGTGTCACCGTTGGGTTGATCGGTTGTTATTCCGCAAAATCTGTCCCAACTTAGCAACTCACATGCCAAACATAACTAATTGATTTATAGAACTATTTTCACGCAAAATTGATTGCGAGACAGGTTTGCAAGATGCTATTGCACGCAAAATCTGGCGGTGAATTGAATGATGGAGCGTGGTATGGGAACAATTCAGGGGTGCTCAATGCCCACAGCCCACAGGGATGGCAGGAGAATTCCGGGACAGGTACGCATATCCCACATGACGGAAGGCATGGATACTGCTAGGCTACGTTACGTTCATGTTAAGAAAGAGGTCTTCGGACCAAGGGGAATGGTGGCGCATGCCTTCGTTGTATTATGATAAAAATGATCATAAACTACTTGAAATAGTAGAAGATGTTTTAAATCGCGGCGTGGACAAGACGCAGTTCAAGACACTGCTCGAGCCCTACCTGAAGCCCCACGGCATCAAGGAACTGGCAGCGGACAGGGGATTGCGCATTGCCTATGCGATCATGCACCTGCTCGAATCGCTCAAGTCGGATCAGGCCTCAGAGCGGACCAAGGCCCTTATCGCCCTGCGCGACGAGACCCTGACCGCGGCCAAGGGCCCCATGCGCAACAACAGGGCACGGGTCCTGCTCCAGATCGGCAAGGAATTGGTCCGGGCCAAGGGCGACCGTTGTCGTCAACTGGCCCTGGCCCATGACTTTCGCCGCGCCGCGGCCGGAAAGGTCGGCTTTTTGCGCCAACAGATGCGCCGCTATCACCTCCTGGAGATGCCCGAGGAGTGGAATCAGATCGCCTTTGACGATCGGGTTCATGACGCCAACAGCAAAGGACGCAAATCCGCAACCCACCTGGTCATGGACGCCTGGATCAAGGGCATTCGCTATTTGACCGTGGTCTATTATGATTGCGTGGATCTGCCCGTGGCGCGGGAGTTGCTGGCCTCGGCCGCCATCCTCGGCATCAAGGTGCGCCTGGGCATCGAGTACCGCGCCATGCACCGGGGCCGATTCATCAAGTTCGTCTGGTGCCCCGGGGGGCTGCGTGACGACTGCGATATCGAGAGCCTTTTCCGGGTGGACGCGGTACGGGAACTGATGGAGCAGGGCAGAGAGGTTCGCGCGACCCGTTCGGAATACGTTCGGGCCGTGATCGGCGCCTACAACGAGCGGCACCGTCAATCCATCCACAAGGAATTCGGGGTCATGCTGCCGCCGGTGGACTATGATGAAATGGTCGCCGCCGTGGGCGTGGACCAGCCTTCGGTCCTGCATTTGGGCAATTACATCCACTCTCAGGCCATGCCGCTTTTCGAGGAGCGGGTTGCCGCCCTGCGCAAGTGGGCCGACCAGGCGGATTACGACGCCAGAGCCGCCATCGCCATGCAGGTGGAATCATTGGATGCCCTGGACGTGGACACCCTGGTGGCCCGGTATCTTTCCCCGGCTGAGAACCGGGACATCCCGGACCCGGACATGCCTCGGGATGAGGGGCTGCCGGCCCTGCTTTCCATGACTCCGGCCGAGTTGACCTCCAGGTTGCGCAAAGTGGCCCATTCCAGCCACCTGACATTGATCCTGGCCGATCTCGAGCTGGAAGACGTTCTGGAGATTCTCTTCCAGTGCCAGGGCCGCATCACCCATCTGGAAGTGTTCAACACCAAGCATCTCGACCCTGGCCAGACCCGGCAGCGTATGCCGTTCAGCCAGTTGCAGCAGGCTCTCAACGAGCAGAGCGCGGTCAAGCTCAAGCGACTCATCCGCGCCTGCATGGACGATGTCCGCAAGCGGGACAGTGCGGACGCCGAGGACCGACTGGAGATACTGGAAGGGGTTTTGGAACGGTTCAACAGACTTTTGGAGTTCTACAAGCGGGTGCCGCTGGGAACCAGCATCGGTTCCGGCTCCACAGGGCGTTCCACCCGGACCCATGGCATGGGATTCGCGGTCCTGGAGACCCTTCCTCTGCGGGCCCAGCGCGAGGCGGCGCGGCTTCAGCCCGGCGATCGTATCCCGGTGCAGTGCACGGCGATCCGGTCCAACGAGTATGTCATGCCCCGTCAGACAAAGGGATTCTGGAGCGGGCTGATCCATATGGTTTCCCAGATGTCCATCCTGCGTCGGCTCGTCTGCCGCGTATGCACCCGATGGCGTGTGGAGGAATATGCCGTGATCGAAACGGGCGGCAACCTGCTCGCCCTGGGCGGCAGGCGGCAGGAAGGCAACGGGCTGTCCCTGTTCAAGTCCGATGGCCCTTGCCAGCATCGTCCTTCGCTCGGCCATCTGAACACCAGGCTCAAGAACCTGCTCAAGGTCATGGCCGGATTCATCCCCGCCTTTCTGACCTTTTACCTGACCAAGGACTGGTGGGTTCTGGCCTACCTCGGCGGACTCATCTGGTTTTCCATCACGGGCCTGCGCAACGTCATCCAGTCGGTGCTCGGCGGCGGCGGGCTCAGGCGCTCACCGTTTTTGGCCTGGAACGACTACGTCGACTGGGAGCGGATCTCCGAGTCCCTGCTCTATACGGGCTTTTCCGTGCCGCTGCTCGACTGGCTGTGCAAGTCGATGCTCATGGACAAGGGGTTCGGGGTGACCACGGCCACGAACCCGTTGCTGCTCTATTCCGTCATGGCCCTGACCAACGGGATCTACATCTCGACGCACAACGTGATCCGTGGATTGCCCAGGGAGGCGGCTGCGGCCAATTTCTTCCGCAGCGTGCTGTCCATCCCCATCGCCATGCTCTTCAACTGGGCCATCCAGGGCATTCTGGTTCTGGCGGGATCGGCGGACCCCATGGCCGCGCTGCAACTGTGGGCGGCGGTCATCTCCAAACTGGCCTCGGACTGCGTGGCCGGCGTCATCGAAGGATTTGCGGACCGCAGGCGGAACATCGCCATGCGCCGATGGGATTATTCGGAAAAGCTGCGCCAGGTCTTTGAAATCTATTCGCGCCTGGAGATCGCCTTCCCCACTCGGGATATGCTCGGCATGCTCAACCGCCCTGCGGAGTTCATCGCCTTTTCCAGGGAGTCGAACTTCAACCATGTTCCCGAGGTTATCGCCAACGCCTTGGATCTGCTGTACATAATGGCCTACAAACCGCGCGCCAGAGAGGCCCTGCGCCAGGCCCTGGAGACCATGTCCGAGGACGAGCTGTCCGTGTTCCTGGCATCGCAGCAGATTCTGCGCGAGGAACAGTCGGTCTCCATGCTCTTCGTGGACGGCCTGGTCGGGCGCAACTTCGCCAAGGGTTTGTCCTTCTACCTGACCCGCTACGGGGCCTATCTGGACCAGATCGGCAAGATGACCGACGAGGCCATGCAGAAGTTGGCGGGGGACGAAGCCTAGGCTCCGTCCCCCTATGGGGGTGTCCCTTGAGCGGGACGGCGTCATGCGCCCTTGCCGGGGATACGAACGGTGAAGGTCGTGCCTTCGCCCTTGGTGCTGTCCACGGTCAGTTCGCCGCCCAGTGCGTCGATGATCGAGTGGCAGACGGACAGGCCCAACCCCGTGCCCTGACCGGGCGCTTTTGTGGTGAAGAAGGGCATGAATATCTTGGACAGACTCTCCTGATTGATGCCGCAGCCGTTGTCGGCCACGGTGATCACAGCCCGGCCCCGGTCGTCGCCTCTGGCCGCCACTTCTATGCGACCGCCCTTTGATCCGTGGCGGTCCACCACCGCATGGATGGCGTTGTTTAGCAGGTTGACCATGACCTGCTGTAACTGGCCCGGATCGGCAATAACGGGCGGAACGTCCGGTCCCACGTCGCAGGTCACGTCGATACCGTTGACCTGGGCCTTGTTTCGGATCATGGCCCCTACCTTGGGCAGGAAATCGGCCAGGTCCATGTCCTCGACATGTGGCGCGTCCTGCCGTCCGAAGCGCAATATCTCGCGGGTGATTGCCGCGCAGCGTCCGATCTGGATCTGGAACTGGTCCGCGATCTCCTTCAACTCATCACACGCCTCTCGGTTGTCGCACACATCGGTCACGTCCTTGAGGGTCAACTCCAGCAGAGCGAGGTCGGTCTTCATGATCTGCAACGGGTTGTTGATCTCGTGCGCGAACCCGGCGGCCATCTCACCGAGTTCGGCCAGGCGGGCGGCCTGGAGCAACTGGCCTTCCAGCTTGTCTACCGCCGCAGCCTGGCCACGCAGTGTCTCGGACAGACGGCGGCTGACGATCAGGGCAAGGACCACGATGACGGCCCCGCCGCAGAGCAGCACGAAAAGGACCGTATAGCTGGCCATGACCACGGTCTGGAAGGCCTCCTCCTCCTTTTGCCGGACGATGAGCCGCCACTTGCCGTCGTTGAGGCGGGCCGAGGCGAACAGATACTCCTCATCGTCGTCGGTTCCCGTAAACGAGATCAGGTTCTCGTTTTGTGGAGGGTAGGGGTAGCCGTCCCGTTCGAGCAGCGCACCGCCGGACCTTCGATTGGTCTGGAACAACCCCTGACTGTTGAGGATGTAAGCTTCGCCGGTGTCGCCAAGGCCCGGAGCTCCCACCATATTCCCGAAAATGGTCGGGTTGACCGTGGCCCGCAGGGTCCAGACCCGGCCGTCGATGCGCCGGGTCACGGCGATGACGAAATGGGGCACCTTTCGGTAGCCGAGATAGACGTCGCTGATGAAATAGCCGTTTTGCAGGGTCTCTCTGTACCAGTCCGCATCGCTGTAATCCTTGTCGGCCAGGCCGAAGGGGCCGACGTAGGCTGCGTGTCTGCCCTGCGGGTCGATAAGCCCCATATCCTGGAAGACCGGTCCGCCCGAGCGCAGCCATGATGTCAACTCGGTCAGGGCTTCCTGACCGTGCAGGGAGTCAACAGGGAGCAGCGCCATGAACGAGTCCAGGTCGTTTCGGCGTTCGTGAAGAAATTCGTCGATGAGTGCCGCCCGGTCCACGGCAGCCTGCCGGATAGAAGAGACCGAAAATCGCTTGGACGCCCCGGCAAAGGAGTAGAATCCGATGGCTGCCGAAATGAGCAGAGGGATCGCCGGAATGACGATCATGGTGACGAGGAGCAATCTGTGAATCCCGCAAAGGGGTTTTTGCGTGGCCATGGTTTTCTGCCTGATTTTAATTGCAAGAAATTTTAAAAAATTAACATTTATTCCAAATAGTTAAAAAATCGTGCAAAACTATTATTTTGCATAATGAATCCAGGGAGTATTTAGCAACCATTGTGCCGGAAAGGATTTGACAAAGGGGTTTGAAGGGGCATAACGGCAAAAACATATGAGGTGCCGTTCATCTGTCCGGCCCGCCGCAAGCACGTGAAAGAGGTTGTCATGTCGTCATTTCCCTCTTCTGGTTCCCGGATCTCCGACTGGATACGGAAACATCTGCCCGGACTGGTGCGCAGGCTCGGGCTGCGGGGCAAACTGCTCCTGGCCCTGATGCCGTCCATTGTCTGTATTCTCCTGTTCACCGGGTGGGCCTCCTACAGGGTGTCGGACGAGTTTATCGACATCGCGCTCAGCCGGACCGTGCGCCAGAACACCATGGCCGTGGCCCACGAGATGGAGCAGTATCTGGACGGCTGCAGGACGGACTTGCTTTTCTTCGCCGGAGGACGGACCGATTCGGACAGTCTGCGCGACGCGTTCTCACGGCTCATGAAGTCTGGCGGCAAACCGTATTTTGAACTTTGCTATCTCCCGGCATCGGGCGGGGAGCCTGTGGTTCTGGTTCGACAGGACGGAACCGTCCATGCGGTTGCATCCAAGGCTCTCGACAGGGTGCGACCCAATCCTTTCGCCGAGTTGGACCGTCTTGCGACGCTGAAACCGGGGCAGGTGGTTCCCTCGGACGTGTTGGAAGTCTCCTACCCCATGCCCAACAAGGACAGCGCCAACCGCTACGCCACCGCCAATGTGGTCCGCTTTTACACTGCCTGTCCGGGCAACGGGACCGAGCCCCCCGGCCTGCTTTTTCTGTCCGTGGAGGCCTCCACGCTGCGTAATATCCTTTCCTGGTACAATTCGCGCAAATCGCCCCTCTGGGCCTACCCTCGAAGTGACGAACTCCGATTCAGTTATTTTCTCAATCATGAAGGTTGGATGCTCTTTCAGTCCGAAGACTATGACAAGCAGGGCAGCGAACTTACCACCTACCTGGCTAGAGAGGGATTCGACGGGTCGTTGGGCAAACCGGGCAATGCTGCGGCGTTCCGGCCCAACGAGAAATACACCGCGTACTGGGATGCCGTAGCCACCATGGGCAAGGGTGAGAATGGGTTGGATCGCGTCGAGGAGACCAGCCCGCAACAGTCCGGCGTGGACTTCCACTATTTCAGCTACGCCCCGGTTCAGTTCAAGGTCGACCCGGCCGGACCGCCCTCGGTTTACGGCGGCGTGGTCTTCGTGGACCGCAGCCAGTTGCCGATCATCGCGGGCTACAAGAACATGGATGTCATGCTCTTCGTGACCATCGGCGGCATCGTGGTCATCTCCATCCTCATTTTCCTGTTCGGGCGCATCCTGACCAAGCCCATCCGCGAGCTTGCGGCGCGCATGAACACCCTCAATTCATTGGAGGAGATGGAAGAAATTCATTTGCCGTACAGCGGCTACGACATCACCGTGCTCCAGGAGTCCATCAACAACATCATCCGCCGGGTCAAACAGCAGGTGGTCGAAATCCAGGCAAAGGACGAGGCCATTCTCAACGTGAACAATCGGGAACGCGCCTCGCTGGAACACGAACGCGAGTTGTTGGTCGAAAACGAATTGAGCCGCATCCCGGAGATCGTGGGGGTTGGCTCGGCCACGGCCACCCTCAAGGTCAATATTCTCAAGGCCGCCCAGGTGGACGTGGATGTGCTCATCGCGGGCGAGACCGGTACCGGCAAGCAACTGGTGGCCGAAGCGGTGCATGCCCATTCAAGCCGTTCGGACAAACCGTTCGTCTCCATCAACTGCGGCGCGCTGGACGAGAATCTGCTGCTCGACGCCTTGTTCGGCCATGTGAAGGGTGCCTTTTCCGAGGCCAAGGAGGACCGCAACGGCGCGTTCGTCGAGGCCGACGGCGGCATCCTTTTTCTGGACGAGGTCCAGTCCGCATCTCCCAAGGTTCAACAGTCCCTGCTGCGGGCTCTGGCCTCGCGCAAGATCAAGCCTCTGGGCAGCGATCGCGAGTTGACCGTGGACGTGCGCATATTGGCCGCCACCAACGTGGACATCCCGTCGCTTATCGAGGACAAGGTCTTTCGCGAGGACCTCTATTATCGGCTGAAAGTCATCGCCATCAACACGCCCGCCCTGCGCGAGAACCGCGAGAACATCCCGCTGTTGTCGGTATATTATCTCAAGCAGGCCGAAGCACTGGCTGGGCGCGAACATCTCGATCTGAGCAAGGGCGCTTTGGCCAAACTCGTGTCCCATGACTGGCCCGGCAATGTCCGCGAACTGGTCAACTGCATCACCCGCGCCGCGGTCATGGCCGAAACCGATGTGATCCAGCCCGAAGAGATACGTCTGGAAAGCGATTTCCATTCCTGGTCCGCGCCGGTTCCGGTCACGGATGGTGAATCTTCCGACACCGGCACGCAGCAACCCGCGGCTCCGGATACCCCGCAGCCTGCCGTTTACGCCCCCGCGGCTCCGGATACCGACTCCGGTCTCAACCACCGTCAGAAGGAGGCCTGGGACATCATCCGCAAACAAGGAACCGTGACCCGCAAGGAGTATCAGGACCTTGTCGGCGGCAACCTGCCCACTCGTACCGCCATCTATGATCTCCAGGATTTCGTCAAACGAGGCCTTCTGGTCAAAAAAGGCAAAGGCCCCTCCACCCGCTACGAACTGACAATCGAGTAGGGAGCCTCCGGTCCCCTTTCCTTTCCTTTCCTTTTCGCAGTGATTTCAGCCGCGCTTCGCGGTGCAGGACACAAAAAAAGGCGGCCCCCAAAGGGGCCGCCGTATTTTCGCCGATCTTATGCGGAATAGTTATTCGGCAGCTTCTCGGGCAGCCTTCAACCAGCCGTCCCAGGTCGCCTTGTTGTTCTTGATCCATTCGTCCGCATGCTTGGCAATGTCCTTGTCAGACTTTTCGCCTTCGTTCATGCGGGTGTTCTGGGCGCTGATGTCGGCCAGGGGCAGGGTGAAGAGCTCCAGGAACTTGGCGGCTGCCGGGTTCTTTTCGAGGAACTTCTTGTTGGCCACAGCGCGGATATCGGAGACCACGAAACCGGCCTTGAGCGGATCGGAGACAGCGCCTTCGACGCCGGACACGGTCATGCGGTCCGCATTGCTGGCCTGGGCTTCAGTGGGCTTAATCTCGGGAACATTGATCCAGACCACGTCCTTGCCGGGCTTGAACTTGAAAACAGTCCAGTTGGGCGTCCAGGTGTAGAAGAAGACCGGCTTGCCGGACTTGTATTCGCCCAGCGCCGCGGCCATACCCGCCTCATAGGAGGCCTTGACCGGGTTGATGTAGTCCTTGAGGCCGTACACTTCCATGTGGTGGGCGATGACTTTCTCGCAACCCCAGCCCGGAGGGCAGGCGGTCAGGTCGGCTTTGCCGTCACCGTTGGAGTCGAAGGCCTTCATGACCTCGGGACGCTTGAAGTCGTCCAGGGACTTGATGTTGTATTTTTCAACGTCGCGTTTGGACACCAGATACCCCTGCATGCCACCGGCCTTGGCCACGTAGCCGATGATCTGCGCCTTCTTGTCGAAGTTCTTGGGCAGCTGGGCGTTGTGCATGGGGAACCAGCCATTGGTCCAGTAGTCCACGTCGCCGAGCGTCACGGACTTGTAGAAGATGGGGTTGGTCAGGTCGCGGGGCTTTTTCACTTCATAGCCCAGGGCTTCGAGTCCCTTGCGGACCAAGGCTTCCTGGAAGAAGCCGGTGTTCCAGGTGGCGCGCGCAGGCTGGACGGTGACGCCCTTGCCCGGCTGCATGTCCATGGCGAAGGCGGAAGATGCGATCAGGACCGCAAGCAGGGCGGTCAGCAGGAATTTCATACGTTTCATGGAACCTCCTCGGATTCGATTTCGGTTATTTCTTTCGGGCCATTGACTGAGTGATGCGGTCCAGAACGATGGCCATGAGCACGATGCCCAGGCCGCCGACCACGGCGCGTCCGATGTCCAGGGTGTTCAACCCGAGAATGACCGGAGAGCCGAGTCCACCCGCGCCGATGAGCGCGGCGATGACGACCATGGAAAGGGCCATCATGATGGTCTGGTTCAGACCTGCCAGAATGGTCGGCAGGGCAAGGGGGATCTGGACCTTGATGAGTACCTGCCAGCGGGTGGCCCCGAAGGCCTGGGCCGCTTCCACCAGCTCCGGATGGACCTGCCTGATGCCCAGGCTGGTCAAACGGGTGATGGGGGGCAGGGCGAAAATGATGGTCGCCAGCACGCCCGCCACGTTGCCCACGGAGAAAAGCATGACGATGGGCACGAGGTAGACGAACGCGGGCGTGGTCTGCATGGCGTCGAGCACAGGCCGGAGCCCGGCCTCGAACCGGTCGCTACGGCCGGACATGATCCCCAACGGGATGCCGATGATCGCACAGATGACCACCGAGGACAGGACCATGGCCAGGGTGATCATGGTTTCCTCCCACAGGCCGAGGAAACCGACCAGAAGCATGGAGGCCAGGGAGAACACGGCCAGCCGCTTGCCGGAGAATTTCCAGGCCAGGAAACAGACCACGACAATGACGATAAGCGGGTGCAGGGCGGAAAGGCCGTGCTCGAAGCCGCTCAAAAGATAGTCGACCGGCCATTTGAGCATCTGGAAGAATTCCCGATAGTTATCCACCAGCCATTCAACGGCCTCGGAGACCCACGTGTCTAGGGGGATTATTGCGTCTTGAAACATTATTGGTCACCTCCTTCGGAAAGGGCGACTTCGGTTTTATGCAGAATTTTGAGGAATCGGTTTTTGGAGACCACGCCGAGATAGCGGTTGTTGTCATCCACTACCGGTATGGGCCATGTGGCGGCGGCCACCTGCGGAAGGATGTCCTGCATGGAATCATCCTTGTGCACGGTAAAGGCTTCGGGCAGGTAGACCTGACTCAGCGGATTGTCGGGCAGTCCGGCTTCCAGCGCGTTGCGGATGCCCTCGGACGAGATCACGCCGAGAAAACGGCGGCGAGAGTCCACGGCGTAGGCGTATTCGAGGTCGCTGCCGCTCAGGATTTCATGGGCGATACGCAGGCTGCCTTTCTTGGTGAGCACTATGGTTGGGTAGGAGTCGCGCACGATGTCGCCCGCGCTGATGACGCCGGTGGGGTCCACGCCCCGGAAGAAGGCACGAACGTAATCGTTGGCCGGGTTCTGAAGAATTTCGTCGGGCGTGCCGACCTGGACCACATTACCGCCCTCCATGATGGCGATTCGGTCGCCGATGCGCAGGGCTTCGTCCAGGTCATGGGAAATGAAGACGATGGTTCGCTGGTGCTCTTCCTGGAGATTGATCAATTCGTCCTGCATCTCGGTGCGGATCAGCGGATCGAGTGCCGAAAAGGCCTCGTCCATGAGCAGGATTTCCGGGTCCACGGCCAGCCCCCTGGCCAAACCGACGCGCTGCTGCATGCCGCCGGAAAGCTGTTTGGGGTACTGGTCTTCCCATCCGGCCAGGCCGACCTGGGCCAGTGCTTCGCGGGCACGCTCGTGGCGCTTTTCCTTTTCTACTCCGGCCAGTTCCAGGCCGAATGCCGCGTTGTCCAGCACTGTCTGGTGGGGCATGAGCGCGAACGACTGGAAGACCATGCTCATGTTGTGCAGCCGAAATTTGACCAGTTCCTCGTCGCTCATGGCGGTGACATCTTCGCCGTTGACCAGGACCCGCCCGGCCGTGGGTTCGATGAGCCTGTTGAGCATGCGCACCATGGTGGACTTGCCCGAACCGGACAGGCCCATGATGACGAAAATTTCGCCGTCTTCGATGGTGAAGGAGGCATTGTTCACGCCCACCGTCATGCCGGTTTTCTCCAGCACTTCTGTTTTAGTGTGGCCCTGTTGCAGCAGCTCAAGGCCTTTTCGGGGTTTGCTCCCGAAAATTTTGTAAAGGTTTTCTACTTTGATTTGTCCCATAGATACTCCGTTGAATGTGTCGACAGGCTCCCGCGCCGAGGGCGTGGGAACGTTGAGAAAGAAGACTTTCGAAATGGAATTAGAAGAGGGGAACCCTGTCGCGAAGTCCGCAGGGAGTGGTCACGCGGGGGTGACGTACGGACAGGGTTCCTTGTCCGCTATGGCATTTCGAGGTCAGTGACATGTAGATCTTATCGGTGCACGTTTTTTAATGTTGTTTTACTAATAATACAGTTATCAATTGCTGCAACAAACTTTTGTATTAGAAAGGAGCAACTGTAAGAGTGGATTTATTACTGTATTATCGCTGTAAACTTTTGTTACATTTTGAAAACAACAGTTCAGGATGTGCATCAGCGAATTCCATCCAGAGACAATATCGAATTTGAACCATTATGTCAAAATTTGATTTTTTATTCGTTTTACGACGCGAATTTTTCGGAAATAATATGAATTAACATATGGCTGAAACACTTTCACAAGACAGTATTTTAAGCCGTTCCCAAAAAACTGTCGTTGGTTGGGAATACCGAGGGTGAATGTCGCTGTAGAAATGCTATTAATACATTGTAATAAAAAATCTTATTGACGTGAACATAATGTCCTGTGCCCCTGCCCCATGAAGGGCTCGCAGGCAGTCTTGGCAGACCAAAAGACGAAGGGGCAGGGGAGGCTTTGTGGGAGGAGTCGCAGGGACGAGTTCTCGTCGTATCTCTCGGACCGCAGGACGAGATTCGGTCAGCCCCTTCTTGAAAAAAATGAAGGCCCGGCAGGAATTCCTGCCGGGCCAGCCTTACGTTTGTTTATACAGTGCCTAAGAGAACAGGGAGAAGCGGAGTTCGCCGCTCTTTTCTACCCGGATGCATGCGGTCCAGGCGCTCAGGGGCGACCAGGACCGGATACGTTTCCACAAGTGTTTTTTCATTATGTACTCCTTAACGGCCGTCCGGTTCCTCTAGGGAGCCGGGAAGGCCTTGGACAAAGGCCTTGATCTCGTCGCGCACACGACGGTACGCGTCCAGAATGTCAGCCTCGTCGGTCAGTGTCTTGGCCAGGGCCGGCGGATCGTCGAAGCCGACGTGGACCACCTTGGTCCTGGCCGGGAAATAGGGGCAGTTTTCATTGGCATGGCCGCAGACCGTAACCACATAGTCGAAATTCACATCTTCAGGCAGGTCGGTCGTCAACTTGGAGGTGTGTCCGGAGATGTCCACGCCCGCCTCGGCCATGACCTGCACGGCCAGCGGGTTCAGACCATGGGTCTCCACCCCGGCGGACCATGCCGTAAATTCGGTAGCCTTGAGGGCCTTGGCCCATCCTTCGGCCATCTGGCTGCGGCAGGAGTTGCCGGTGCAAAGGAAGAGAATATTCATGGCGTGCTCCTATTCGGCGTTCGAGGTTTCACAGCGGACGTGGCAGACGCCGCCGATGGTTTCCTTGGCAAAGGGGAAGTAGCGGCGCTTGAACCGGATGGCCACGTTGACCAGAGCGATGAGCACCGGGACCTCTACCAGGGGGCCGATGACTGCGGCAAAGGCCTCGCCGGAGTCGATGCCGAAAACCGCAATGGCAACCGCGATGGCCAGTTCGAAGTTGTTGGAGGCCGCGGTAAAGCTCAGGGTAGCCGACTGCTCGTAGGTCGCGTCGGCCTTCCAGGACAAATAGAATGAGACCAGGAACATGACGAGGAAGTAGACGGTCAGCGGGATGGCGATGCGGATGACGTCGAAGGGCAGGGCCACCACGCGGTCACCCTTGAGCGAGAACATGACCAGGATGGTAAAGAGCAGAAAAACCAGGGTCAGCGGGCTGATCTTGGGCACGAACACGGTCTCGTACCACTCGCGTCCCTTGACCTTCAGGCCGATGAAGCGGGTTGCCATACCTGCCAGGAACGGGATGCCCAGATAGATGAATACGCTCTGTGCGATCTGGCCCATGGAAATATCCACGACCACGCCTTCCAGCCCGAACCAGCCCGGCAGCACCGTGATGAACACATAGGCGTAGACAGAGAAGAAGAGCACCTGAAACACGGAGTTGAAGGCTACCAGACCTGCGCAGTACTCGGAATCACCGCTGGCCAGATCGTTCCAGACGATGACCATGGCGATGCACCTGGCCAGGCCGATGAGGATCAGGCCAACCATGTATTCGTGCTGGCCGGAAAGAAAGGTCACGGCCAGGCCGAACATCAGCACCGGACCGATGATCCAGTTCTGGACCAGAGACAGTGCCAGCACCCGGCCGTTTCGAAAGACCCTGCCCAGCTGTTCATATTTCACCTTGGCCAGGGGCGGATACATCATCAGGATCAGACCGATGGCGATGGGAATGTTGGTGGTTCCCACCTGAAAGGCGTCGATGACCCGTTTAACGCCCGGAAAGAAGTAGCCGCAGCCCACGCCCACGAACATGGCCAGGAATATCCACAGGGTCAGGTAACGGTCCAGAAAGGAGAGTCTTTTCAATGCGGTTTCGGTCATCGCCGTTCCCTTTGCCTAGTTTGAGCAGGTTTCTTCGGTTTTGTTCGCCAGATGGTCCATGAGCCGTTCATAATCCAGTCTCGCCTGCTCCAGGTCGGGCAGCCGCGTCCTGAGTATTTGCAGGATTTCGGACTGGAGTGCCCCGGCAGGTGTGGCCAGGGTATAGTAGACCCACTTGCCCTTGCGGCAGCTGTCCACCCACCCCCCATTGCGGAGGAAGGACATGTGCCGGGAGACCGTGGATTGAGGCAGGTCGAGGGCGGCCATCAGGTCGCAAACGCACAGCTCACCATGATCCAGCAGCCGCAGCACCCTCAGCCGGGTGGGCTCGCCGAGCCCCTTGAGTCGTAACGCGAGTTGTTCCATGAGGAGATAAATATTCGCTTATGCGGATATGTCAATGGCAATTGGGTGACGATTTTGTGCCGGGCCCATGAAACGCGTCGGTGGAATTTCCGCTGAAATGTCTGTATACGATGTCTGAAACCGAGGCGCGAGCCGCCCGGAACAGGCGCTGGCCGAAAAACAACTGGCTACGAGCCCTGGATGATGATTGAATGCAAAACCGGCCGAGCGGCCGGAACAAAGTATGACAATACCGATCGCCCGGTAAACGGGCAGGGAGGAATACACATGAAGCCGATTTCGCGGGAAGTGTTCAGGACCTATGACATTCGCGGCCTGGTGGACAAGGATTTCGACGAAGAGTGGGTCGAGCGGCTTGGCCGTGCCTGCGGCCAGTATTTTTTGGAGAACGGTTCCAATACCGCCGTGGTCGGACATGACTGCCGCCACTCTTCGCCCGGCTACGCCAAAGCTCTGGTGCGCGGACTGAACGCGACCGGGGTGGACGTCGTCACCATAGGCCAGGTTTCGTCTCCGGCCTTCTATTGGTCCGTGACCAAACTCGGCGAAACCGCAGGCGTCATGATCACCGCCAGCCACAACCCCTCTGAATACAACGGGTTCAAAGTCTGGCAGGGCATCAGCACCATCCACTCCGATGAAATTCAGGACGTCTTCGCACTCATGGAAAAGGGCGAGTTCCCTGAAGGGCAGGGGACCGCGCGGCATGAGGACATGCTCGGCAAATACGTGGCCGAACTGTCCGGTGACGTGACCCTGGCCAAGCCGATCAAGGTCGTTGTGGACGGCGGCAACGGCACGGGCGGGACGCTCACCGCAGACGCCCTGGAAAAGGCCGGAGCCGAGGTGATCCGCATCTACTGCGAGCCGGACGGCGATTTCCCCAACCATCACCCTGATCCGGTGGTGGAGAAGAACATGGTCGCTCTGCAGGAGGCCGTGCTCAAGGAAAAGGCGGACATCGGCATCGGCCTGGACGGCGATGGCGATCGCATAGGCGTGGTCACGGAAAAGGGCGAGCTGCTCTTCGGCGACCAGTTGGTGGCCATCTATGCCCGCGACATCCTCAAGGCCTTCCCCGGCGCGGCGATCATCGGCGAGGTCAAGTGCTCCCACCTCATGTATGACGATATTCGCGCCCATGGCGGCGATGCGGTCATGTGGAAGACCGGCCATTCCCTGATCAAGGCGCGCATGCGCGAGATCGGGGCCAAGTTCGCTGGCGAGATGTCCGGCCACATGTTCTTCGCCGACCGTTACTACGGTTTCGACGACGCCACCTACGCCGCCCTGCGCATGGTCGAGATTCTTTCCAAGTCCGACAAGCCCATGAGCGAGCAGCTCAACTGGCCCAAGACATGGTCCACTCCGGAAATCCGCGTGGATTGCCCGGAGAACATGAAGGAACGCGTGGTCGGCAAGGCCGTGGATTACTTCAGCTCCAAGTTCGACGCCATCGACATCGACGGCGTGCGCGCCGTGTTCCCTGACGGCTGGGGCCTCATCCGCGCCTCCAACACCCAGCCCGTCCTGGTCCTGCGTTTCGAAGCCGAAACCCCGGAGCGTCTCGACGAAATCCGGTCCATGTTCGAAGAAAAACTCAAGACCTGGATTGCCGAAGGCTAACCGTAGCGGCACATATCAGTAAAAAGGGCGCGGGCTATCAGGTCCGCGCCCTTTTGTTGTCGCCTCCGGCGGCCGGGGGAAGGGGGAAAGGGAACCCTTTGAAAAGGGCTTCCCTTTCCCCCTTCCCCCGGACCCCCATCCCCCTTTTCCTCCTAAACTTCATATTGCCGCTTCGCGGGGGAGGTCGCAAAAAAGCCTTTGACTCGACAATGAGTCGAAGGCCTTGCCATTTCTCTTAATGGAGCGAATCGGGTGCGCGAACAGCGGCTCTTTTACCTCTCTAGCACAAGGCTTTCGAGAGCCGGAAAAAATGTGCAGATGGCCCGCTCTCGGAAGCCGCTCAAATAGAAAAGGCCGACACCAGAGGTGCCGGCCTTCTCGTTATGGGGGTGGTGGTAGGTTTCTTATTTGGATACGGAGACGAAGTGTTCCTGCATGGCAATGGCTCCGCCGCCGCGGTCCCACTTGTCGATGCCCTTGGGCATGAGCATGTTGTCTGCGGCGCCCATTCCCCGGGCGCGGGACTCGCAAGGCAGGTCGTGGCCGAAGCCGTGGATCATGAAGACGGCCTCGGGGTGGACGAAGTCCGTGACGAAGGCCTTGATCTTGGACTTGTAGCCGTTGCTGGACACGGTCACGTATTCGTCCTGTTCGATACCCAGCGCTTCGGCGCGCTTGGTGTTGATCCACAGGACGTTCTCGGGCATCTGCTCAAAGAGCAGGGAGTTGTTCACGGTGTGGCCCTGGGTGTGCAGCGCGCAACGCCCGAAGGTGATGCGGAACTTGTCTGCCGGGGGCCGTTCAGGGGCCTCGTAGGGCTTGAGCGACGGCAGGCCGTCGGCCTCAAGTTTGGCGTCGATGATCTGGACCTTGCCGGACGGCGTCTTGAAAGAGCCTTCCTTCACCGGCTTGTACAGCGGGTCGGAAGCCAGGGAGACGATGCCGGTCTTTTCGAAGTCCTCGATGGACACGCCGGTGCCTTCGAGCTGGAATTTCCAGATGTCCTCGATGTTGGTGTAGTCCAGTTCCTTGAGCCCCATGCGCTTTGCCAGGCCCGCATAGATTTCCCAAATGGCCTTGGTGTCGTAGACCGGCTTGATGGCGCGTTTGCGTACCTGGAAGGCGGGCTTGGGACCGTTTTTGGTCATCAGGATCTCGTCCCGCTCGAGATACGGGGAGATGGGCAGAACCACGTCCGCGTTCCAGGCGGTGTCGGACCAGGAGAAGGTCACGGCCACGAGCAGTTCGATGTCATCCCACTTGGCCTTGACGTCGTCCTTGTCCGGGAAGGCCATGAGCGGGTCATGACGCTGGGCGATGTACGCCTTGATCGGGTAGGGCTTTTCCTCCACCGCGGCCTCGTAGGCCAGATGGACCAGCCCAGGGCCCGCGTCGAAGTGCTTGCGGCCTTCCATCCAGCCGATGCCGTCCGCGCGCTGGCCCTCGGGCTTGGGGTAGAGCTCCATGAAGCTCTTCAGCCCCTTGGCGCCCACATCGCCAGGCTTGTTCATGAACGGCAGGCCGCCCTTGGCGCCGATGGCACCGAGCAGGGCGTTGATGATGTAGATGGTCCGGGTCATGTAGAAGGAGTCGGAGTAGCGCGCTGTCATCCAACCCGGGTGCCAGAGCACGCTCGGGGCGGCCTCGGCAAGTTGGTTACAGAAATCGATCAGGCTCGCGGCGGACACGCCGGTCTCGGCCTCGGCCCACTCGGGGGTGTAGGGCTTGACGAACTCCACGAGTTTGTCGAAGTCCTCGACCCAGTCGGCCACGAACTGCTTGTCATACAGTTCATTATTAATAAGGACGTGGATGACCGCCAGGTTGAAGGCGTAGTCGGTGCCGGGGCGAACCATGAAGAAGTTGTCCGCCTTGGTGGCGGGAACGTTGGCCCGGATGTCGATGACGGTCAGCTTGCCGCCCTTTTCGAGACCCGCGAACAGGTTGTTCACCTCGGCCACGTTGATGGCTTCGAGCATGTTGCGCTGCTGGAGCACCACGTGCTTGGCGTTTTTCAGGTCATAGGACACGCCCTTGCGACCGAAGCCGAACACGGAAAGAGCCGCGTTCTGCACGTTGCGCGCGCAGGCGGAGTCGTGGTTGTTGTAGTTGGCCGTGCCGATGCCGCGCAGAAAGGCGCGGTAAAAGTCGCGGAACGGGCCGCCGCGGTCCGAAAACAGAACCGAGTTCTTGCCGTAGGTGTCCTGGATGCGGGTCAACTCGTCGGCCACGTAGTCCAGAGCCTCGTCCCAGGAAACCTGCTTCCACTTTCCTTCGCCGCGTTTGCCCGTGCGTACCATGGGGTACTGGGGGCGGTCCTCATCGTAGGTCAGGGCCGTTCCGGCAGCGCCGCGCGGACACAGGGAACCCATGATGCCGGGGGCGTCGGGGTTGCCTTGGATATATTCCGCCTTGCCGTCGACCACCTCGACCTCGATGGGGCATCGTACCGAGCACATGCCGCATATGCTCTTGACATATTCCTTAGCCATACACTCCTCCTGTACAGACAGTGATGATTCTGCGCGCTCTTTGAATTAGGTTGGACCTTATGCGGGGTGGTCAACCGACTGCAATATATACCCGGCATGTGAAATCTATAACATGATTTTTCTTCCAATCGGTCAAAAAAAGGGGTTATGCTTCCATTTGATTGAGAAATATATCACAAGCAGGGGGATTGTTGACCAAGTGCGGATTTTTCTTCAGTTCCTGAGTTACTAACAAGATTGCGCGCCCAAATCCTAGTCTGCAGAGGTGGAAAATGGCTGGTTACAGAATCAAATTTGACAAGAAGCGGTGCATCGCATGCAACGCCTGCCTGGTTCATTGCAAGGTGAAGAACAAGGTGCCCGCCGGGCTTTCCCTCAACCGCCTGGAGGCGGAGGGGCCCATCGCCGACGAGAACGGCAAGCCTTCGGCCATGCTGAAGTATACCAATTGTCGGCACTGTAAGAAGCCCGAGTGCGTGAGTGCGTGTCCCAACGGGGCCATGTACAAGCGTGAGGACGGGCTGGTCTTGGTGGACCTGGACAAGTGTGACGGCTGCAAGAGCTGTATCGACGCCTGTCCCTGGACCGTTCCGGTGTTCAACGACGCCACCGGCAAGATCATGAAGTGTGATTTCTGCGTGGACAGGGTCGATGCCGGTGGCACCCCTGCTTGCGTTGTCGGCTGCACGGCGAACGCCTTGAGCTTCGTGCGGCCGGAATAGACTGGTACCAAACTCCGCGGCCTTGGGGGACGTGGAGTGAGATTTTGGGGTCCTTTTAACATTCATTATGAGGAGGAGGTAACTGTGTTACGTTCCAAGAAAACTCTCCTGATGCTGGCCCTGGTCGCCGCTGTCTGCCTCATGGCTCAGCCCGCCCTGGCCGATCGTCTGGCCGACGCCATCGCCGAAGCCAAACCCACTGGTGAGCCCGGCTACATGGGCATCCCCGGCGGTCCGCAGCTGAACATCATCATCGGTTTCCTGTGGGCGATCTGGGTAGGCTGGATTTTCTCCACCGTCGGCGCTTTTGGCGGCATCATGGCCGGTGTCGGTCACATCACCATCTATGGTCTGGGTGACTACGCCAGCTCTTTCGGCAAGGGCTCCAAGATGAACAAGGTCGTCACCGACTCCATCCGCGTGTCCAACCAGTGGTTGGTCGGTTGCTCCGCGGCCCTGTCCTCCTTCAACTACTACAAGGCCGGTCGTCTGGTTCTGCCGCTGGGTATCGCCCTGGCCATCGGTTCCGTTGCCGGTTCCTGGCTGGTTCCCTGGCTGACCGCCGGTAAGATCAGCCTGAAGGCCTACCTCGGCTACTTCGGTCTCTTCGTCCTGTTCCTGGGTTGCTACCTGTTCTACCAGACCACCCCGAAGGGCCAGGCCGGTAAAAAAGCTGCCAAGCAGGCTGCCGAAGCCTTCCAGAAGTCCGTCAAGGAACAGCAGCACGGCGGTACCGTCGATATGGCCGAGATGGGCGTGAAGGTTCAGAAGTTCACCCCGACCATCTGCGAGTTCACCTTCTTCGGCGTCGAGTTCAAGTTCAACCCCCTGATCCCCGTGGTCGGCGGTTTCTGCATCGCGGCCCTGGCCTCCTTCCTGGGTGTCGGCGGCGGCTTCCTGCTGGTGCCGTTCCTGACCTCCGTGGCCGGCCTGCCCATGTACCTGGTTGCCGGTACCTCCGCCCTGGCCGTCCTCATCGGTATGGTCAACTCCATCGCTTCCTACATGCTGCTCAAGCAGACTCCGGTTGCCTGGGGCCTGATCGGCGCCGAGCTCGTCGGCATCGTCATCGGTTCCATCATCGGACCCAAGACCTCCAAGTTCATCCCGGATAAGGTCCTGAAGTACATCTTCATCGTCCTGGCCGTGTACGTTGGTGTCCGCTACACCACCAAGGGCTTCCTGGGCTACTCCATCGTCCCGCCCTTCTAAGTCGAGCGAACTGACAGCAAGAACGGGGGCCGCCCATTCCGGGCGGCCCCCACAAACCACGCACAGGACTGAACATGACCGGCCAAATCGTATACGAATTTCTCGACCCCTGGATGATCTGGGCCTTTAGAACCACCGGCAACGCCTACGTGGGCTTCGCCATCGGCCTGATCTGGGTCTCCCTCGTGGCAACCGTCATCGGCGAGTTGTGCATGGCCGGGGTCTATTTCACCAACAAGAAACATTTCCGGACCATCAACCGGGACATGGTCGACCACCACAATCTGTCGGTCAAGGCGCTGGGCGCCAAGAACAAGACCGCTTGGAAGGCCTGCAACTCCATCGCCAACGACGCCTTCGGCAAGAACTTCTTTGCCCGCATCGCGTTGTTCGCCTCGTCCCTGTGGGTGGTCCCGTTCGGCATCGGCTGGTTGTTCTACCGCTTCGGGCACGTTGACTTCACCGTGCCGTTCCTCGGTTCCGTTGGTCCTGCTTTCGTCTTCATTCCGGTCTACATCCTGGTCCGCTACCTGTTCAGCCTGGCCAAGCCGTGGCTGCCGGTTTTCAAGACCATCCGCCAGAAGGTCAAGGACAACGAGGCCGGGGACGAGATGCTCGAGTTCACGGACCTGCTCAGTGAAGAGGACAAGAAGGAATACATGCGCAAAAAGGAGCGGGCCAAGGTCAAGCCTGGGCTCATTGAGAGCAAGCCGGTCCCCGAAGGGTCCTAGCGATTTCGCAAAAGGAAAAGCCGCCCCACGGGGCGGCTTTGTTCTTTGATATATCCGGCCTTGCCGGTTTAGGGGGCGGCTTTTTCCACGGCCTCCAGGAAGCCGGGAAGGTCCGAGGGGCCGATCAGGTAGTACCGATCTTCGGTCTGGATGCAGAGCACGTCCGAGCGGTTGGTGACCACGACCGCCTCACGGCCGTCCTTGATCTCCACCATGCCGGATCGGTAGGCGCCGAAGGTCATGTACTTCTTGGTCTTGGTGAATTTGAAGTCCGCATCCTTTTTCAGGTCCACGCGGAAGGTCTTGACCACCGAGGCCCAGGGGATGACCGCCGAAGCGAACGGCGGGGCGGCCAGCAGGACGCCTTCATCCGCTACCGTGACCGTTGCCCGCTTGGGCGTGATGTAGAGCATGTACCAGTAGAACATGGACAGCGGTCCGGCCACGGCGATGAGGCAGATACCGGTCCAGGTCAGGCCGGAGTTGAAGCTCCAGGCCACGGCCGCGGCGACAATGGCCACGATCAGGAGGAAAAAGGTGAGCACGGTCTTGCTCATGGGGATCTTGAAAATCGTCGTCATGGGAACTCCTTGCTTGGGCACGCCCGTGTGCTGGTCCCCTTCATACTGCCTTGGGGCCTTGTTGCCAAGGGATAAGACTTGTTGGAATACGCCTTGAATTTCTGTACTGTTTCAGAGCACGTCCGAAACGCGGCGCGAGTAGCGCCCGGAACCGATGATCCGATGATGAACAAACTGAAAATCCGTATGACAACCTGGGCGATGGTACTGGCGCTTCTTCTGCCCGTGGCAGTCATGTCCGGGTGCTCGGACGAGAAGCCCGTCAAGGTCGATCTGTCCAAGCGCGAGGATCTGGTGGCCCCCCGTATGGACGCGGCCATCACCTATGCCTACCTGCCGCAGTACTCCCACACCATCTCCTATCAGCGCCACCGCAAGCTTATCGAATACCTGCGCCGGACAACCGGCCTGCCCCTGCGCCAGATCTTCCCCGACACCTTCGAGGAGCACGTCAAGATGGTCGAGCGCGGGGAGATAGACATTTCCTACTCCAATCCGTTCGTCTACGTGCGTCTGGCCAAGGCCGGCGCCCAGGCCTTCGCCCGGGTCATAGAACCCTCGGGCGAGCCCAATTTCCGCGGGCAGATCATCGCCCGTTCGGACAACGCGGCCATCAATTCCATCAGTGATTGCCGGGGCAAGCGCTGGATCGCGGTGGATCCCAATTCGGCGGGCGGCTATCTCTTTCCTCTGGGATTGTTCTACGACCACAATATCCATTCGTCCGATTTCGAGACCCTGGATTTTGCGCCCGGTCCGGGCGGCAAGCAGGAAAAGGTCGTCCTGGCCGTACATGCGGGCGTGTACGACATCGGGACCATTCGCAAAGGTACTCTGGACGTGGTCAAAAACAAGATCGACCTCGGTTCCATCCGTGTCCTGGCCGAAACCCGCGCGTATCCCGGCTGGGTGTACGCGGCTCGCAAGGGGCTCGACCCGGCGGTGGTGGAAACCATTGCCAAGGCCATGTTCGCCCTGGACGAGGACACCCCGGAGCACCGGGCCATTCTGTCCGCCGCGGGCATGAAGGGCATCATCCCGGCTCGCGATCTGGACTACGATCCGGTCAGGGAACTGGCCGTGAAACTGAAACTGGACCGGTAGGCGTTCATGCGTATTATCCCTCGCCTCAAGTTCCGCACCAAGCTCAATCTGGGCATGTCCGCCATCCTCGTGGGCATGGCCGTTCTCCTGCTGCCGCTGGTCGGAACCATGAGCGCCAACTCTCTGGTGGAGGAGAGCAAGAAGCGCGGATCGTCCCTGGCCGAAGGGTTGTCCGTGCGCGCCGTGGACCCCATGCTTGCCCGCGACTTCCTGCGGCTCAAGAACATGGTCGACGAGCAGTCCACGGTCGAGGACGTGATCTACGCCTTCATCCAGGACAAGAGCGGCTTTGTCCTGGTCCATACCTTCCAGAAGGGGTTCCCGGTGGACCTCATCGAGGCCAACAAGGCTGATAACGGCGAGTCCCTGCACATCCAGTTGCTGGCCGACGGGTCCAGGCGGATCTACGATTTCGCCGCTCCGATTCTGGTTTCGGATGGCAGACTGGGCACCGTGCGCATCGGCCTGTCTCAGGCCCGTATCCAGATGGCCGTGCAGCGCCAGCTGACCCTCATGGCCGGTCTGTTTACCGGAGCGTTGATCCTGGCCACGTCGCTGGGCACCATCTTCGCCCGGCGGGTCACCGCCCGGCTGGGGCGGCTGCGTTCCCATGCCGAGGAGATGCTCACCGGCAATCTGGACATCACCTCCGGCCCCACATGGGGCATCCACTGCTGGGAGAAGCAGGAGTGCGGCATCACCCAGTGTCCGGCCTACGGCGAGACACGGCGGCGGTGCTGGTACATCGCCGGGACCATGTGCCCGGACTGCAACAACGAGGGCAATTTCCAATGCAGGCTGGAGTCCTGCCGCCGGTGCGTGGTCTACCGCGAAAACGCGGGCGACGAGATTCAGGACCTGGCCGAGACCTTCGACGTCATGGCCCTGTCGCTCAAGAGCCATATCGAAGAGCTGCGCGATGCCGAGCGTAATCTGCGTGACCAGCAGCGGCTGACCCGGACCATTCTGGACGTTTCCCCGGACCGTGTCTCCCTGGTGGACGCGACCATGCGCTATCGAGGCTGCAACAAGAGCTTCGCCCAGTCCGTGGGCATGTCCCTGGCCGAGATCGAGGGCAAAACCGACTTCGACCTCTTCCCCGAAAGCGAGGCCGAGGAGCGCCACATGGCCGCCCGGGACATCCTCCAGTCCGGGCGCAGGCTGGACACCCAGCTCATGGTTGAAACGGGCGGGGGCGAGCACTGGTTCCACGTGGTCTGCGTGCCGGTCTTCAACGACGAGGGACGCATTGACGGGCTGTTGCGGACCGACCGCGATATTTCTGACATCAAACGCTATGAGAATCAGCTCATCCAGGCGCAGAAGATGGAGTCACTGGGCTTGCTCGCCGGTGGCGTGGCCCACGAGATCAACACCCCGCTCGGCATCATTCTGGGCTATGCCCAGCTCCTGCAGGAGGATGTGGATGCGGACAGCCAGATCCATCAGGACCTGGCCATCATCGAAAAGCAGACCCAGGTCTGCAAGAAGATCGTGGCCGACCTGCTCGGTTTCTCCCGCCAGACCCAGTCGGCCAAGCGCGAGATGTGCTTCAACAACTCGGTCATGGAGGCGGTTTCCCTGGTGCGTCACACCCTGGAGCTGGACAAGGTGGCGATCGTCACCCAGCTCGACGACCGCTATCCGATCATCTACGGCGACCCGGAGAAGCTCAAACAGGTCTGGATCAATCTGCTGACCAACGCGCGCGACGCCATGGCCGGGCAGGGCGGGACCATCCTCATCCGCACCCGGTTGGACACCCCTGTGGGCATCGTCTCCCTGTGGGTGGCCGACAACGGGTCAGGTATTGCCGAAGATGCGCTCAAAAAGATTTTTGATCCGTTTTACAGCACTAAGGCCGTGGATAAAGGCACCGGCCTAGGGCTGTCCGTCTCTTTCGGGATCATCGAAGACCACGGCGGCGATATTCACGCCGTGAGCCCGGTTCCCGACGACTTCGGTTTCCCTGAAGCGAAAGAGGGAATCGAGGGCGGCGGGACGGTATTTGAAGTGAACCTCCCCCTGGACCATCAGGCCGATGGCGGGGAACCGGAAAAGGAGTAGATATGGCTAATATATTGGTTCTCGACGACATCAGCGACGCCGGAATGTTGGTAAAACGCATCCTGGAACGCAAAGGGCACAAGGTGTGGAATTTCACCGAGGAAGAGGATGCCCTGAAGCATGCGGCCGGGACGAAGATCGACCTGGCCATCCTGGACATCAAGCTCAAGAAGATGACCGGCGTCGAGGCCCTTGAGGAACTCAAGAAGGTCAACCCGGACATGATGGCGATCATGCTGACCGGCTATCCCACCCTGGAGACCGCCCGCGAGTCGCTCCGGCTCGGGGCTCAGGAGTACTGCGTCAAGCCCATCAACAAGGAGGAACTGGAGGTCAAGGTGGCCGAGGTCCTCAACGGCGCGGAGTAGGCGGGGCCAGGGCCGGCGCAACGGAAACCATATCGTATAGCCAAGGACGTTCCATGTATCTCAAGCAGCTCTTCAGGCATTGGACCTATCAGGTATTCGCTCCGGGTACCCTGCTTCGGCGCAAGTACGAGGCCTTCAAGTCCCTGCTGGCCCACGACGCAGTGGCCCTGGAACTGGTCGCCGACCTTGAGGAGATGTTTTACGGCAAGCGGCTGGCCGACCGTCAGCGCGCGCTCTGGATGACCAATCGGTTGTCCTCGGCCGTGTCCACCATGGCCGGGCAGTTGGTGGAGATGAATCCGACCCGGTACATGGATCTGCCCGAATACTTCCGCAAGATCGATTTCTACGTGCATATGGCGCTTGAGCTCGAACAGCCCGAGGTCGGGCCGCCGTACATTCTCTCCCTGGAAGAGGCCGGGGTCATGCCGAAGCTGGCAGGCGGCAAGGCGTCCAACCTGGGCCGGGCCAAGGCCCTGGATGGCATCCCGGTGCCGCCGGGTTTCGTGGTCACGGCCAATGCCTTCAACTATTTCATCGACTTCAACGGGCTGGGTGAGGAAATCGAAAAGCGGCTGCGGCAGATGGTCGTAGGCGACCGGGACCTTCTGGCCCGGCTGACCGCCGAGATGCAGGAGCTCATCCTGGCCGCCGAGGTTCCGGAGGAGATCGCCCGGGGCATCCGCTACGGCGTGTCCGAGATCATCAGCGGCGACGACCTCATCGCGGTCCGGTCCAGCGCCCTGGCCGAAGACGGCGAGATATCCTTTGCCGGGCAGTACGCCTCGGAATTGAACGTCCAGCCCAACGATGTCCTTGAGGCGTACAAGCGGGTCCTGGCGGGCAAGTACTGCCCACGGGCCGTGGCCTACCGTATCTCCAACGGGCTGACCGACAGCGAGACAGCCATGGCCGTGCTGGTCATTCCCATGGTGGACGCGGACACCGCCGGCGTGCTCTACACCCGCGACCCGGACTGCCGGGGCCGGGAGGCCATGGGCGTGTACGGCGTGCGCGGCCTGGGCCACGGACTGGTGGACGGCTCCACCTCCCCGGACAAAGCCGTGCTGACCAGGGAAGAGACCCCGCGTCTGGACCCGGAATGCACCCCGGATGCGGGCGGCCTGCCTTCGGAAGAGTCACTCATCCGGCTTGGCCAACTGGCCATGCGGCTGGAGGAGGCCTTCGGGCGGCCCCAGGATATCGAGTGGGCCGAGGACGTCACCGGGGAGCTGTATATTCTTCAGACCCGGCCCTTGCAGGAGGAGCGCGAGGAGGCCCTGGCCGTTCAGGAACCGCTTCCCACGGCCGCCTTTCCCATTGCCCAAGGGCTGGAACGCGCCTCAACGGGCGCGGGCTGCGGCACCGTGTATATCGCCGACACGGGCGAACGCATCGCCCAGATTCCTGATGGAGCCGTGGTCGTCACTCCGAGCCTCAAGCCCTCGCTGTTGACCTTCATCGGAAGAATGAACGGGGTCATCTCGGCCACGGGCAGCCGGGCCAGCCATTTTGCTTCCGTGGCCCGCGAATGGGGTGTGCCCGTGGTGGTCGGCGACGTGGACGCAGGGCTCGAACCCGGGCAGCTCGTCACCGTGGATGGCACGGGCGGCGCCATCTATGAAGGCTGCGTGGAAGAGATCATGACCAGGGCGCGCGAAGGCGAGCAGATTTCCGAACGGGTGGTGGAGCAGTATGCCAAGGTCGCCCCTCTGACCGTGCGCCTGAACCTGACCGACCCGCAGAGCGAGGACTTCACCCCCATGGGCTGCAAGTCCCTGCACGACGTTATCCGGTTCTGCCACGAGAAGTCCGTGAACGAGATGTTCGCGGTCATGGACAAGAAGGGACGCGGCATGCACTCGGCCAAGCGCCTGGAAACCAGTCTCCCGCTGGTCATGTACGTGCTGGATTTGGGCGACGGTTTCTTCGCCAACGCGGGCGAGGGCAAGACCGTGTCGCCCCAGGACATCAAGTGCCGTCCCATGTGGGCCCTGTGGTACGGATTGTCCGACGACCGGGTCAAATGGCCTTCGCGGCTGACGGCCATGGACTGGGAAGAGTTCGACAAGGTTTCGGGCGGCATCTTCAGCTTCGACTCCAAGCTGCTGGCCAGCTACGGGCTGATATCCGAGGATTATCTGCACCTGATGGTCCGTTTCGGCTACCACTTCTCGGTGGTGGATACCATCTGCGGTCCCGAGCAGGGGGCCAACTACATCAATTTTCGCTTCAAGGGCGGCGGGGCAGGCTTTGACCAGCGATTGCTCCGGCTGGAATTCATCCGCAGGATTCTGGAACACTACGGGTTCGAGACCACCACGCGCGGCGACATGATCGACGCCAAATGTTCCCGGTTGCCGGAAAACGACACCCGGCGGCTGCTCATGCGGCTGGGCTATCTGATGGCCGTGACCCGGCTCATGGATATGCGCATGGACGATGAGGAACAGGTCGCCATCGAGGTCGAGCGGTTCATCAACGATGCGGAGTCGCGCGATGGCTGATAAGACCGCCGCCTACAAGGTGACCTGGGTCACGGACCAGCTCGGCGTGGGCAGCGCGCCCATGAGCTACCCGCAATTGGACGCCATCCGCGCCCAGGGCGTGGACGCCATTCTCAACCTGTGCGGCGAGTTCTGCGACCTGCACGACATCGAGAAGGGGGCCGGTTTCGAGGTCCATTACCTGCCGTTGGAAGACGAGGAGGCCCCGGGTCTGATCGAGTTGGAAAAGACCCTGGCATGGCTGGACGAAGCCATCTATCTGGGCAAGAAGGTGCTGATCCACTGCCGCCACGGCATAGGGCGTACCGGCACGGTGCTCAACGCCTATCTGCTGCGGCGCGGTCTGGGGCACAAGCTGGCGGGCAAGGCGCTCAAGAAGCTCAAGAGCAAACCAGCCAACTTCGTCCAGTGGCGGACCATCCGCAAATACGGCAAGCAGTCCGGCCAGCTGACCGTTCGAGAGCCGTCCCTTGAATTCAAGCGGCTGGTGGATTTGTCCCCGTTTTTCAATGACTACAGCGAACTGGTCGCGCGCGTGGACGAGAGCGGCCATGCTTCCGAAGGGCTGGCCTGCGGTCTGGATCACAGCCAGTGCTGCACCACGCCGGTCTCGCTGACCCTGGCCGAGGCCGTGTATATTTCCCATCGCATCAACCAAAAGCTGTCCGGAGAGGAGCGGCTCAAGGTCATCGAGCGGGCCGTTGCCACGGCGCAGGCCGAGCGCAAGGCGGCCAGCGACGTGTCTTCAGGCAAGGACGGTGAATACTGCCTGTCCGAGGCCGGTGCCGTCTGTCCCCTGCTTGAGAACGACAAGTGCCTGCTCTTCGAGCACCGGCCCATCCAGTGCCGCGCCTTCGGTCTGGATCAGGACGATGCCGGTGGATTGTGGGGGACCATGATCAATCCGGCGCTGAACAAGATCTCGGCGGAAATCTGGTTCGCCTACACCGGCTCCATGGCGTCCGGCGACATGCCGCACTTCGCCTTGCCGGACGTGGTTTCCGGCAAGTTCGTGGAGACCATCTTCCGGTTCATGATGCGGCAGGGGCTGGAATAGCCCGGCCTAGACCGAGCAGTGCAACTCCACAAAGGGGTTGGCCAGCTGCGGCAGGTAGGGCTCGGCAAAGAAGACGTGTCCTTCCCTGGGCAGGGTCAGGGGCGCGGCATCCGGGTCGGTGGACACGCTGACCGTGTCCTTGGTGAAGGTCACGGTCATGGGCACCACTTCCTGTTCCGCCTCACTGCAAAGACTTTCCCTGTTTTCCGGTACATGGCAGTGGGTGTGCCCGTCCGGATGGACCACCGTCAGCTTGGTCAGCGTGGTGATCACCCGGCAGACCTTCCCTTCCTCATCGAATTCCAATGAATTGGCATCCCCGTTGATACCCACGGCGTCTGGGTCGTAGGCAGTCATTTCGCCTGCCCGGGTGGGCACGGTGGTGGGTTTGGCCGGTTCCAGGGAGCGGACCTTGCCGTCGCGTGTGAAGCTGATGCCGATGCGCGCCTCGATGGGTCCGACAGGGGTAGGCACGGACAGGGTCTCTCCCGGCCACAGGGTCAGGCTGCGCAGGCTGCGGTCGTCGTAGAAGCTGACGCTCAGCACCTTGACCTGGATCAGTCCGATGGGCGTGGTCAGGCTGACGGGCTTGGACAGCCCCGCCTCGTCGTCCTGGCTCCAATAGCCCGACAACTTGCCGTTCAGGGGGAAGATGCGGTTGATCGTGCCGTTCGGGTGAAAGGATACCAACTCCCCCGGAATCTCACCGATGGAGGTGGAGAATATGGTCTGTTTCTCAAGAGGCACGGATTTTACCGCGCCCGTGGCGTGATATTCCACGGGGAGAATCTCCCGTTTCCTGAGGTCGTCGTCAGTGTGTTGGGGAATCAGTTCACCGTACTGCGTGGATATGGTCTGCATGATAACCTCTCTTGGAGTCTTGGAAGGCGGAACGGTGACTGAGGTGGCAACCGTCCGGGATCCTTGAGGGTGCGGGGCGTCCGGCGAGGCCGTGGCGTCCGATGAAAAGCAATGTCAGGTAGCTGATGAGCAGCAGGGCCAGGGAGAGCAGGCCCGCCTGTCCGTATTCCAGGGATTCGGTGTGCTCGAAGATGGCGATGGAAGCTACCTTGGTCTGGCCCGGTATGGAGCCGCCGAGCATCAGGGCCACACCGAACTCGCCCACGGTGTGCGCGAAGATCAGCGCGGCCGAGGCGGTCAGTCCGCCCAGGGCGTTGGGCAGGATGACATGGCAGAATGTCTGGAAATGGGTCATGCCCGAACAGCGGGCGGCTTCGATGATGCCCGGATCGATTTTTTCAAAGGCAGCGCGCATGGGCAGTACGCCGAAGGGCAGGCTGTAGATGAGCGAGCCGATAACCAGTCCGGAAAAGGAAAAGGGCAGGGGGAATCCGAAGAGCGATTCCCAGGCCGCGCCCAGGGGCGAGGTCGGGCTCATTATCATGAGCAGGCCGAAGCCGAGCACCGTGGGCGGCAGGACCATGGGCAGGTTGCAGGCCGCTTCCACGAACCGCTTGCCCGGCATGCTCGACATGGCCAGCCAATAGGCCAGCGGCATGCACAGGCAGAGCAGCAGAGGCGTGACCGCCAGGGCCAGCTTGCCGGTTATCAGGAGCGCCGTGAAGTCCATGCCGCTCCTATGGGGTAAGGGTGGACGGGGACGACTGGGCGACAAGACCCTGCGCCGCACTGGGCGGCATGGCCGTGGAAGCCGTGCCGGACAGAACGCAAAGCCACAGACAGATGTATACGAACTTCTTGAACACGGGACCTCCTAGTTCTTGACGAGTTTGGTGAGTTCACTGTCGGTCAGGGGGCGTTCCAGCTCCCAGGCCAGCTTTCTTACTTCATCGACAAGGGCCGAGATGCCCTGTTCCGGAAGGTCGAGGCCGTGGTCCGCAAGGGCGTTGGCGACCGCCGCGCGCCCACTTTTTCCGCCAACAGCGACCATCCGGTTCGCGCCGATGCGGGCGGGGTCGAAGGGTTCGAAAAGTTCAGGCGACTTGCTGAGAGCGTGCGCGTGAAGGCCGGACTCGCAAGCGAAAATGTCCTTGCCCGCGATCGCCTTGGTTCGGGGAATCGGCACCCCGGCAGCTTGAGAAACGAAATGGCAGAGGTCGCGAAGGTCTTCAACTTTGTACGCATGGCTGTTCTCCTTGAGTGTCAGGTAGGCGGCCAGTTCTTCCGTGGCCGCGATGCCGGAACGCTCGCCGATGCCGAGCAGGCTGACGTCGGCATAGTTGGCACCGGCGGACAGCGCGGTAACCGCGTTGCCAGTGGCCATGCCGAAATCGTCGTGGCAGTGCACGGCCAGGTCGATGTCCAGTTCCTTCTTGAAGGTTGCGACCAGTTCCGCCATCGCAGGCGGGGTCAAAAGGCCCAGGGAGTCGGACAGGCGCACGCGGGACGCGCCCACGTCCTGCGCCAGTCCGGCTGCCTTCAGAGCGAAGTCCCGGTCGGCTCTGGAAAGGTCTTCCAGTCCGACGGACACGTATTCCAAGCCCAGGAGCCGGGCCGCGAGAACGGTGCGGGCCAGGCGTTCCAAAAGCCCCTCGCGGTCGGTCCCGAGTCTGTTTTCGATATGCAGGTCGGATACGGGCACGCCGATATTGATTCGGTCGATCCCAAGGCCCGCGGCCTTGCGGATGTCAGCCTCGCGGCAGGGCGACCATACGGACAGGGCGGTGCGGCCGCGCCGCGTCCCTATTCTATATATGAGTTCGTCCAGACCTTCCTGGCCCACCCAGCCCAGCTCGATCTCGTCCACTCCTATGGACATGAGGCCGGACACGATCCGTTCCTTCGCCTCCATGGAGAAGTAGGCTCCAAAGAGCTGAGCGCCTTCTCTGAGTGTGGTGTCGATCAACATGTGGTTTGTCCTCTTGATATTGTTGCAGGGGTTGCTGGCTCTTTATGAGCAGGAAGGATGCCAATTCTCAAAATGAGCGTATCATACTGAAATCAAACAGGAAAATTATTGACGTAAAAGATAGGGATTTGCCTACGTTTTTGTAGGTTGCGACACTAGTGTCTGCGTGACTGGTGCGAACCTACACTTTTTGTAGGTAGCTACACCGCTGTAGGAAATTCATTTTCTCCTAATAATACAGTACGTTAATATTGTAGTTCGGGTTTGGCACGGCGTTTGCCTTAGGGGTTTCATCGACGCAAACAAACCCATGGAGGAGAAATCATGAGGAAAGTAGCAATTTACGGAAAGGGCGGAATCGGAAAGTCCACCACCACGCAGAACACTGTTGCCGGCCTGGCCGAGATGGGCCGCAAGGTCATGGTTGTCGGTTGTGACCCCAAGGCTGACTCCACCCGTCTTCTGCTCGGCGGTCTGGCTCAGAAGTCCGTTCTCGACACCCTGCGCGAAGAAGGCGAGGACGTCGAACTCGAAGATATCCGCAAGCCCGGTTTCGGCGGCACCTGGTGTGTTGAGTCCGGCGGTCCGGAACCCGGCGTCGGCTGTGCCGGTCGCGGTATCATCACTTCCATCAACATGCTCGAGTCTCTCGGCGCCTACGAAGAGTCCGAAGGCCTGGATTACGCCTTCTACGACGTTCTCGGCGACGTTGTCTGCGGCGGATTCGCCATGCCTATCCGCGACGGCAAGGCTCAGGAGATCTACATCGTCTGCTCCGGTGAGATGATGGCCATGTACGCTGCCAACAACATCTGCAAGGGTATCATGAAGTACGCGGAATCCGGTGGCGTCCGTCTGGGCGGCCTGATCTGCAACTCCCGTAACACCGACCGTGAGGCCGACCTGATCACCGAGCTGGCCGCCAAGCTGGGCACCCAGATGATCTACTTCGTGCCTCGCGACAACGACGTGCAGCGCGCTGAGATCAACCGCAAAACCGTCATCGAATGGAACGGCGACGTGCCTCAGGCCAACGAGTACCGCGGTCTGGCCAAGGCCATCGACGAGAACGAAATGTTCACCATTCCGACCCCGCTCGAGATCGAAGACCTGGAAAAGCTGCTCATGGACTACGGCATCATGGAAGCCGCCTAGTTCTCCCCGACATTTCGCCCAGTCGGCGGTTCCGGCAGGCGCGGAATTTGAGAAAATTCCGCGCCTACAGGGGACAACCAGCCAAAAAAGATGGCGGATGTGGAAACTGAAAACAATCAAAGTCCTTTAATAACGAAGAGATAGGAGAGAGCAAAAATGATGATCATGGTACGAGCAATTGTGCGGCCCGAGAAAGCGGACACCGTTCTGGCCGCTCTGATGGACAACGGCTTTCCCGCCGTCACCAAATATTCCGTGGCCGGTCGCGGCAAGCAGCGCGGCATCAAGATCGGTGAGGTCACCTACGACGAGATCCCCAAGACCATGCTCATGTGCGTCGTCAACGCCGCCGACAAGGACTTCGTGATCAACACCATCATGGATGCAGCCCGCTCCGGCAACAAGGGCGCGTTCGGCGACGGCAAGATCTTCGTCTCTGATGTCGAGGACGTCTACACCATCAGCTCCGGCGTCAACGAGACCGCCGCAGCCAGCGAGGAGGCCGCGTAATGAAGGAAGTCATCGCAGTCGTGCGCATGAACATGATGAACCAGACCAAGGCCGCCCTGAGCGAAGCCGGCGTGGACGCCTTCTTCGCCCACGCAGCGGAAGGCCGAGGCAAGGGGTTCGTCAACTCGGCCGTCGTCGAAGGCGCTGAGAGCGGCTACGAAGAAGCCGCCGCCGTCCTCGGCGAAAAGGGCAAGCTCTATCCCAAGCGCATGGTAACGGTAGTGGTCCCCGATGACATGGTGGATGACGTCGTCGAAGCCGTCATGGCCGCCAACAAGACCGGCAAGCCGGGCGACGGCAAGATATTTGTCCTGCCCGTGGGTGACGCTGTTCGCGTCAGAACCGCCGAAACCGGCGCAAAGGCCATAGCCTAGCCGAGATCAAGGAGTATTGAGAATGGCCAAGACCAAGAAAGTGGTGCAGCTCATGCCCGCCGACATCAAGGAAGAACTTCTGAAGAAGTACCCTCCCAAAGTCGCCCGCAAGCGTGCCAAGCAGATAATGATCAACGAAGCCACGGAAGCCGAGGCGCCGCCTGAGATTCTGGCGAACGTCCGTACCATTCCCGGCATCATCACCATGCGCGGTTGCACCTACGCGGGTTGCAAGGGCGTTATCATGGGCCCGACCCGCGACATCCTGAACATCACCCACGGCCCCATCGGCTGCGGATTCTACTCCTGGCTCACCCGCCGCAACCAGACCGATTCGAGCAAGGACGGCGTGAACTACATGCCTTACTGTTTCTCGACGGACATGCAGGACCAGGACATCATCTTCGGTGGTGAGAAGAAGCTCGCCGCCGCCATCCAGGAAGCCTACGACATCTTCCATCCCAAGGGCATCTGCGTCTTCGCCACCTGCCCGGTGGGTCTGATCGGCGACGACATCCATGCCGTCTCCAAGAAGATGAAAGAGAAGTTCGGCGACTGCAACGTCTTCGCCTTCTCCTGTGAAGGTTACAAGGGCGTGTCCCAGTCCGCTGGCCACCACATCGCCAACAACCAGGTCTTCACCAACCTGGTTGGCGAGAACGAGGAGCCCAAGGAAGGCAAGTACAAGATCAACCTGCTCGGCGAGTACAACATCGGCGGTGACGGTTTCGAGATCGATCGTATCCTCAAGAAGTGCGGGATCACCAACATCTCGACCTTCTCCGGCAACTCGACCTACGACCAGTTCGCCTCCGCCCAGCACGCCGACCTCGACTGCGTCATGTGCCACCGTTCCATCAACTACGTGGCCGACATGCTCGAGACCAAGTACGGCATCCCGTGGATCAAGGTGAACTTCATCGGCGCCAAGTCCACGGCCAAGTCCCTGCGCAAGATCGCCGAGTACTTTGGCGACAAGGAACTCATCGACCGTGTCGAAGAGGTGATCGCCGAGGAAATGCCTGCTGTCGAGGCTACCCGCGACATGGTTATGCCGCACACCGAAGGCAAGACCGCCATGCTGTTCGTCGGTGGTTCCCGTGCCCATCACTATCAGGACCTCTTCACCGAGATGGGTATGAAGACCCTGTCCGCCGGTTACGAGTTCGCCCACCGCGACGACTACGAAGGCCGTCAGGTCATCCCTGAACTCAAGCCCGACGCCGACTCCCGCAACATCGAGGAGATCACTGTCGAGGCCGACGAGAAGCTCTACAACCCGCGCAAGACTCCCGATGAGCTCAAGGCTCTGGAAGACGCCGGTTACGAGTTCAAGCACTACGAGGGCCTGAACGACCAGATGGACAAGGGCACCCTCGTTATCGACGACCTGAACCAGTACGAGGCCGACAAGCTGGTCGAACTCCTCAAGCCCGACATCTTCTGCGCGGGCATCAAAGAGAAGTTCTCCATCCAGAAGCTCGGCGTGCCCATGAAGCAGCTGCACAGCTACGACTCCGGCGGACCGTATGCCGGGTTCAAGGGCGCCATCAACTTCTACAAGGAAATTGATCGGCTCGTGTCCTCCAAGGTGTGGTCCTACATGAAGGCCCCCTGGCAGGAATCCCCCGAACTGACCGCGACCTTTGTTTGGGAATAGGAGAATACAATGGCTTTACTGAAACATACACCCGTTGAGATCAAGGAGCGCAAGGCGCTCACCATCAACCCGGCCAAGACGTGTCAGCCCATCGGCGCCATGTACGCCGCCCTGGGCATCCACGGCTGCCTGCCGCACTCCCACGGCTCCCAGGGTTGCTGCGCCTACCACCGCTCGACCTTGACCAGGCACTACAAGGAGCCCATCTCCGCCGCGACCTCGTCCTTTACTGAAGGTGCGTCCGTGTTCGGCGGTCATGCGAACCTGGTCCAGGCCATCGACAACATCTTCACGGTCTACGACCCCGAAGTGATTGCCGTGCACACCACCTGCCTGTCCGAGACCATCGGCGACGATCTGAACCAGATCTTCGACAAGGCCCAGAAGGGCGGCAAGGTGCCCGAAGGCAAGACCTGCATCGGCGCTCCCACCCCGAGCTACGTCGGCTCCCATGTGACCGGCTTCTCGAACATGGTCAAGGCCATGGCCCAGCTGGCCGAGCCTTCCGGCAAGAAGACCCACAAGGTCAACGTCATCCCCGGTTGGGTCGAGCCCGCCGATATGGCCGAGATCAAGCGCCTCTGCGCCATGGTCGGTGTGGACATCACCCTGTTCCCGGACACTGACGGCGTGCTCAACGCCCCGCTGACCGGCGAGTACAAGATGTTCCCCGATGGCGGCGTGACCGTGAAGGAGCTCAAGAAGACCGGCGACGCGCTCGGCACCCTGGCCCTGGGCGAGTGGTGTTCGGCTGATGCCGCCCGCTGGCTCGACGCCAAGTGCAAGGTTCCGTGCACCGTGCTGGACATGCCGTTCGGCCTGGCTGCCACCGACCGCTTCATCGACGTGCTGCGCACCGTTGCCGGTGTCTCCGTCCCCGACTCCGTCGCCTTCGAGCGCGGCCAGCTCGTGGATATGATCTCCGACATGCACCAGTACTTCTACAAGAAGCGCGTGGCCCTCTGGGGCGACCCGGATCAGCTGATCTCCATGTGCGAGTTCCTGGTGTCCCTCGACATGCAGCCCGTCTACGTCGTCACCGGCACCCCGGGCAAGAAGTTCGAGGCCCGGATCAAGGAGATCTGCGCTGACCAGCCTTTCGAGGTCAAGGTCAAGGCCAAGGGTGACATGTTCCTGATGCACCAGTGGATCAAGAACGAGCCGGTCGACCTGCTTATCGGCAACACCTACGGCAAGTACATCTCGCGTGATGAGGACATTCCGCTGCTGCGCTGGGGCTTCCCCATCCTGGATCGCCAGGGGCATCAGTACTTCCCGACAGTCGGCTACAAGGGTGGACTCAGGCTTCTTGAGAAGATTCTGGGACTGCTGCTGGATCGTAAGGACCGCGACGATCCGGAGACGACCTTCGAGCTCGTCCTGTAGCGTTTATACCCGGTCCGGGGCGGGGACCTTCCCCCTCCGCCCCGGACCAAACAACCAAACCAAGAAGGCCGTCATGTCCACTTTCGCTGATAATACTTCCCATCCCTGTTTCGGCATGACCGCACGCAAGACCGTGGGCCGCCTGCACCTGCCCGTGGCCCCGCGCGCCAACGCACGCATCCGTTTTTCGGGCGGCAACGGCAACAAGCCGGCGATGATGCCGGACGAGGCCGTGACCTGGCTTGATCATGTGATGGAACAGGGAAAGCCCATTTCCATCGTGGGCATCACCGGGCCCGGCGACCCCCTGACTTCCCCGGAGCTGACCCTGCGCACCCTGCGCCTGGTCCGGGAGAAGTATCCCGATCTTTCCCTCTGCCTGACCACCCTGGGCATGAACGGCGCCGAGTACGCCGAGGAACTGGCCGAGGTCGGCCTGTCCCACATCACCGTGCTGGTGGATGCCGTGGACCCCGAGGTGGCGGAGAAAATTTACGCCTGGATACGGCCCGCCAAGCGGACCCTGCCCCTGAAGGAGGCCGCGGAGCTGCTGGTCACGGACCAGGCCCGCGCCGTGTCCGCCTTCAAGAAGGCCGGTGTGACCGTCAAGATCAACACCACCGTCTACCCCGGCTACAACGCCGGTCATGTGGAGAAGATCGCTTCGACAATGTCCGGCCTGGGGGCCGACATCATGGCCGTGGTCCCGTTCCACCCCGAAGAGGGTGTGGAGGACGCGCCTCAGGCCACCGATATGGAGCTTCTGTCTGAAATCCGCGACCGCGCGGGACGCCATATAGACCTCATGCCCGCCTTCAACGAATGCGGCGAGCAGTTGGTCGGCCTGGAATCTCCGAACAAGCCGGGCGCCTCGATCTCGGTCATGCCCAAGCCCACCAAGGAGCGCCCCAACGTGGCCGTGGTCAGCTCGACCGGCATGGATGTCGACCTGCACCTGGGTCACGCCATCAAGGCCATGATCTACGGCCCGCGCGGCGACGGCCTGGCCTGTCTGCTCGGCGTACGCGATCTGCCCGAACCCGGTTCCGGGAACGACCGCTGGGAAAAACTGGCCGACACATTGGGCGACTGTTTCGTCCTGCTGACCGCCTCGGCCGGCGAGAACCCCAGAAAAATTTTGAGCCGCAAGGGTCTGTCCGTCCTGATCACGGACGGCGAGATCGAGGGAACCGTGGATGTGCTCTACGGGGGCGGTAAGAAAGGCAAGAAGAACAAGAAGTAACAAGAAGGAGAGTGAGGAAATGGCGATTCCCGAGAGAATGATCATCTGTTGTCAGTCCTTCCGTGCGGCCGGGGACCCCAAAGGCATCTGTCACAAGCAGACCGACGGTTTCCTGCAGTACGTGGAGGAAGAAATTTTGGATCGTGGTCTCGACGCCCTGGTGGTCGGCTCCACCTGCCTGAAGCAGTGTGAATCCGGTCCCATCATGGTCATCCAGCCTGAGAACTGGTGGTTCAAGGGTGTGGATTCCGAGGAAGCGATCGACGCTATTTTGGACGGCCTGGAAGACGGCGAGCCCGCCGAAGAATACCTGGCGTCCTAAGGAATCGAGAGTCCCATGCCTGAAGCCGTCGTCATCCGCCCCGCAACCCGCACGGACCTTACCGGTCTTGTGTCCCTGCTCGGTTCGGTCTCCTCTCTCCGTGAGGACCCGGCCGCCGGGGACGGGCAACGGCGCGATCTGGAGCTGATGCTGAAAAACGGTCGGGGACGCATCCTGATCGCGAGTGTTGCCGACAGGACTGTGGTCGGCATGTGCTCGGGACGGCTGACGATCCAAGAGGCTGAAGGCGGTCCCGCCGTCCTCATCGAAGATGTGGTTGTCCGTGAGGACTGGCGGGGCCAGGGCCTCGGCGAATTGTTGATTCACCGGCTCACCGAGTGGGCCAGGGCCGATAGCGCGGGGCGCCTGATGCTCCTCGCAGACCCGGACGCGGCCCCGGCTCCCGGATTTCAAAACAACGCCCATCGTCCGGGCAACCGACTGTAATTTATCGATATAGGGGAAGTGTAATGAGTACGACCAGTTCGACCATACTCGAGGAAAGACAGGACCAGATCCATCGAACGGGCGAAGGCGCCATCGATATCGCCTGCAACCGCGAGTCCCTGGCTGGCGCCGTCAGCCAGCGCGCGTGCGTGTTCTGCGGCTCCCGCGTGGTCCTTTATCCCATAGCCGACGCCCTGCACCTGGTGCACGGACCCATCGGCTGCGCGGTCTACACCTGGGATATCCGCGGCTCGCTGTCCAGCGGCCCGGAACTCCACCGGCTGTCCTTTTCCACGGACCTGCAGGAGACCGACGTCATCTTCGGCGGCGAGAAAAAGCTCGAAGCCGCTCTGGACGAACTCATCGACCGGCATTCCCCCAAGGCCGCCTTCGTCTATTCCACGTGTATCGTGGGACTCATAGGCGACGACCTGGAAGCGGTCTGCCGCAAGATGAGTGAAAAGAAGGGCATCCCGGTGCTGCCGGTCATGTCCGAAGGGTTCAAGGGCAACAAGCGGGCCGGGTATGAGGCCGCGTGCAAGGCCATGTTCCGGCTCATCGGTCAGGGCGACACCTCCGATATTTCGCCCATTTCAATCAATATTTTCGGCGACTTCAACCTTGCCGGCGAAATCTGGATCATTCGCGAGTACTTCGAGAAGATGGGTGTCCAGGTGGTCGCCAACGTGACCGGCGACGGCCGCGTGGCCGACATCGCCCGCAGCCATGGCGCGGCCCTGAATCTGGTCCAGTGTTCCGGTTCGACCATGGAGCTGGCCAAGATGATGGAAGAGAAATACGGCACTCCGTACAAGCGTGTTTCCTACCTCGGCATCGAGGACATGGCCGACTCCCTCTACAAGGTGGCCGACTTCTTCAAGGACAAGGACCCGGGTATCGTCGAAAGGACCCAGGCTCTGGTCCGCGATGAGCTGAGCAAGCTCATGCCCGAGCTGGCCCGCTACCGCAAGGACCTGGAAGGCAAGCGCGTGGCCATGTACGTGGGCGGCTCCTTCAAGGCGTTTTCCCTGGTCAAGGCTTTCCGCCATCTGGGCATGAAGGTCGTGGTTGTCGGTTCTCAGACCGGCACCAAGGAAGATTACGCCGAACTGGCCGAAATCACCGATCCCGGCACCATTATCGTCGACGACGCCAACCCGCTCGAGCTGTCCCAGTTCATCAAGGAAAAGGATGTGGACGTGTTCGTGGGCGGGGTCAAGGAACGGCCCATCGCCTACAAGCTGGGTGTGGGATTCTGCGATCACAACCATGAGCGCAAGGAGGCCTTGGAAGGCTTCAAGGGCATGCTCAACTTCGCCCGCGAAATCCATGCCTCGGCCATGTCTCCGGTCTGGCAGTTCGCCCCCCGGCGCGCCAACCGTAACAAGGAAGCCCGGAAGGAGGCCGTCAATGAGTAAGGTCAAGACCGCAAGGCCCAATTTCGTTTCCACGACCAACGCCTGCAAGCTCTGCACCCCGCTCGGGGCCTCCATGGCCTTCCGGGGCGTGGAAGGGGCCATTCCCTTCCTGCACGGCTCCCAGGGATGCGCCACCTACATGCGTCGCTACATCATTTCGCATTTCCGCGAGCCCGTGGATATCGCGTCCTCGGCTCTGGGCGAAAAGAACGCCATTTACGGAGGCGGCCCGAACCTGAAGAAGGGCATCCTCAACGTCATGAAGAAGTACGAGCCGAAGCTGATCGGTGTGGCGACCACCTGCCTGACCGAGACCATCGGCGACGACGTGCCCATGTACTTCAGTGAATTCTTCAAGGAGTTCGGAGATCTCGACCTGCCCGAGCTGGTCCGGGTCTCGACCCCCAGCTACAACGGCACGCACATGGACGGGTGGCACGGCGCGGTCCGCTCCCTGGTGGAGCAGCTCTGCCTGGAAAAGGCCGAGGACGACGGCCGGGTGAACATCCTGCCCAGCATGGTTTCCTGCGAGGATGTCCGCCATCTGCGCGACATCTGCGATCACTTCGGGATCAAGGCGACCATCCTGCCCGACATCTCCGAGACCCTGGATGGTCCGGCCCTGGAAGACTACGTCAAGATTCCCGAAGGCGGTACGCCCATCAGCGAAATCAAGACCATGAGCGCTGCGGCGGGAACCATCGAATTCGGCCGCTGCCTGCCCGCCAAGACCGGCGGCTCCAGCCTGGAAGAGCGTTTCGGCGTGACCAATCACCGCATCGGCCTGCCCATGGGGCTTCGCGAGTCCGACCGCTTCTTCGAGACCCTGGAGGATATCTCCGGCAATCCCATGCCGCGCCGCTACGAACTGGAGCGCGGCCGGTTGGTGGATGCCTACGTGGACGGTCACAAGTACATTTTCGGTAAGCGCGCCGTGGTCTACGGCGAGGAAGATCTGGTCGTCGGCCTGTGCGCCTTCCTGTCCGAGATCGGGATCGACGTGGTCCTGGCCGGAACCGGCGCACGCGGCAAGGGGCTGGAAGAGGCCATCGCCAAAGTCACGGACGGTGTGGCCCGCATGGCCCCCGAGGTGCGCGAGGGCGTGGACTTCCACGACATAGCCGCCGAGGCGGGGGAGCTTGCTCCGGACCTGCTGGTCGGCCACTCCAAGGGTTACCGTTACGCCAAGGCGTGGAACGTGCCCCTGGTGCGCGTGGGCTTTCCCATCCATGACCGCTTCGGCGGACAGCGCACCCTGACGCTGGGCTACAAGGGTACCCAGGCCCTGTTCGACCGCGTGGTCAATGCGGTCATCGAGAAGAAGCAGGCCGATTCTCCCATCGGCTACGGATATATTTAATCAGAGAACGAAACTCCAACGCGGCAGACCCAGAACCGACAAGCACCCGGCCCGTCCCCGACCGCCGGAGCAACCACAGGAGAACCGATATGTCCAAGGATACCACCAAGCACCCCTGTTTCAACAAGAGTAGCGCCGGAAGCTGTGGCCGCGTGCACCTGCCCGTGGCTCCCAAGTGCAACATCCAGTGCAACTACTGTAACCGCAAGTACGACTGTGTGAACGAGTCCCGCCCCGGCGTGACCTCCGGCGTGCTCAAGCCGTTCCAGGCCGCGGAATACATGGACAAGGTTCTTGAAAAGGAACCGCGCATCACCGTGGCGGGCATCGCCGGTCCCGGCGATCCCTTCGCCAACCCGGCCGAGACGCTGGAGACCATGCGTCTGCTGAACGAGCGCCACCCGGAACTGCTTTTCTGTCTGTCCTCCAACGGCATGGGTATCCTGCCGTATCTGGACGACATCGCCGAGCTGGGCGTGTCCCACGTGACCATCACCATTTCGGCGGTGGACCCGGCCATCGGAGCCAAGATCTACGCCTGGGTCAAGGACGGCAACGTGGTCTACCGGGGTGAGAAGGGCGCGGAGATTCTTCTGGACCGCCAGCTCAAGGCCATCAAGGGCCTCAAGGAGCGGGGCATCACGGTCAAGATCAACTCCATCGTCATCCCCGGCATCAACGATCACCACATCGTCGAGGTCGCCAAGGTCTGCGCCTCGCTCGGCGCCGATATTCAGAACATGATCCCGCTCAAGCCCACGGCCGACACGCCGTTTGCCGACGTCCCCGAGCCGGGCCGCGAGACCGTCCTGCCCCTGCGCAAGGAAGCCGAGCCGTTCATCGAGCAGATGACGCACTGCAAGCGTTGCCGCGCCGACGCGGTCGGCCTGCTCAGCGACGACCAGTCCGTGGCCCTGTGCGGCACCCTCCAGGCCTGCTCCAAGCTCAAGCCCCTGGAGGTTACCATGGCACGCCCGTTCGTGGCCGTGGCCACCCGTGAAGGGTTGCTGGTCAACCAGCATCTGGGCGAGGCCAAGTCCTTCCAGATCTGGGGCGAATCCGAGACCGGCGGCTACCGCCTCATCGAGGAGCGTCAGGCCCCGCAGGCGGGCTGTGGTCCCAAGCGCTGGTCCGATCTGGCCGCAACCCTCAAGGATTGCCGCGCGGTGCTCTGCGCCGCGGTGGGCGAGACCCCGCGAATGCTCCTGGAAGAGCACGATATCAAGTCCTACACCGTGGACGGCTTCATTGAGGACGCCCTGCGCTTCGTCTTCGAAGGCGGCGACATCAACGCCCTCAAGGTCCGCCGTTCGGGCATCGGTTCGGGGTGCGCCGGAGGTGGCGCGGGCTGCGGTTAATCGCGGCCGTTTCTACCCCATTGCGTCGTTGCTGCGGGAAAGCCGGACCCTGCGTCTGAAGGCATACGCTTCGCCCCCGGCTTTCCCCGGCGTCTGGCTCTCGAACCGGTCTGAACTCGATTGTGACGGGCCATATCGGTTCGATGCTGGCCCCGACAGTCTTTCCCGGGCCGGGGCTTTCCGGCCCGTAACCAGAAAGAACCCATGGAGGAACAAATGAACAAGGCGACATTGGAGAAAGTTTTCGAATACGCGTCCAAACCCGTGCAGGGGACCATGTCCCGCAAGCTGCGCAAGGACGTGAAGATCCAGGTCAACGAGGGCGAAGTCTACGAAGGCGCCACCCTGTTCCTGGGCGAAGAGTTCGTGCGCGTTACCTGCATCAAGGACGGCATGAACATCAACACCTACTACGATTGGGAAAAGATCGCCTCGGTGCGTACCCTAGGCGTGATGGAATAAACGCCCTGCCCATCGGATAATCAAGGCCCCGCCGGTACTCGGTGGGGCCTTTTCGTGTCCGGCGGAGTTGCGGCGACACGAGAACGATTCGGTCTGCACATCCTTGCTCAAACGGCGGACACCCCCCGCCGGGCCGTCCGGCGAGGGGTGTCTGCGTGGGGTGGAGGTATGTATGCCGAAATTCTAGGTCTGGCCTTCCTTGATCCGCCGGAGCTTGGCCCTGCCCTCGGCGATCATGGATTCGAGCCCGTACTTCTTGACCCGGTAGCCCATCTGTCTGGCGGACAGGCCCAGGGCCTCCGCGGCCTTGTACTGGACCCAGCCGTTGCGTTCCAGGGCAGCCATGACCTCGTTGCGCTCGAATTCCTTGAGCGAGGTGTGGCGCGGTGCGTCCTCGGACATGGGAATGGCTTCCTGGACTGTTGCCGACTGTCCGGGCGCGAGATAGGATTTGAGGAATTCCAGGCTGATGCGGTCCTCCTCGGACATGATGACCAGCCGCTCGATGAGGTTCTGCATCTCGCGCACGTTGCCGGGCCAGTCATAGCGGATCAGGGCGTCCAGCGCCGTGGAGGTCAGGTGGATGTTCCGCCCGTAATCGCTGGCCATCTTATGCAGGAAATGGTTGAGCAGACCGGTGATGTCCTCCTTGCGCTCGCGCAGGGCGGGTACGCGGATGGGGAAGACGTTCAGCCTGTAGTAGAGGTCCAGGCGAAACTTGCCGCGTTCCACCAGGTGGCCCAGGTCGCGGTTGGTGGCGGCCAGGATGCGAACGTCGATGGTCCGGGTCCGGTTGGAGCCCAGCCGTTCCAGTTCCTTGTCCTGGAGTACGCGCAGGAGTTTGGCCTGCAATCCCATGGGCAGCTCGCCGATCTCATCCAGAAAGATGGTACCGGTGTCCGCTTCTTCGAAACGGCCGGGCCGGGTGCCTGTGGCGCCGGTGAAGGCCCCTTTCTCGTGGCCGAAAAGTTCCGATTCCAGGAGGTTGCCCGGGATGGACGCGCAGTTGACCTTGATGAACGGGTTGCCCTTGCGTTCGGACAGTTCGTGGATGATCCGGGCGATGAGCGTCTTGCCCACACCGGATTCACCGAGCAGCAGAACGGTGGCGCGGGTGGGCGAAACCTTTTCCATCTGGCGCTGCACTTCGACCATGGCCGAGCTCTGGCCGACGATGTAAGGCCCCTTGGACTTCTTGGAAATCTGGTACTTGAGCGAAGTGTTCTCGCGCTTGAGCGCTGCCTCGCGGGCCATGATCTTCTCGTTCAGGCTGAGGAACTGGCCGATGAGCGTGGCCACCACCTTGAGGAAGTCCACGTCTTCCTCGAAGCTGATTTCGTCCTCGAACAGGCGGTCCACGTTGAGCACGCCGATGGGGTCGCCGTGCAGAATGATCGGCACGCCGATGAACGAGATCATGCCTCGTTTGACCCGGCGCGAGCCCGTCTTGTCGAGGAAGAGCGGTTCCTTGTCGATGTCCGGTACGTAGTACGGTTCACCGGTCTGGAAGATGCGGCCGGTGACGCCTTCGTCGAGCTTGTAGACACCACGCCGCTTCTCTTCGGTGGTCAGTCCGTAGGAGGCGTTGATGGACAGCTGCCCCGTCTCCGGGTCGAAGAGGGTGACCGTGGCCCGCTGCATTGAGAGCTGTTCGGAAAGGATTTTCAGAACGCCGTCCAATGCCGACTGCAGGTCGATGGCCTGGTCGATGACCTGGCATATGGACTGTAGGGCTGACAGTTTTAATCCTGGGACATTCGCTAGCATGGCCAGTGAATAGCAAGCACGATGCCATGCGCGAAATGTGGCGCGGGGCTTGGCTTTTCGGCCCTTGGCGCATACGAAAAGGGAGATAAACTTTTACAAATATGTCAACGCGGCGCAAAAGATGTACATATCTGCAATATTGCGGAGCCCTGAGTGCTAGTTCCGGGGTCGGCGGTTGCCTCCGTTTTTCGGCCGCTTGCGGCCTTTGCCATGGCTTGGCTTGCCGCCCGGAGCCCGTCCCGTATCCGGCATGAGTATGGCGTGCTGGCGCAGCCTCTGGGCATCGGTTTTGGCGACATAGATGGGATTGCCCTGCAGGTCGCACTCGGCGTGGAACATGGCCGCAGCAGCCGTGCCGGGCAAGGGGATGAAGCACTGGACCTGCTCGGGTTTCCAGCCGCGCGCGTCGAGCCAGGAGTGCAGGGCGCGCATGTCGTCCTCGGTGCAGCCCGGGAAGGCGGACATGAGGTAGGGGATGACATACTGCTTCTTGCCCGCTTTTTTCGATTCCTTGTCAAAAAGGTCCAGGAAGGTCTCGAAAGTCTCGAAGCCGGGTTTGCGCATGAGCTTGAGCACGTGGTCCACCTGATGTTCGGGCGCGACCTTGGCCTGCCCGCCCACGAATTCGCGGATCATGGTGGTCAGGGCCTGCATGTCGGTCACGGCCAGGTCGATGCGCCAGCCCGAGGCCACACGCACGTGGTCCACGGAGTTGACGTCGGACACGGATCGCAGCAGGGAGACGAAGTCGCGCTGGGCGACGCGGTAATGCTTGCAGATGCGCGGGGTCAGACAACTGGCCCGCTCGCAGGTGGATTGGTCGGCTGCGCAGTGCGCGCCCCACATGTTGGCGCTCGGGCCGCCAACGTCCGAGATGGACCCGGTCCATCCCTTGACCTCGGTGATGGCCCGGACTTCGCCCAGGATGGATTTTTTGCTGCGCGAACGGATGGTCCGGCCCTGATGCAGGGCCAGGGTGCAGAACGAGCAGCCGCCCGAACAGCCCCGGTGGGTGGTCACGCTGGTGCGGATCATGTCCGCGGCCGGAATACGTTCCTTGTAGGCCGGGTGTGGCTGTCTGGTAAAAGGCAGTCCGGCCAGTTCGTCCAGACCTGCCGTGTCGAGCAGCGGGCCGGGCGGGGAGACCAGAACCATGCGGTTGGCGGTCTGCTGCACGGCCCAGGCCTTGTTCTGGTGGACCTGCTTTTCAAGCAGCTTGGTGGCCTCGATGAGCTGTTTGGGGTCTTCAAGGATTGCCTCGTGGGAGGGTAGTTCGAGAATCTCGGCCCCTTCAGGAATGTCGTCCACGGTCCCGGGAACAGCCAAACCGGGCAGTCCGACCAACTGGGGACGCAAGGCGCGCAGGTCAACTTCACCGACCTCGTCCAGGATGGTGGCGATGGTCTGCGCCAGGGTGACGATGGAGTTCTCGGCCATGCCATAGGTGATGGCGGTGGCCTTGGAGTCGAGCAGCACGGATTTGCGCACCGAATCGGACCAGAAATCATAATGGGAGATACGCCGCAGCGACGCCTCGATGCCGCCCAGTATCACCGGCAGCCCAGGAAAGGCCCGTTGGACCGCGTTGGTGTAGGCTATGCACGCCCTGTTGGGACGCGACCCCGCCTTGCCGCCCGGTGTGTAGGCGTCGTCCGAACGCTTCTTGCGGAAGGCCGTGTAGTGGGCCAGCATGGAGTCCAGCGACCCGGCGGAGACACCCGCGAACAGCCTCGGGCGGCCCATGCGCAGTATGTCGTCGGGTTTGTCCCAGGCGGGCTGGGCGCAGATACCGGTGCGGAAGCCGTGGCGGACCAGCCAGCGGCCGAGCAGGGGGACGCCGAAAGAGGGGTGGTCCACATAGGCGTCGCCGGAGACCAGGAGAATATCCAGTTCATCCCAGCCGAGCACGTCCATTTCCTCGCGGGACATGGGCAGGACTTTGGGCTGGCGGAGGGGGTGCGTTTGTTCCTTTCGTGACATCCCCGCATGATGAACCACGTGCCCGTCCAGGTCCACCTATTTTCCGCTTCAAATCCTTCCCGCGCCCCTGGTTTATCGTTCTTTGTCCGGTCTGGATGGGCCTGTACAGGCCGGATGTATACGCGTAGTATACTCAGATCGGAGGATTTGCTCATGAAAGCCATGCTGCTTACTGAATACGGCGAGAAGTACCCCTTTGTGGAACGCGACGTGCCCACGCCCACTCCCGGGCCGGGCGAGGTCCTGGTCCGTGTGGCCGGAACCAGTCTCAACCCCATCGACAACAAGATAGCCACCATGGGCGCGTCCCTGGCCTTTGCGCCCGAACTGCCCGCGCTGCTGGGCATGGATATGTCCGGCGTGGTCGAGGCTGTCGGAACCGGCGTTGCCCGCTTCAAGGTCGGCGATCGGGTGTTCGGCTGCCCGGGCGGCGTAAAGGGGTTGCCCGGCACGCTGGCCGAGTACGTGGTCGCGGACGAACGGCTGTTGGCCCGCGCGCCTGAAAACATGGACCTTGTGGACGCGGGCGCCCTACCTCTGGTGGCCACCACGGCCTGGCTCGGGCTGTTCGACAAGGCGGGGCTGACCTCCGGAGAACGGCTTCTTGTTCAGGGCGGCGCCGGAGGCGTGGGCCACATGGCCGTGCAACTCGGCGTTCAAGCCGGTGCCGAGGTCTTTGCCACGGTTTCGTCTCCGGACAAGGCCGCCGTGGTCGAGGCCCTGGGCGGCACACCCATAGATTATACGGACGTATCCGTGGACGCGTACGTGGGCGAATACACCGCCGGCAGAGGCTTTGATGTGGTCTACGACACCGTGGGCGGCTCGGTTCTGGATGATTCGTTCAAGGCAACCCGCATCGGCGGCCGGGTGATCTCCACCAATACCCGCTCCACCCACGATCTGGGGCCGCTGCACGCCAAGAGCCTGTCCCTGCACGTGGTCTTCATGCTCCTGCCCCTGGTGACCGGCGAAGGCCGGGAACGCCACGGTGGGATTCTGGAGCGCGTGGCCACGCTGGTAGACGCTGACGAACTGGCGGTGCTGCTGGATGAGCGTCGTTTCGGGTTCCGCGACATCGCTTCGGCCCACGAATATTGGAGACAGGGCGGGGCCATGGGCAAGATCGGAATCGCGATCGACGATTGAGCTTGTTGACCGTCTGAAACGGCGGGACCGGGCTATTGCCCAGCCGTTTTTTGAACTGTGCGGGATACAAGGAAGAATCTAATTGAAACTTGACAAAATCAACCTCACAATAAAGATTGTGTCACAATACGTATAAGAATTGGACGGCGGCCTCAGTTTGCGGTCTCCGCACGCGGAACCAATCCTCATCCAAGTGAAATCTATGCCTTCTGAGAAAAAGCCAGTGTCACCAGCAGCCTCGAAGTCTGCTCAGACCTCCTCGAACGGGAACGAAGCCACGGCCAACCAGGCTACGCCAAAGCCCGCCGCAGGCGCGACCAATCCCGTCTCGGGCAAGGTCGATGACGGAAAATCCGCAGCCCGGACCACGCGGATGGACACGGGCCCCATGCCGGGCAACGGTGAAAAATCCGTCGGCCAGCCCGCTTCGAAGGGAGCCCTTTCGAACGGAGGGACCAGCCAGGACGGGGCAGGTGCGCCCGGTGGGGCGCAGGCCAAGCCGCAACAACCCAAGCCCCAGGAAGGGCAGCCCGATTCCGGCCAGGCCGCTGGACAGAAGCCCGGACAGCCGCAGCCCGGACAGCCCGGCCAGCCGCCCAAGGCAGGCCAGCCCATCAAGGGACAAATGCCTCCGGGTATGGGCCCCATGCCGGGGATGCCCGGCATGCAGCAGCCCGTCCGGGTGGAGACCGACGAGCGGTTGACCCCCAAGGACATCGATTTTCAGCCGCCCCTGGTCATCTGCCTGTCGATCATCAGCCGACTGCTCGGCAAGCCGGTTTCCTCGGCCACGCTCAAGGCGGGCATCCCTCAGCAGGAGGGCGTCATCACCGCCGCCTCCATCGTCCGGTCGGCCGAACGCATCGGCATCAAGGCCAAGACCGTGTACCGCGAGAAGCTCCAGTCGATCACCAAGCTGGTCATGCCGTGCATCCTGCTTTTGCGCGGTGGCAACGCCTGCGTGCTCCTGGACTTTGCGGGCACCACGGCCCGGGTCATCGTGCCGGGTCACGGCATGGACGAGACCGAGATACCCATCGCCACCCTCAATGAGGAGTACACCGGGTACGCCATTTTCTGCCATCGCACGTCCAAGCTGGACAAGCGGGCAAGCGAGCTGAAGCTGCTCAAGACCAAGCGCTGGTTCTGGGGGGTCATCGGCAAGTTCTGGCCCATCTACAAGCACGTTGTCGGCGCTTCGATCATGACCAACATCATCATCATCGCCTCGCCGCTGTTCGTCATGAACGTCTACGACCGGGTCATCCCGAACAATGCCACCGAGACCCTGTGGGCGCTGGCCATCGGTATCGCCATCGCCTACCTGTTCGACTTCCTGCTCAAAAACCTGCGCTCCTACTTCGTGGACGTGGCCGGTCGCAACGCGGACGTGCTCATCGGCTCCAAGATCATGAACCACCTTACCTCGGCTCGGCTGGACTACATGCCCGAATCCGCGGGCGCGGTGGCCAACAACATCCGCGAGTTCGAGTCTCTGCGCGAGTTCTTCGGGTCGTCATCGCTCGTGGCGCTCATAGACCTGCCGTTCCTGATCCTGTTCATCTGCGTCATCTACTACATCGGCGGGCCCATCGCCTATCCGATCTTCGTGGCCGTGCCGCTGGTCATCCTTGTGGGCGTGTTCATGCAGATCCCCTTCCAGCGGATCATCGAGAACCACTACAAGGAATCCACCCAGAAATACGCCCTCCTGTTCGAAGTCGTGCAGGGGCTGGAGACCATCAAGACCAGTATGGCCGAGGGCCGCATCCAGGCGCGCTGGGAAAACGTGGTCGGTTTGTCCGCCCACTCCAACAGCCACGCCAAGACCATCGCCAACGTGTCCATCACCTTCTCGGTCTTCGTCACCCAGATGGTCTCCGTGGCCGTGGTCATTACGGGCGTGTACCTCATCTCCAAGGGCGAGCTGACCGTGGGCGGATTGATCGCCTGCAACATCCTGTCCGGCCGTTCCATGGCGCCGCTGTCGGCGGTGGCCGGGCTGCTTTCCCGCTTCCAGCAGTCCCGCATGGCCCTGAACGCCCTGGACATGCTCATGGAGATGCCGTCCGAGCGGCCCGACGACAAGGAAACCTTCCACTACGGTGCCATCGAGCCGTCCGTGACCCTGACCGACGTGTCCTTCAGCTATCCCGGCACGGACAAGGCCGTGCTCCACGACGTCAACCTGAAGCTCAAGCCCGGCGAGAAAGTCGGCATCGTGGGCCGGACCGGCGCGGGCAAGACCACGCTGGGCAAGCTCTGCGTGGGCCTCTACCAGCCGGTTGAAGGCTCGGTGCAGGTGGGCGACATCGACCTGCGGCAGATGGACGTGGCCGACCTGCGACGCAAGGTGGGCTACATCTCGCAGGACAGCCTGCTTTTCTATGGCACGCTCAAGGACAACATCGCCTTCGGCCTGCCCGAGGCGGACGACCAGTCCATCAACGCGGCGGCCCAGATAGCCGGGGTCAACGACTTCGTGCGCGATCACCCGGCGGGCTTCGGCATGATGGTCGGCGAGCGGGGGACTTCCCTGTCCGGCGGCCAGCGCCAGGCCGTGACCATCGCCCGCGCCATTCTGCCCGATCCGGAAATCCTGATCATGGACGAGCCGTCGAGCAACATGGACAACCAGTCGGAATACCGCCTCAAGGAGCGGCTCAAGGAATACATCGAGGACAAGACTCTCATCGTCATCACCCACCGCCATTCCATGCTTGATCTCGTGGACCGGCTGGTGATCATGGACCGGGGCAGAATCGTCGTGGACGGACCCAAGAAGGCCGTGCTGGACGGACTGCGGACCGGTCAAATCAAGGTTTCCCTGTGAGGACGCAATGAGTAAGAAATTCGATAGAGAAACGCTGCTGTTCATGAGCGAGGTGGACCAGGCCATGTACGGCAAGGGCCACAGGCTCGCCTACCTCATGTCCACGGCCATCCTCCTGCTGATGGTCATCTTCATCCTGTGGGCCAACTGGGCCATGCTCGACGAGCGGACGCGCGGTTTCGGCCGGGTCATTCCCTCGCAGCGTATTCAGGAGATCCAGAACCTGGAGGGCGGCATCATGAACGAGCTGTTCGTCCAGGAAGGCCAGACCGTGGAAAAGGGCGACATACTCTGCCGTCTGTCCAACGAGCAGGCCGCCAGTTACTACCGCGACGCGCAGAGCAAGGCTCTGGAACACCAGGCGGCCATTGCCCGGCTGACGGCGGAAGCCAACGGCGCGGACGAGCCGGACTTTCCCGCTGACCTGAAGGAAAAGGCTCCCCAGCTGGTCGAGGACCAGTTGCGTATCTTCAAGGCGCAGCGCGACAAGCTGAACATCGACATCGGCCTGCTCGAGGACCAGTACCAGCAGCGTCAGCAGGAAGTCAGCGAGATGGTCGCACGGCGCAACCAGCTGCGGCAGAGCCTGGACGTGGCCGAAAAGCAGCGCAATATCGCCAAGCCCTTGGTGGAGAAGCACATTCACTCGGAACTGGACTACCTCCGTCTGGAGCAGACCGTGGTCCAACTGCACGGCGACATGCAGGCCCTGACTCTGGGCATTCCCCGCGTGCAGCGGGCGGCCAAGGAAGCCAAGGGACGCATCGACCAGGCCAAGGCCGAGTACCGCGCCAACGCCCTTGAAGAGATCAACGCCCGCAGGCAGGAACTCAACTCCATTCTGGAGAACCTGAGCTCCGGCGGCGACCGCGTGACCCGTACCGATGTGCGTTCGCCGGTTCGTGGCGTGGTCAAGCACATCATGGTCAACACCATCGGCGGCGTCATCCGGCCCGGCGAGTCCATCATGGAGGTCGTGCCTCTGGACGACACCCTGCTGGTGGAGGCCGAGGTAAAGCCTTCGGATATCGCCTTCCTGCACCCCGGCCAGAAGGCCAAGGTGAAGATCACGGCCTACGACTTCTCCATCTACGGCGGCCTGGACGGCACCGTGGAGAACATCTCGGCCGATACCATCGAGGACGAGAAGGGCGAAAGTCACTATCTGGTCAAGGTGCGCACCAAGGAGAATGCCATCACCTATCGGGGCCAGCAGCTGCCCATTATCCCGGGCATGACCGCCAGCGTGGACATCCTGACCGGCCGCAAATCGGTCCTGGCCTACCTGCTCAAGCCGTTGCTCAAGGCCAAGCAGAACGCGCTCAGGGAACGATGAGGCGTGAATGAGGTTGGTGCGGGGGACATACTCGGCGCTTGTGGCCGCGCTCTGCGCGGCCTGCATCGCCGCAGCCCTGCTTCTCCCCCGGCCGGCCCTGGCCGCCGAGGCCGCCGCGCCTAAGGCGGACAAACAACAGCTCTTCGGGACCATGGAGTTCAAGGGCAAGCTGCAAAAGCTGCCCAAATGGACCGGCGTGCTCGCCAAAATGAAGGCCTGGAAGGGCTATTTCAAGGACGCTCAGACGGCCAACCATCCTTCCAAAAAGGCCTGGGAAACGCTCAAGATGCAGGTCCAGGGGCAGTCCGAGCTGGACAAGCTCAAGGCCGTAACCAAATTCTTCAACAAGTGGCCGTACCGTTTGGACATGGCCAATTGGGGCGTCAGCGACTACTGGGCGACGCCCTGGGAATTCCTCAAGAAATCCGGCGATTGTGAAGACTATTCCATCGCCAAGTTTTATGCCCTACAGGAACTCGGTTTCACCGACGATCAATTACGTATCGTGGCGGTCCGGGATGCCATCCGGGGCATCGGCCATGCCGTCCTGGCCGTCTACACGAAGGACGACATCTATATCCTCGACAACCAGACCAACATGGTGTTGTCCCATGAGAAATACAAGCATTACATCCCGCAGTACTCGGTCAACGAGCACTACCGCTGGATGCACGTGGCCCCGAAGAAACGGACCACATACGAAAAGGCGAAGCAATAAGGTCCGCCCTCTCGGGTTGACCATAAACCAGATGGAGAATCGACATGGCTGAACAACTTACAAAGACCGCAGAGGTCCCCAAGTCCATCGGAGGGGCCGGGCAGGGCGTCAAGATTGGCGTGGTCCTGGCCTTTGTGCTGGTCATCTCGGTGGGAATCGTCCTGCTGGCCTTGAGGGCCGTGCGGGACAATGAGGTCTCGGTCCTCGAGAACCAGCAGAAGCGATTTGAACTGCTCACCCAGGGGCGCACCGAGGTCATCGCCTCCTGGCTCGAAAATCTTTCGCATCAGGGAGACCGGCTGATAAAGTCCGACCTCTTCCGGCTCTATGCCTCGGAGGTGGACACTTACGCCGGAGACCTGTCCAATCTCTTCGGTCGGCTGCACAAGGAGCAGTCCGTGGAAGGACAGGAGGACGCCACCCTGGCTGAACAGCTTCCCATGATGGAGAACATGCTCCGCGAGTTCTCCACCTATGCCGGCTTTCTCAACGCGCGCATCCTGAGCCGCAAGGGCGAGGCCTATATCGCCACCGACGGCTATCTGCCGCCCATGAACCAGGAGCAGATAGCCCTGGCCATGGCCGCCATCAAGCAGAACGGCCCCCAGTACTCCACCCTGCGCAAGACTGCCCAGGGGCTGGAGATGGATGTCTTCGTGCCGGTTTATCCGCCCGACGCATTGGGCGGAACGGACGAGACCGACGGCCAGAAGGCCGTGGGCGTGCTCATGATGACCCGCCAGATTTCCGGCAAGATCACCGAACTGCTTTCCAACTCGCCTCTGGCCGCCAAGGGCGAGAAGACCCGGCTCATGCAGAAGAGCGGGGCGGGCTACAGGGAGATCGCACCCTGGACCGCCGATGGTTTTCTGGACGTAGGCTTTGCGGTCAAGGTTGACGAGGACGGCCATATTCCCTTCGCCTTGCGGCCGAGCATCGAGGAAGCCGACACCCAGGTCTATTCCCTGGGCGTGCGCATTCCCGGGCCGGAGTGGTGGCTGGTTCAGGAGATCGACTACGATCAGGCCATGAAGCCGATCCTCGATTACAACCGGACCGTCTACATTGTGGCCGGGCTGGGGATTCTGACCGCGCTGCTCATCGCCGGGCTGGCCTGGTGGATTCTGGCCGGTGTGCAGAGCCAGCGCATCGCAGAGCAGTTCCGCGCTCTGGCTACCCAGATCGAAGAGCAGAAGATGTTCATTGATTCCATCAACGCCAACATCGACGAGTTCATCGTGCTCAAGGACGCGTTCGGCAAGTTCACCTATGTCAACGACGCCTTTGCGGCGGCGGCCGGGCGGCCCAAGGAAGAACTCATCGGCATGGACACTGCCGCGGTATTCGGTTTCGACACGGCCAAGCGGCTGGAATCCATCGACGAGGTGGTTGTCCGCGAGAGCCGCAAGGAAACCATCAGCGAACCCATCTTCCTGCGTTCGCGTCGTCATCAGTTCCAGGTCTCCAAGTCACCGTATTGCGCCAAGGACGGCACCTGTCAGGGTATCGTCGAGGTCTACCGCGACGTGACCGAGTTTGTTGCCGCGCAGGAGAAGAACAAGCGGCTGATCAAGAACGCCATGGAGGCGCTCGGCTCGACCATCGAGGCCGCTGATCCCTACCTCGGCGGGCATACCAAGCTGCTGGCCGGGCTGTCCGTGGAAGTGGCCAAGGCCATGCACCTCTCCGAGATGGATATCGCCGAGATCGAGACGGCCGCCAACCTGTCCCAGATTGGCAAGATGTTCGTGCCGAACGAGATCCTGACCAAGCCGGGCAAGCTCACTCCCGAGGAGATGGACGTCATGGAAGGGCATGTGGAACACGCCTACCGTATCCTCAAGGATATCGACATAGCGGAAGGCGTGCTCAAGGCCATCTATCAGATGAACGAGCGTCTGGACGGTACAGGCTATCCCAAGAAGTTGAGCGATGGCGATATCATCGTCCTGGCCCGCATCCTGGCCGTGCTCAATTCGTTCTGCGCCATGATCCGGCCCCGGTCCTACCGGGGTGCCAAGGAGCCTGATCAGGCTCTGGAGATCCTGTCCAGCGAGAGCCATCGTTTCGACGCCGCCGTGGTCGCGGCCCTGGCCGATGTCATCAAGACCCCGGCCGGAGAAAGGCTGCTTGCCGACAAGGATTAAATCCTCCCATCCATCTGGTTGCGCAAAGGCCCCGGCATGTGCCGGGGCCTTTTTTGTGGTCTGGCGGTTACCGAGGACGGGGCATTTGAACAGCCCACGAACGGCTTTTCTCCCTCTCCTACACCCTCTATCCGCAGGCAAAAACCGCTGGAAGGTGAGCCCCTGTATTCAGTGAATCAAAGCTTTCGATCATGCGGAGGCATGAGAGGAGAGCGTGTTCATGAAACGTTCTAAGAGAGAAGCTTAAGGATATATGATGGGGGCACTCGGACCGAGGTCGGATGGGCTTGCCGTATGGGAGTGGCAGGGTGATGCGAAGCCGCAGACAGTAATTCAGCTGCAACCAAAGAAGAAGGGACGCAGCCACAACGGCTGCGCCCCCTGAAGACTGTTCTCGCAGGTCTTCTTAACTATTTTGCAGCGGTCTCCATGGACGCGTTCTCGTAAGTGCTGGGCGCGATCTCCAGGGTCTTCATGAGCTGGCCTTCGAGAGCCAGGAACTTGTAGACGGTGAAGTCGCGGTTCATGGTAGCGGTCTCGAGCTGCACGCGGTTGGAGAACACCTCGTTGGTGGCGTCCAGAAGGTCGAGCAGGGAGCGCTGGCCCACGTTGAACTGCATCAGGTACATGTCCAGGGATTCGAGGCTGTACTGCAGGGCTTCCTGGTACTTCTCAATCTGGTTCAGGCTGGACTGGTAATCGGCCCAGGTCGCGGCCACCTGACGGATGATGTCGTCGGTAGTGTCCTGAAGGTTGTCCTGCGCCTCACGGATGCGGGCGGCAGCGGTCTGGATGTCGTAGTAGTCGCTGGTGCCGTTGAAAATGTTCCACTGGGCGCGCAGCATGGCCTTGTTGTCCTGAACGTAAGTGTCCACGCCATCAAGGTTGTCGGTGTGGCGGGTGGACAGATAGGCGTCGATGGTCGGGTACATGGTCGATTCGAGCTGGCCCTTGGTCTGTTCGGCCACGTTGATCTCGGCCTTGTACACGGCGATCTTGGGGTTGTTGTCCAGGGAAAGCTCCAGAATCTGGTCCGCGTTGCCGGGGATGTAGTTCGGCAGGTACTGCGGATCGGACAGGGAGGCGGGGGCGGTACCCACGGTCCGGATGTACTGTGCTTCAGCGGTGCGCAGTTCACCGGTGTAGGTGACCAGGGTGGTCTCGGCGCGGGCTACGCGGCCTTTGGCCTGCATCTCGTCGGCGCGGTTACCCGCTCCGCCCTGGACACGTTCGGAAATGGAGTCGAGCAGATTCTGGTGAGCGGCGATGTTGTCTTCGGCCAGGGCGACCAGCTTGCGCAGGCGGACCACGTCAACATGAGCGCGGACGGCGTCCAGCCCCACGGTCTCGACGTTGTCCACCAGACGGCCTTCGGCCGAGGTCAGGCGGTAGCCTTCACGCTTGAAATCGTGCCAGCGATCGAAGCCGTCAAAAAGGGGCTGGGTCAGGGTGGCCCGGAAGTCGGTCGGGGTACGCCAACGCTCGTCGGTGCCGTTGTTGCGGGTCGTGGCGCTGCTGTACTGCTGCTTGCCATACTCGCCGGTCAGGTCAAGCGAGGGGAAGAAGCGTCCCAACGCGGAAAGTTTGGCTTTGGCCACGGCGTCCTTGTTGTTCAAAAGAGCCTTGATCTGCGGATGTTGTTTGACCGCAGCGACCACGCTGTCCTTGAGCGTCATCGTTCCGTTGTCGGCAAAAGCCGGCACCGAAATCGACAGCGCAAGGATGAGGATTGCGAGAACATGTTTTTTCATTTTCTTCCCCATGGTTGGGTTGTAAAAGGTACTTACAGCTCAAGATGTAGCTGTTTCTATAAAAATGGTCAAGAATGTTGGGAATCTGTTCTCTTAAAAACGAGAAATGGTTTGCTCTTTGAGAGCGTGCCATATTTATCCTGTATTATCAAATGAATGTCAGCTTATTGCGGTAGTTTTTTTTGAGCCGATGCGCGGCCTGATTGAAAGCACCATGAACAGGCGGGATCCGTACCCGGGTGTTTTGCCCGAAAAAAGCGCCCCGGAGGGCGCTTTCGAATTATGCATTGGTCGTTACTGGGCGGTCCTAGTCGACATGCCGTCCCGAATGAATCAGGTGAGAGATGAGATCGTCTGTGGAGTGATCCGCGTCTATGTGCAGGTCGTGGCCGGGCATATCGGGATGCGAGACGCCGAGCAGCTTGACCACTATGTCGTCTCCAGAGTGGTCGTTCTGGGCAAGGATCACCGAGGTCAGATCGTGATCGTTGTCCACCACCACATCCTTTACGGACAGGTTGTCCGGTAATTCAAGGTGGTTGCTGCCCAAGGTGAAATTGGTGACCACGATTTCGCTTTGTCCGTGGTCGAGGACTGACGGGTCGATGAACAGACCGTCCTCGTTGGTGCCGGCGTGGAGCTCGCTGCCGCTCATATGGGCTTCGTGCCCGCCAAGGTGGGCATGGCTGTCCACGAAAATGTCGTGCTCGGGCAGGTCCACGAGCAGGGCGTCGTGCGGCAGGTCCGTGCCGAGGTCGGTTTGTCCGGTGTTCAAGGCATAGGAGCCGTCGTCCAGCTGGGAGATGGAGAAGGTCCCTTCATGGCCGCCGGGGTTGAAACCCGCGTCGTCAAAAAGAACGCCGTGCATGGTGTTGCTGTTGGCCAGCACCCAACTCCCGGAATCCTTGATGAAATGGAAGTCCGCCCCGAGGTCGACGGCGGCCCTTTCCACGTCGGGGAGGAGGAAGAACCTGATCTCGTCGTTGCCCGAGAACATGCCCACCAGCTGGCCGAGCATGGCCGTATCCTGGCAGTCGGACAGGACGATCTCCGGTTCAACCGGAACGTTCCCGTCAAGGGTGTAGGTACCGAGCATGGTAGTCTGGTTCATACTATTACTATCGGTCATATCGGTCTCCTTGTATAGGAGAAAAATGCAATCCGAAATATTCCCCCCGGCCCGATAAGAGCGCCGGGCCGGGGGGTGTTAACTTCTAGGAGGACTGTCCCCCGGAGTTGATGATGTGCTGGATCACCGTGTTCAGGTCGTCGCCCGTGGAGGACAGGTCGACCTGGTGATCGACCACGTCGTGAGTCGGAGGCAGCACGCCCTGGAGGGTGATGGTGATGTCGTCACCGGCCGGGTTCACGTCCGCGATGGTCACGATCAGATCGCCGCTGTCGCCTGCGGAGGTGACCTGTGCCGCATCGAGGTCGATGGGCAGATTGCTCAGAGAGAGGTGGTCGCCTTCGCCGATGTTGAAGTCGGTCACGGTCATGGACCCGCCGCCTTCACCCGAGGACAGGTAGGTGGGGTCGATCATGATGGTGTCCGCGCCCGCGCCCAGGGTCACGGTGTCGTGGCCCGAGCTGACGAACACGGTGTCGTCGCCCGCACCGGCGTGGATCACGTCGTTGCCTGCACCGCCCCAGAGGACGTCGTTGCCGTTGTCTCCGAACAGGTAGTCGTTGCCGTCCCCGCCGTAGAGGGTGTCGTTGCCGTCGCCGCCGCTGATGAAGTCGTGGCCCGCGCCGCCGTCGATGTGATCGTTGCCGTCGCCGCCGTACAGGAAGTCGTTGCCTGCCTGCCCGGTGATGACGTCGTTGCCTTCATGGCCGTAGATCACGTCGTTGTTGTCGCTTCCAATCAGGTCGTCAATGCCGTCGGTGCCGTGCACGGCCGGTGCGGCGTTGACGTGGACCGGGACATACAGGGTCGCGGTGTCGGTCAGCCCGTGAGAGTCGGTCACCTGATAGGTGAACTGCTCCACGGTCGGCTCGGTCAGGCCGTCGGTGGTGATGGAGTGGACGTTCTCGTTCGGGGTGTAGGTCCAGTCGCCGTTGGCATCGATATGCAGCGTGCCCCAGGTGCCCACGCCCGAGCCCACGATGGCCGCGGTCATTCCCGCGTCGTCCGGGCTGTAGATGTTGTTGAACAGGGAGCCGGTCACCGGGGGCAGGGTCAGTTCGCCGCTGGCACCGGTCTCGACCCACTCGCCGCCCAGGGTGGCGTTGATGTAGTTGAGCGAGAACGAGGTCCAGTTCGCGCCGGTGACGGTCACGGACTTGATGAGCAGTTCGCCCGTTCCGTCGGCGTCCCCGTGGCTGCCGGTGATGGTGTACTGGTTGTTGTTGGACTTGACCAGGGTCAGCGTGCCCGTGCCGTCGGTGTAGCTCTGGTTGTTACCGCCCGATCCGACATGAACGGTGAAGGTGTGGTCGTTGCTGTCCGTGATGGTGAAGACCACGTCTTCGCCGGTGCTGACGTCGTTGAGCATCATGTAGAGCTGCTCGGGCAGGTCGTGTCCATCCTGGCCGAATTCCAGGGTCAGGGCTTCATGGAAGAACGGCGCGTTCTCGATGTTGTTGCTGTCCGGGAGAATCCAGGTGTCCACACCGATGCCGTTGGACTGCTCGCCGACCATGGTCGGGATGCCGTCGATGGTGGCGGACACCTTGAGGCCCATGTTTTGAGCCAGGGTCTGCCATTCGTTGGGGTTGCCGTCGGTCTGGTTGGTGAAGTTGATGTCGTGTCCCCAGCCGCTCTGCCACTCGTAGGCGGCCGCCTGGGTATCGGTGACCATGGCTCCGTCGCCGAGCATCGAGTGGGCGACCAGGGTGTTGATGGTCGCATTGACTTCGATCACGCCGTAGTCCACGGCACCGGCCGCATCGGACACCTGGTAGGTGAATGATTCGGTGTAATCGCCCGCGGGCAGTCCGTCGTGGGTGGTGTAGGTATAGGAGCCGTCTTCGGCGATGACCAGATCGCCGTACTGCCCGAGAACGGTCACGCCTACGCCGTCGTCCGTCAGGCTGAAGGTGCCGGAGTCGCCGTTGAAGTCGCCGTCGGCCAGATGCTGGTCGTATTCGGCCTGACTGAGGTTGTCCAGGTCGCCCGCCGCGGCACCGGTGACATGCAGGTGGTTGGGGCCGACCGGATAATCGGGGTCAATGTCGTTCTGCAAGGCGTTGCCGGTAATCACGGCAGCCTCGGAGGAGCCGGATGCGGCATCCGACGGCGTGGAAGCGTAGACTCCCATGAGCGCCACAGAGGCCTTCGCGTTGTCGGCGTCGGCCATGACCACGACCGTGCCGATGGCGGTGTCGCTGGAGATGGTGATGATATCGCCGGATTGGCCGATGGTCAGATCCGTGATGGGGTCACCGTTGACGTCCCAGGCCTGGAGGGATTCCTGGCCGTTGCCGTCGGCGGTGAGCTTGATGCTGACCGAATCCTGCGGGTGGTCGAACTGAATGAGCAGCCGTTCGGCATTGCCGTTGTTCTCGATGAACTTGTCGTCGCCGCTGTTGCCGCCGTTCCCGTTCCCGTTGCCCTTGCTGCCGGAAGCGGATTCCACACCGTAGTGGGAGCCGTTGCCGGAACCGCCCCAATGCTGCAGGGTGGCCTGAATCCATTCGCCCGTCTGGGGATTCTGCTCCTGAGCGATCAGGTGGTAGACGTCGGCGCCTTCCGCTTCGGAACTGGAAGTACCCGCACCGTAGCCGGTGTCGTCGACAGCGATGGGCGCGTCGTTCACCGGGGTGATGTTGATGACCGAAGTGGCCGCGACGCTGGGTGCGCCGGTCGGGTCTGCGGCGTCGTCCCAAACCTGGACGGTGATCTGCCGGGGATCGGTAACCGGAGCATCCGAGTCGTTGGAGAAAGTGATCATCTCGATGGCGGACTCGTAGTTCGCTATGGGGGCGTCACCGGACAGAATGATCTGGTTGCCGCTGACCGTTGCGGTGATGCCGTCGGGCAGGGCGCTGGTGTCGATGTTCAGGGAATCGTGCGCCTGGGCATTGGTCAGGGTGATGACCGCCTGGGACATGTTCGTGGAGTCCACGTCCGAGATGTTCACCTCGCCGGTGATGTGCACCGGGCCGCCGTCCTCGACGAAAGTGTTCTCGAAGCCGGTACCCGCATGGTCGTTTTCCCGAACGATGAGGTCGTTGAAATCATCGTCATCATCCACTTCGCTCGGGTCGCCGGTCAGCATCTGATCGTCCACCCGGACAAGACGTCCGTTGCTGTCGGTCTCGATCAGGAAGGTGTCTTCCGGGTTGTGGTTCAGATTCATGTCGTCGAACCGGACCTCGTGGGTCGTGGTCCCGCCGTCAAAGGAGATGTCCCAGCCATCGGAGCCGTTCGGGACAAAGGTCGGGGTCCCCTCTCCAATGGTCGTGTTCGGGATCAGGAAGTAGTGCAGTTCCGCACCGTCTTCATAGGTGGTGAGAACCTCTCCGTTGGTACCCTGGTTCGAATCCGCAAGGATGATCTGCGGATTGGTCGGGTGGCCGTCGGCGTCCAGTTCATAGACGCCGATCACGTTGGTGTTCCGGGCACTCTCGGATACGAAGTTGACCGTGCCCATGGACAGGTCGAGGGTCGGCGCGTCGTTTTCCGGGGTAATGGAGATCGACAGGTCGGCGGAATCATAGCCGCCGTTGCCGTCGGTCACCGTGTAGGTGGCCGTGGGCACGGCGCCGTCGTAATCGTCCGCCGGGGTAAAGGTGTAGGAGCCGTCGGTGTTGATGACCAGGTCGCCCACGCCCTCGATATGCGCGGTTTCGCCGGCGGCGTAGGTGTCGGTGTCACCCTGAACCGAGAACTGGGTCACGGTCAGGCTGTCACCGTCGATATCGGTGTCCTGCCCGGCATGGTCCGCCCCAGAGCCGGTAATGACGTTGCCGGAGGCGCTGTGGTCTTCGAGCACGGTGACGGTGTCGGACACGGCGATGGGCGCGTCGTTGACCGGGGTCACGTTCAGGTAGACCGTGGCCGTATCCGTGGCTCCGCCTTCATCGGTGATGGTGTAGGTGAAGGAGTCCGGGCCGTTGTAATTGTCGTCCGGGGTGTAGAGGACCTCGCCGTTCACCACGGAAACGGTTCCGTGTGCGGCATCACCCAGGTCGGTGATGCTCAGGGTGTCGTTGGGCAGATCCGGGTCGGTGTCGTTCCCCAGCACATCGATGCTGATCGAGGAATCCTCGGCGACCACGATGGCACCGTCCGTGGACGAGTAATCGGTGACCTGCCCGGAGATGGACTGGATGTAGAAGCCGTCCTCGGCGCTGCCGGCAGGTTCCACGACCACGTACTGGAACGGTTCGGAACCGGTCAGGTCGAGGGTCGGGTTGGTCTGGTCGACGCCCACGGTGATGGTGCCGACTTCCACGCCGTCCGCATTCAGCAGATGGATGATGGCGTCGTCGTCATGGTCGGTCTGGTTGAAGTCGCCCAGAGTGATGGTCGCGTGGGTCTGCAGGTCGTCGAACCTGAAGGTCACCTGCTCGGTACCGGCGCCCTGGGTGGAGTCGATGGCGGTGTTGTCGCCGTCGCCGGTCTTCACGCCAAGTCCGTGGGTGTTGTTGATGACCGTGTTGGCCGTGGTCTGGTCCTCGACGATGGTGATGCCATTGGACGTGAACTGGTTGGCGATGTTCAGGGTTACTTCGTGGGTCGCGCCGGTCAGACCGGACACGCCGTCGTCCACGGCGTCGGGGCCGTCGTTGAGGCCGTTCACGGTGATGGCCAGATCGGCGCTGTCGGTGCTGTCGCCGTCGGTCATGGTGTAGGAGAAGGTCTCGGTGGGTGCGTCGCCGGGAGTCAGGGAATCGTCCGTGGCGGTGTAGGTGTAGTCGCCGTCCGCGCTCATGATCAGGTCGCCGTGCTCGCCGTGGACGATTACGGTGCCGTCGCTGCCCCATTCGGCATCGGTGCCGGTGATGGTGTGGTTCGCGAAGTCCACGGTGGTGTCGCCGAAGGTGACCTTGGTGACGGACATCTCGCCGTGCGTGTTGTCCGCGTCCACGTCGTTGGCCAGAACGTTGGCCGAGACGGAGTAATCCAGGCCGTCGCTGTTGGGCTCGTGGATGGAGGCCGTGTCGTTTACGGCGGTAGGCGCCTCGTTGGCGGAGCCGGGGAGCACATCCACGGTGACGGTGTAGTCGCTGTCGCTGACCTGACCTTCGCTATCGACGGGGCGGTAAGTGAAGTTGTCGGTTCCGGCGAATTCCACATCAACGTACTGCAGTTCCCAGTTGGCGTTCCAATCGCGGGGACCGTCCTCGGTGGTGCCGAATACGACCGAGTCGAAGTGCTCGCCGCCCAGAATGGTCTGGTCGATGATCAGGGACTGGAAGGTGTCGCCGTCGCCGCCGGAGATGGTTCCGGACTCGCCGGTGACCAGGTTGTTCCAGGTCATGACCGAGTTGTCGACGGTGCCCGTGGCGATCAGTGTGTCGCCATCGTAGACCGCCCAGGTGGCCTGACCGTTTTGTTCACTGCCGTGATCGAAGTAGCTGCCCAGGCCGCCGAAGCCGATCTCGGCGTAGGAGACGTCCTTGCCCTCGAAGGTCATGGTCAGGGTCTCGCCGGAGTCCAGTCCGTTGTGGCTGGAGTTGGCCAGACCGTGGTCGATATGGTTCTGCTGATCGGCGTAGACCTTGAGATTCCCTGCACTGATGTGCGTGGTCACGGTCACATCCGCAGTGCCGTCGCCGTCGGTGTCGACGGAAAGCTGGCGGGTGGCGTTATCCACGCGTTCACCCCAGGTGTCCAGCCCGGCGTCTTCGGCCAGGCGGGAGCCGATGAGCACACCCTGGTCGGCAGGGGCGTCGCCCTTGTAGGAGAAGTTGTCCAGGTCGTCGAAGCGGACGCCGTTGTCGATATCCGACTGGGTTACCTCATGGTCACCGTAGAAGAGCGAGCCGTGATCCGGCAGGCCGGTAATGACCACGCCGGTGTCCAGGCCGTCGCCCGCGCTGTAGTCGTCCTCCACGTCGGTGATGGGGGCCTGATCGAAGTCGATGTGCACGGGCTCGCCGTAGGCGGAGCCGTGGACCGCGAAGTCCGCGCCCAGCGGGGCGTCGTTCACGCCGCCCACGGTCACGGTCACGATTTGTTCGGTGCCGTCGGCGGATTGCACGATAAAGTCGTTGGAGAAGCCGCTGTTGACGCCGTCCACCTCGCCCAGGTGCTGGACCGAGCTGTTGTCGATCTCGTAGGTCCAGGTGCCGTCCGTATTGATGTGGAAGGTGCCGCCCTGGGAGTCGGTGATCGTATCGCTCTTGAACAGGTTGTCGGTGTTGTCCGGGTCAGAGGCGAAGAGCTGGCCGGAGTCGGTCAGCATGTTGCCGCTGGACACGTTCGAATCCTCGGTCACTGCTCCGGTGGCGTCGCCGGTGATGTCGGCCGAGTCGTTGGCTCCATTGATGGTAATGGTCAGGGAAGCGGAGCTTTCCTTGGCATCCACGTCCTGGTTGTCGGACATGGTGTAAGTGAAGACATCGGTGCGCTGCTCGTCCGCGTTCAGGAAGTTCGTCGCGGCGGGGTCTTCGACATACTTGTACGAACCGTCGTCGTTCAGGTAGAGCGTGCCGTACTCGCCCTTGAGCGTGTAGTCGTACCCGTCGGTGTCCGCGACCACAGTGTTGTCGGTGTTGTCGCTGGTCACGCCGGTGACCGAGAACTTGTCCGCATCGGTGTCCACGTCGGTGTCGGCCACATCGCCGGAACCTGCACCCGTCAGCACGTTGCCGTTCACGCTGGAGGCATCGGCGTCGTTAACGGATTCGGTCAGGCTGGCCGCGTCGGCGTTGGCCGTGGGCGCGTCGTTGGACCCGTTGATCGTGATCTCCAGAGTGGAGGTGGACGTACCCGCATGGCCGTCCGCGTTGTCGGTCATGGTGTAGGTGAACGTGTCCGTGACCGGAGTGCTGTCGTTGTTCAGGTAATTGGTGGCAGTCGGGTTTTCCGTGTAGGTGTAGGAACCGTCTGCATTCATGTGCAGGGTGCCGTACTGCCCGGCGATGTCGAATCCTCCGTCGGCGTCGGAATCGGTCCCGCCGTGGCCGGTGACGGACGTGATGGTGAAATCATCCACCGAGTTGTCCACGTCGGTGTCCGCGTGGCCGCCCAAATCGTCGCCCGCGAGCACATTGCCGGTCACGCTGGCGGCCGGATCGAGGTCAACGGATTCGGTCAGGGTGTTGGTGTCGGCGACGGCCACCGGGGCGTCGTTGGAGCCGGTCACATTGATGGTCAGCGTAACGGGTTCGCTGTAAACGCCGTCATTGTATGCGTTGGTCAGGGTGTACTCGAAGACATCCTGGACCTGCTGATTTTCCTGCAACTCCTGAACGTCGTCCCACTCGTTGTGCAGGGTGTATTCGTAGCTGCCGTCGGCATGGATATTCAGGGTGCCGTATTGGCCGTCGATGCTCACCTCGCCGGTGGGCGTCATGTCGCTATCGGTGGGCAGGGTGGCGGAGTTGTCGGTCTGGGACGAAACCGACGAGACGAACATGTTGGTGTCGTCCACATCGGTGTCGGCCACGTCGCCTGCGGATTCGCCGGTGATGACGTTGCCGGAAACCACGGCCGAGTAGTCGGCGTCGCCATCGAACCGGAGGCCGAATTCCGCCACGTTGTTCGTGTCGGCATTGGCCACGGGGGCGTCGTTGGCGCCGTTTACCGTGAAGGAAAGGTTGGCGTAGCTGAAGGCCCCGGAGTCGTCCATGATCCCGTAGGAGAAGGCGTCCACGTTGTCTTCGCTGTTGTAGTTCAGCGCATTGAGGGCGTTGTACGCATCACCGTCGTCTGCAGTGTAAAGCCTGTAGTCGTAGGAGCCGTCCGCGTGGATGGTCAGCACGCCGAACTCGCCGTTGACCGTGACCGCACCGGTGGGGGCGCCTGCCTGGTCATAGGCCTGGCCCTCGGTAGGCGTGAAGTCGGGGTTCTGCTCGACCGGCAGCATGGAGTCCATGGTCTCGGTGGCGTGGGAGTACACGCCGACCACGAACATGGTCTGCCCGTCAGGGGAGTCGCCGCTGTCCAAGTCGGTATCGGCCACTGAACCGGCGTTGTCCCCGGACAGGACGTTGCCGTGAACCACGACCGAGTCGCTCTGGGTGTAGTCGTAATGGTCGCTGTCGTGAACGGCCACGTCGCCGCCTTCGCCGCCGTTGAGGTCCGCGTCGTGCACGCTGGCGTGCAGACCGTAATCGGTGGAGTCGCCGCCTTCCACGGCCTCGACATTCAGGTCGTCGTGAGCCTCGGGCATGTCGTTGGCGCCGTTGACCGTGATGGTCAGCGTGGCGGTGTTGGAAACCAGGCCGTCGGCATCAACGATGTCGTAATGAAATACCTCATCAAAGGACTCGCCTTCGTTGAGCGCGTCGGCCCAATCCTGGACCAGGGTGTAGTCCCAATGACCGTCGGCGTCGACGACCAGCACGCCGTACTTGCCGACGATAACGGTGTCGTCGGAAGAAATCTGCACCGCGTCGGGGTCTACACCGTTATGATTCACGCCGTCATAATCCATGGTGTACATGGACAGTTGGTCGTTTGTACCGTCCGGGTCCACGTCGTTGTCGATGACGTTGCCCTGGATGGTCTCATCCGTCTGCGGAGGGTTGGGGTAGCTGAGATAGAAGCCGCCGCCCGAGTGCAGGGGGAAGAACTCCCCGACAGCCGGCCCTTCACCGAGGGCGTGGGACGTGACGGCCGCGTTGTAATCGTTGACGCTGTCCACGAAAACGAGGTTGCGTCCAACAACGAAGTCGGAATCGCCCTGCTCGTCGATGGAGGCGAAGTCATCGTTGGCGATGGGGGCCGTTTGGCCCAGAACACCACTCAGGGTGGGGAAGGCATGGGTGCCGAAGGAGTCGTCCTGTCCGCCCAGGGCGTTGATGCTGGCCGAAAGCGTGCCTGCGTCGTCGGTGTACTGGCCTGCGCCCGAGCCGCCGGTCGCATTGGCCGCAGCGGTTTCGAGGTCCGCGTTCTGGTCGGCGCCTTCAAAGGCGAAGAGATACACGTCGCCGGCGACCTGTTCGCCGTTAAGCATCTCGAACAGAGGCAGGCTGCCAGTGTCGGCCAAGGCCTGATAATTTTCGAGGACAATGGTTCCGCCGCCCTCGACGGTGATTTCAAGATTTCCGTTCTCGCCGGTGAACACCGCATTGGCCAGATCAAAATCGAACTTGATCGGGGTGTCGGCGTCAAGGTGGTAGGTCTGTATATTGCCAGCTCCGGGAAGAGCGATGTGAAGCTGGTCAGTCGTTGAATTCGCCATTATGGACTCCTGATATGAAGTGAAGCGATAGTTTCGTTGTCGTTGGGTAAAGATACCCTAAGGCCAGTTTTTTAGTCAATTGAGATAAAATGAATAAATTAGATATATTAGAATGTGGATAACACCGACAAACAACCGTTTGTTTCAATGTTTGCGGGGCATGGTCTGTTTGACTGTTTTTGGCTGTTTTATGGGTATGTTTAAAGTTATAAACAGGTAGTTGTTTAAAAATATATTTTTGGTTTGCAGTTTTCCCCATCTTGATACGACATGTATATTCAAATAATATACTGAATTAATTGAGTAATAATATTATTATAATAATAATTACTAAAAGCGATGTATTTCATCTTTTTTGTGACCTGTTATGCGGTTGTGCGGATTTCACAAAACGTAAACATGTCTGATGCTCCCATTGCGGGAGTAGGGACTGGGGATACGCCAAAGTCCGAGCGTGGCGTTGATACCAGGCGGCAATGCCCTCCAGGGCCAAGGGCCCGGGTGGCTGTATACAAGGCATGGTTGGGGCTGGATCTGGAAATGAAGGCGTGGGGTCTTCTGGAGTCTTGTTGGAGCGACGCTGCGGATGGAAACGTGGGATGGTTTTGGACGGGATGCGGTCGGTGACAACTCCCGGCCCGGTTCGGAGACCGGGCCGGGAGGGTTTGATTAGGTCGTGTGTTCTCCGCCGGTGCTGATGATGTGTTGGATCAGATGATTAATCTCATCGCCGGTGGAGGAGATGTCTATCGATTGGGCGACATCCGCATGGGAAGCGGGCATGACTCCCTGGAGGGTGATGGTGATGCTGTCTCCGGCGTGGTTCGCGTCGGCGATGGTCAGAATCAAGTCACCGCTCGTGCTGCTGGAGGTGATCTCGGCCACATGCCCGGTCAGGTTGCTGACATCGAAGTGGTCGTTATCTGCAATCTGGAAGTCCGTCACGGTCATTGACGCTCCGCCTTCCCCAGGGGTCAGATAGGTCGGGTCGATGACGATGGTATCCTCGCCCGAACCGAGTGACACCGTGTCGGGTCCAGAGCTGATAAACACGGTGTCGTCGCCCGCTCCAGCATTTATTGTGTCTGTCCCTGCGCCACCCCAGATGAGGTCGTTGCCGTCTCCGGCCCCTCCCTGGATATTGTCGTTTCCGGCGCCGCCGAACAAATAGTCATTGCCATAACCGCCGTCGATGTTGTCGTTTCCGCCGCCACCGCTGATGTAGTCATGGCCAGAGCCACCGAACAGATTGTCACCGTTCGCGCCTCCATAGACGAAGTCGTTGCCTCCTTCGGCGAGGATGGCGTTGCCGTTATCACTGCCATAGATGACGTTGTTTAAATTGTTTCCCAGGTGGAATCCAGACCCAATGGTGGTTTCACTGGCATCAATGTGTACGGGAATATACATGGTAGCTGTTTCGGCTGCGCCGGTGGTGCTGTCGATCACTTGGTAGGTGAATGTCTCCACCGTAGGATGATCGATGGCGGAGGTGTCGATGGTGGCACTGTCATAAGGCGTGTATGTCCACTCACCATTGGCGGCGATCGTCAGTGAGCCCCAGGCGCCCGCAATCGCATTCTCTGCGACGGCTCCGGAGACCTCGCCCCCATAGCTGTCGAGCAGGTTGCCGGTCGCAACAGTGGTTGCACCGGTGTCGGTCGCAATCGAGGCATTGTTGCCTGCCACTGCGTTCGCTTCAAAGCTGTGGGCGTCGATCTGGCTGGCAACGACCTCGATTGTTGTCGTGGCCACATTGCTCGCCGCGCCGGTGGGGGAGGCAGCGTCATCCCAGACCTGGACTTCGATGGTTCTGGCGACCGTATTCGGGTCGTCTGAGGTGTTGTTGAAGGTAATCAATTCCAGCGCGTTTTCATAATTGGCGATTGAGACGTCACCGGTAAGTGTGATCACCGTGCCTGTACTGTCGACGGTGGCCGTGATGCCCAGGGCCGCCAATGCGGCCGAGTCGACATTCAGGGAGTCTCCGTCCTGGGCATTGGTCAGGGTGATCACCGCCTGGGACATGTTCGCCGAGTCGGAGTCTGAGATGTTTGCTTCGCCGACGATGTGGACGGCGCCAAGTCCCTCGTAGAACGTGTTGTCGAACCCGGTGCCCGCGTTCGCGTTCTCTCGAATTACCGTGTCGTTGAAATCGTCGTCGTCATCAGCTTCCAGCAGCTGGTCGTCCACGAGGACTTCTCGTCCGTCCGCAGTGGTCACGAACCTGAAGGTTTCCTCGTCGTAACCATTGAGAGTCGCGCTGTCGAAGCGAACTTCATAGGTGTTGGAGTCGCCTTCAAAGGAAATGGACCATTGCCCGGTGACAGGGTCCTGGCTCAGTGTCGGGGTTCCGCTGGCCGTGGTTGCGCCGACGACCAGGAAGTAGTGCAGCTCCTGCCCGTCTTCAACCGTGGTCAGGACCTGGCCGGGCGTAGTGGCGTTGGAGTCGAGGAGGATGATCTCCGGATTGATGGGCTGTCCGTTAGCGTCAAGCTCGTAGACGCCGATCATGTTGTTGTTTCTGGCGTCTTCACTGACGAAGGTGACCGTGTTCATGGACAGGTCCAGGGTCGGCGCTTCGTTGACCGCGCCGGGCGTGTCTTCAAGCAGCAGGCCGGTTACGGGGTCGGATGTGGGGAAGGCGTGCGGGTCATAGGCGTCACCCTGGCCTCCCAGGGCGTTGATGCCGTCATAAAGTGCGCCGTGGTCGTCGCTGTACTGGCCTGCGCCGGATCCTCCGGCGGTGTTGCCTGCCGCGGTTTCCAGGTCGCCGTTTTGATCGGCCCCGGAAAAGGCGAACATATAGGTGTCACCGGCGACCATCTCGCCATTGGGCATCTCGAAGAGCGGCAGGTGGCCCGCGTCAGCAAGGGCCTGGTAGTTCTCCAAGATGATGGTTCCGCCCCCCTCGACGGCAATCTCGAGGTTGCCGTTTTCTCCGGAAAACACGGCGTTCGAAGGGTCGAAGTTGAATTTGACCGGGGTGTCGCCGTCAAGCTCGTACACTTCGGTATTTCCATTGCCGGGCAGTGAAATCTGCAACTCTTGTATTGTTTTGTCGGCCATGGTGATCTCCTGGGGGCTATACGTGAGTACTAAATTTTTTAGTGAGCAATCTGTCCTATTTTATAGCCATTGACTGTTTTTTAGTCAAAATTAAATAATTCAGTAAGCCAGTAGGTTAAGGTGTGGAGAAACAGCTGGCAGTGGTGGTAATGACAGGGGTTTTCGACAGGATTTATAATCATATTTATCGACGATTTTTCATGCTGAAATATAGTTTTAAACATATGCATGTTGAAAAAAAATTAATAGACGATGCTTTTTCCCCACATGTGGATGGGGTGTCAATGCTTGTAACATTCACTTATTAATGGGAAAAATCTTGACCGGTTGATCGGTCCTGTTTTTTCGCATTATTTTGGGGGCTGGAAAAACCGCCAGCTGATTCGCGGAAAGCGACAGGTAAGGCGAAAGGCATCGTCGGTGAGAGGCTTTCGTGTGTTATTTTGGGCTGTTCCCCGGTGGTCCGGATGCTCCGTCTACTTGCGGGTCATGGTCCACACGCCGTCCCAGGGGGCGGGCGGGGCTGCGGCAAGTTCGGCACAACGGTTCGCGTAACGTGCCGCGGTCGGGTCCCGGAGAGCTATGGAATCGAAAAGATCGGCTGCCAAGCGGAAGTCTCCTTTGCGGAACTGGACCAGAGCCTCCGAGAACACAGACAAGTCCTGGCTCCGCTTTTCATGCTCTTCCACAGACATGGGCTCATACACCGTGACGGCCTCCTGTTTGCCCACCACGCGGAGGTGTGAGAGTTCCCGAACCGGTATCTCCCCACCGAGTCGACCCAGGGTGGCACGGGAAAGCATGGTATACGTGCCGAACTGCTTGTTGGCTGACTCCAGCCGGGCAGCCAGGTTAACGGCATCGCCGAGCATGGTATAATCGAACCGTTCTCTGGAGCCCAGGTTGCCGACCACGGCCTGACCTGTGTTCAATCCTATGCGCATGTAGACATCCGCATGAGTGCGCTCTTTGAACGTCGGGCGCATCTCGGCCAGTCTGGCCTGACAGGCCAGAGCAGCCCTGACCGCGAGCAGGGCATGGTCCGGCTGGTCCACGGGCGCGTTCCAGAACGCGATGATGGCGTCACCTTCGTACTTGTCCACGGTCCCTTCATAATAATGTATTATGTCCGTCATGGCGGAAAGGTAGTCGTTGAGAAATGCGGTCAGGTCTTCCGGGCTCAATCCTTCCGAAATGGAGGTGAATCCCTGGAGGTCAGAGAAAAAGATCGTCAATTCCCGTCGTTCGCCGCCCAACGACAGGCGTTCCGGGTGTTGCAGGAGTTGGTCGATGACCTTGGGACTGAGGTATTGTTTGAAGGCTGATTTGATGAATTGCCTGCGACGTCCTTCGGTGGCGTATTTCAGCGTCCCGGCCAGAAAGAGGGCGGCCAGACACCCGGCCAACTCTACAGCCATGCCGGAGCGGACGCCCTGAACATACAGTATCGACCCCAGCGCCAACGGCGCGGCCATGATCGCGACCGGAACACCCAGCGTGGTCCATAGACTGGACAGGAACGTCACGCCGAGTGCGCCGAGAACGGCCAGGATCAGGGTAGTGGCTGCATCCGACCACGGCGGTGCCGGTCGCAGGAAGTCGCCGGAGAGCAGATTGTCCAAGGCCGTGGCGTTGACCAGTACTCCGGGGGAGACGCCACCCATGGGCGTTGAGCGCAGGTCGAGCAGCCCTGTGGCCGAAAAACCGAAAAGCACATGGCGATCCTTGAAATCGGCAAGGTCGACCAGAGGCTTTTCTCCCTCGGCCAGGCGCATTCCACTCTCCATGATCGCGGCCGCGCTGTATGTCGTGAATGCTTCGGGACCCCGGTAGTTGAGTATGGCATCGCCATCGGGGGTGAGCGGAATGGGGGTGTTCCCCACCGTCATTCCGTCCGGTGTCAGGGAAATGTGATCGGATTTTGGTGCAAGCGCCGCGGCCAGAGGCAAAGAAGGCACGTATCGGGTATGAAAACGAAGGAGCAGGTGGAAGCGGCGGTAGACGTTGTCATTGTCCGGCTGGATGGTCACGTTGCCCACGCCCATTGCGCCGTAAGCCAGGTCAGGGATGGGAAAGGCGGCGACCTTGGCGGTGGGCAGACGGCCCTCTCCGCTGACTGTAAGCGAGGGCTCTGGTACGTATGCAGGCCAGGTCTCGCTCGAGCCGTCCGATTTGGCGAAGCTGGCCGCGAGCACGACCCGTCCCATGGAATGGAGGCTGGCGGCCAGATTCCTGTCGTCCTCCACTCCGTATACAGAGGGCTCGGTGAAGACCACGTCAAAGGACAGGGAGGCCGCTCCGGCCTGCTTGCAGAAATCGACTATGGGTGCGTAGGCCTGCCTGGGCCAGGGCCAGCCGAGTCCGAAAGATTTCTTGGCCCAGTCCAGGGATTTCTGGTCGAGAATGACCAGGCGGATGCGGTCAGTGGACGCTCCGGGCCTGGCCAGTGCGCGAACACGGAGGTCGTAGGTCAGATTCTCGGCGGCATCGAGCCAGCCCAGATGTTGCGCGGCCAAAGCCAGCGCCGTCCCGATAAGACCGATCGCCAGTCCGCTCAGGATTCTTTTCAGCCTTGGGGACACCCTACAACCCCCTGGTCATGCTCACGAATCGATCGTCGCGCGGCTTGACCGCCACGGGGCGTTGGTATCTTCCTATCATGCCAAGAATATTGTTGATTCTTTCGGTTGGCGAGGGGTGGGTCCGGGCGAATCCTTTGCTCTGCGGAGTGAAGCGCCGGCGCATGACGTTGAGCATGTCCACGATTGCGTTGGGGTTGTACCCCATGCGCTGCATGATGGTCACTGCGTCGTGGTCGGCCTCTTCCTCGAACGAGCGTGAATACCCGCTGTCGATCATGGTCGTGGTGATGTCCTGAATGGAGTCGTCAAAAGCTCGGGTCACTTCTTTGAGTTTGCCGCCGGACAGGGTGGCCGTGCCGGTCAGGGCCATGGCCGTTGCTCCCTCGGTGATGCGTGACTTCTGGATGGCCTGGAGCCCGTGTTTGCGCTGCACATGGCCGATTTCATGGGCCAGGACAGAGGCCATGGCATCCTCGGACTGGCAGCATTCAAGGAGCCCCTTGGTCACGAACACGAACCCGCCGGGTGCGGACAGGGCGTTGATCTCGTTGGTATCCAGAATCAGGAAATGATAGCCGCCAAAGGTTTCGGGTCGGTCCGAGGCCTGGGCAAGAGCCTGTCCCATGACGTTGACGTATCGCTGCCCCTTGCGGTGGTTGCAGTAAGCATACTTCGACAGGATCACGGCCGCTACGGAACGGCCTATGTAGTGCTCCTGTTCGGGGGTAATGTCTTCAAACCCGGATAGGAGCTTCTTCCCGCTCTTGAGCATGGAGGTGACTTCATCGGGCAGAACGTCTGCCAATTCGTCGAACAGTCCGGCAAAGGCTCTGGATGTCGGAGGCGCGAGCAGGAGCGGGACGGCCATGGCCAGGGCTTTCAAAAAGCTCCTTCGTTTCATTTCCCGCCTCCCAACTCGCCCTTTTGAATGAATTCGCTGATGTATTTTTGTGGGACGACAATCTTCTCCATCTCGTTGACCCTGGCATAGTCAAGGCGGGTCTGCTTGCGGTACTGGTCCTCCACCTGCTTGTTGAAGCCTTTCCCGGCCAGAGCCAGTTCGTCGGAGCTTGCAGCGGTCTCCACGTCCTTGTCCGTGGGTTTGAGGACGATTTCCTTTTGCGAAAGGGCGGACATGTGCATCCAGCCGGATTTCCCGTCGCCCAATGACTTGACCTTGCGCCAGTCTCCATTTTCTCCGGTCATATCGACTCGGTCGCCGTACCCCAATTCGCCGATAACCCTGCTCAAAAAGCCGGGCTTGTCGCGAAGTTGTCCGGTGCGCACCTGGACACTCATGGCCTGTGCGGCCCAGGCCAGGCCCACGGCTAACGTCAACAGGGCGGCGGCGAGTGAAAGTCTTTTCAGGATCCCATGCATGTTTTTCCCTCCAAACGGTGTCGCATGTTTCTGCGCCATGTTTCCCTCTATACCAAAACAGCGAATTTGTGAACTCGCCGGATAGAATATGGTCCCTGCAACCTGCCGGAAAAACATGATTCCTACCTGCATGAAACCGGTGCACGTAAAAGTGCCTGCTTTTGTTTTCATCCAGCCATGCTATGGTGTGGCAAACCATTGAACAGGAGAAAGCGGCATGTTGAATTTCACGGTGGATGAGGAGAAGTGTACCCGTTGCGGGGAGTGCGCCAAAGACTGCCCGACAGGCGTCATCGAAATGGACGGCCTGCCCGTGGTTCGGCCTGGCAGCGAGGTGCGGTGTATCGAGTGCCAGCATTGTCTGGCCGTGTGCAAGCCCGGTGCGTTGAGCGTCTTCGGCAAAGACCCGGCGAACAGCCTGCCGCTCAAGGGCATGTTTCCGGATCCGGCGACGATGGAAACCCTGGTTATGGGGCGGCGTTCCGTACGACGGTACAAAAAGGAAGGGGTGGACCCGGCCCTGATCCACCACCTGCTGGAGGTCGCCTCCCATGCGCCGACAGCTGTGAACGGCCGCCCGGTGACCCTGACCGTAGTGGACGACCCGGATACCATGGACAGGCTCCGCGCCGAGGTCACGGCTGCAGCGCTGAATCTGTTGCACACCGACGGTTTTCCTGAGGGATGGGAGCGTATAGGCGACTACGTGCGCGGTTGCGAGGACGGCACGGACATCCTGTTCCGCAATGCGCCGCACCTGCTGCTGGCCTCGGCTCCGGAAGGCGCGCTTGCCCCCATGGCGGATTGCCACATCGTCATGAGCTACTTCGACCTGTTGGCGAGCAGCCATGGATTGGGTACGGTCTGGAACGGCATCGCGCGCGCCCTGATCTCGACCATTCTGCCGCAGTTCAAGACCCGCCTCGGCATTCCGGACGACCATATTGTGGCCTGTGTCATGTCTTTCGGACGGCCCGCGGTCAAATACCATCGCACGGTCCAACGCCCGGGGGGCACCATCCGCCGGGTGGATTTTTAACCCCGGAGAAAAAAAGTCCCGAACCGGTGAAATTAGTGCGGATTTTCTGTTGACAAAAACCACCCCCTTGGGACAAGTTGGCTTTCCCAACGACGTGGGGCTGTAGCTCAGTTGGGAGAGCGCTTGAATGGCATTCAAGAGGTCGTGGGTTCAATTCCCTCCAGCTCCACCACAAGAAAAATAAGGATTTCAAGTTAATACTTGGAATCCTTTTTTCGTTTCTGAGGGATGCTTTTAGGAATATGTCCGCTATGTGTTCCTTTTTCTCGAAACCATAGCCTTGGGGTCTTCATAGTGGGCGGCCAAGTTGTCCTGAATGACGTTTTCTCTCGCCGCTTCGAGGTGGGAATACCGATCCGCCATGCGGAGCGTCTTGTGTCCGATCATCTCCTTGGCATGCTTGAGGGTACCGCCTGCCATGATGATGTTTGAGCAGTAGGTATGCCTGTTGTCGTGGAAGTGGAAATCCTCGATGCCGAGGGATTCGCACACACTCTTCCAGGCTGATTTGAACTCGCTCATCCTGCTGCCGTCCAGATGCCCGACAACGTAATCCCCCTTGTGGGGGATTCCTCTCAGCTTTCGCATCTTGTTGATGTGGGCCTCCCGTGCCAGCAGAGCCTTCCTGGTTCTGGGCATGATCCGGTGAACCCGTTCCACTTTGGTCTTGGTCCTGTAGAATCGGATGATGCCTGTCTCGCCATAGTCCAGGGTGATGTCGGACCATTGCAAGTCCAAAAGCTCCTGTTTGCTCAAACCATGCTCAACCGCCAACAGGATTGCCAAAGGCAGATAATGCTTGGCGCGACCCTTGGCAGCGGCTTTCAGCAGTTTCTCAACCTTTTCCGGCTGCATGAATTGCTTTCGCTCATGGACCTTTTCACTCAGGTACTTGATGCCGCTGGTAGGGTCTTCTTGGATGGCTTTGCATTCTACGGCCTTTGCGAAGATCTGCTTGAGGATAAACATCTGCCGGTTGGCCAACGCCATGGAGCGGCTGGCCGCAACGTCTGCCCGGTACTCCAGCAAATCATCCTTGCTGATCGTTCCCACGACAACATTGTCCCACTTCTTGAGCAGTGGTTTGAGGAAGCTGAGGTAGCCTTTCAAGGTCGCCGTGCTTAAGTCGCCTTCCTTATGTCTGCGCTGCCATTCGTGAATGCATTTGATTGCAATGCTCCCAAATGTCTGCGCCAACTCTGTCTTCTTGTTTCGTCGTGGCTTGGGGAGTTTCCCCTCATCCAATAACGAGCGAAGTTTGTCGGCTTCTTGCATGGCAAGCGACTTCCGTCTGAAGGTTGCATGATGGTGCTTTTTCCCGGATTCAGGTTCCAGGTATTGGATTATGTAGCTTTTGCCTTTCTTACGTGGGCGTGTGGTGATGGTGACTGTTGCCATAGCTTAGTCCTCCCACGAGTATCCGCCCTTGCTTCTCCCTATTTGGTTGTCAATGAACTCAAGCACATCGGAATACCGAATGAGCTTACGAGAGCGTACCAAAATAGTGGGCAACTCTCCACTGTCCAGCATGCGGGAAACCGTAGACCTGTGCACGCGCAGGATGTCGGCTGTTTCCTGGATATTGAGCAGTAATTTTTCAGTATTCATAGTCCTCTCCTAGCAGTTGCATTCACCCTGATATGCAGGGTGTGCATAGAAACTAGCGAGGAGAGGTGGGTGAGTCTCAGACAGTCCTATTTTTCTTTTTGTCCGGTCTGTCGGAGACCCCAGAACGAAAGGTTACGCCGAACGGCTTTCTCAAACGAGTGGGGAGCCATTTCAAGATCGGGATCAGTGAGGCCCAAGCCCCTTTCTTGAGCAGATTGGTCGAAGAGGTCTTGAATTTGCGGGTAGGTCATCGGCGATCCGAGATGTTTGGATAAGCCATAGAGGAAAGCTGCGAGGAAGGTTTTTTACTTTAGTGACACTGAGCTTGCGGGGCGAACCTTCAATCGCGGTGACAAGCTGCCTGAATTCGGGGCGTTGGGGATTGATCCCATGGGTAGCTATATGCCGGGAGATTTTGGTGTCAGCGATAACCCGTTTGTCAATTCGGAGGAGTTTGTCCAGGGCATCCAAATTCCCAAGTCTGGCTCTTCGGTAAAGGCTGGCCGGGTATTCGAAATAATGCAACCAGCAGGGCAGAAATATCCGAAAAGAGAAAAAGCCTTCGGCTGAAAGAGTCGCATTTTCAGTATTGGAGTAATTATCCGAAAACATTAATTCCGAAATTAATATTCCGACCGGATGTTCAAAATTCGAATAACTCGTATCATTTAAGGCAGTTGCGATTTCTCCACTTTTGATTTCGAGTTTGTTGGATAAATCGGGCAAAATCGAAAAGATATTATCCAGAGAAATATCCAGTACTTTTCGATGTGAGTGGTATAATTTCAGCCATTTGGATAAATCGATTCCGATTTGGAAATCATCCTGCGCCTGTTGAGTCGCCATGAGTGCTCGATGGAGGTTTTCCGCAACTGGGGCGATGTCAGGTGAGGCAAGGGATTTGAGAAGAGGGATCATTAAACTCTCATTCTGCTGGGTAAAAACAACTATTCGCCAGCCTAGACTCAAAATGGATATAAGGGTATCGATCAACTATACCTTAATGACTCCTCATGCAACACTCGAAGGTTATGTTATGATTACTAAAATACCAAGTGTTTGTAGCTTCGGATCGTTTTCTAGTTTTGACTGGGATAGTACTGTACGTTGTCCGGGGAATAATGTTGTCGAATTCAATAAGTTGAATATACTGTATGGTAGAAATTACTCTGGAAAAACTACCCTTTCAAGGGTTCTTCGATCAATAGAACGCAAGTTTCTTCATGAAGATTACACTTGTGCTAAATTTGAAGTACAAGACTCTGTTTGTGGGATTGTATGCGAAAAAAATATTGAGAAATCAAAACTTAATATACGTGTATACAATACTGATTTTGTGAAGGACAATTTGAAGTGGTTACAGGATAGGAATGGTAATATTGAACCTTTCGCAATTGTTGGTGCAAAAAATATTGAAATCGAAAAGCAGATCGAAGCTCTCGAAAATGAAATCGGGGGCGATAACTCAGGCCTTATGCAGGAAATAAAAAATTTAACACAAAATCATTATGATAAAAATAAAGCTGCATCTAAAGCCGCAAATGATCAGGCGAACCTACTTAAAGATTATGCGGTGAAAATTAAGAAAAACTCAATTCGGTATAACTTCCCTACATACACAATAACAACAATTAAGCAGGATATAGCCACGATCCAGACAAAGGACTACTCTCTCACAGAAGATTCACGTCAAAAATTACTCCAAATAACACAAGAGTCAGTCAAGCCAGAAATATCCCCAATCGAGATACGAATTCCATGCTATTCAGACATAGTCGACAAAACGGTTGATCTTCTAGGAAAGACCGTAACGCCATCTCAATCAATAAAGGAGCTTCTAGAAGACAGCTCTCTTCAAGAATGGGTGCGTGAGGGGGCTCTACTTCATAAGAACCAGAGAGAGATATGTGCCTTCTGTGGAGGTGCATTGGATGATCAACTTTGGGGCCGCATTGACGCCCATTTTAGTAAGGAGTCTGAAAAGTTAAGAACAGATCTTGAATCAGTTATTAAAAAGGTTCAAAGCGAAATTGAACTGTTCTCAAACAAGATTGCTGTGCCAGAAGCATCTATTTACAGCCAGCTCAGAGAGCAAATCCATGAGCAACAAAATGAAGGCAACAACACTATTTCTGAGTACAGAATAGAACTGAATAGAATTAAAAATGAGCTCGAAGAACGAACTCGAAATATTTTTAAATCAATTGATTTCAAAATGTTATTCAACAAGGAAAATGATCTTGTAAACATCCAAAATGCGATCAATACAAGCATTGAGCAAAACAATTTTCTAACATCCGAAATTGATAAGCAAAAACTAGAAGCCAGATATTCTCTTAGGCTTGATGCTGTTCAGGCGTTTTTAAAAACAATTCGTTATGATGAAGGATGTGCCCAGATAGAAAAGCTGAAGAATGCCGAGACCGTGGCTTTAGAATGCCTGCAAAACAAATCAAAAGAGCTCGAAACTAAAAGAAATAGAATCTTGATTCTGAAAAGTGAATTAAGCGATGAGACTAAAGGTGCTGAGCAAGTCAACAACTATTTAAGGCATTACTTTGGCCACAATGCCTTAAACCTCGCTGCGCAGAAAGACGAATCGGGTGCAAAATTCATTTTGCAAAGAGGGGAAGAGAAAGCACACAACTTGAGTGAGGGTGAATGCAGCCTAGTCGCCTTTTGCTATTTCATGGCTAAACTTGATGAGGTGGGCTTTGATGGCAAACAATCAATTATCTGGATTGATGACCCAATATCGAGTCTGGACAACAACCATGTGTTTTTCATCTTTAGTCTAATTGAGAATGTACTGGCAAAGCCGAAAAACTATGAACAGCTTTTCATCTCAACTCACAGCTTAGACTTCCTTAAGTATCTGAAAAGAATCAGTCATCCTCACACAGTAAATGAAAACGGGAAACGGGTCCGGCTGACTAGTTTCTTCATCATTGAGAATGACAACCGCTGTTCGAGATTAAGGCCCATGCCTAAACATCTTGAGAACTACATAACTGAATTTAATTACCTTTTCAGTGTGATTTATAAATGTGCCAATTCAACTTCTCAAGACGTGGAAAATTTTGATCATTATTATGGCTTTGGCAACAATCTGCGAAAATTCTTAGAAGCATTTCTTTTTTATAAGTATCCAAACAATTTGGATTTATCTGAAAAAATGGATCTTTTCTTTGATAAAGACCATAAATCTACCACCTTGGTAAATCGCGTTGTAAACGAGTTCTCTCACCTTGAAGAGATATTCGACAGGAGCACTGCACCTATTGATGTGCCTGAAATGATGACCATTGCGAAGTATGTGCTCGATAAGATTAAAGAGAATGACGAAGATCAGTTCAATGCTTTGCTGAAGAGTATCGGCGTAGCAGCTTAAAGGTACGGTCTTCTAGTGGACGAGATAATTAGATCATATTTTAATCATTAGCTAGGACGAGAAAGTAATGAGTACTGAATTGAATGTTGAGGCAGCACAGGCTGTGGATGCTGTAAATGCAGCAACAATCAATATCGAGTGGGGTTCACTTCTCACAAGCTCGAATTTAATATTTTTTGCCCCAATTCTCGCATGCCTTTTTTACGGATTCATGAATAGACGAGGGGAAAGAAGTCGTGTTGTGGAATCGCTGCCGAGTGTTGCCATTTCCCTGGGCATTCTTGGCACTTTTTCAGGCATTTTTATTGGACTTATGGGGTTCAATGAAAAGGAAATCTCTAACAGTATACCACAGCTGTTAGGAGGTATGAAAACAGCTTTTGCCACCTCGCTACTGGGCATGGCAACTTCAATCGTTTTGAAAATTGTATATTCTTGGCAGGATGATAATAGTTTGATTACTTCAGACGACCCCATAAAAAGTTTACAACAAATTGAAGCTGCTGTTGTCTCTTGCTTCAAGTCTGACGAAGAATATTCTTTAGTTTCTCAAGTAAAGCTCATTCGACAGGAGTTGATAGATAGCAGAAGGGAGACCAAAGTGGCGTTCAAAGAGTTTGCAGACCATTTTTCTAAAATGGCATCAGAATCTCTCGTGTCAGAACTCCAACAAGTTGTTGATAAATTTAATGTTATGCTGAACGACTTGGTGAGCGAGTCCTTCAAAGAGTTGTCAGAGTCTACGATTCGACTAAATGAGTGGCAGCAAGAATACAAAATCACTATTGAAAAGAATCAGGCTCACTTAAATGAGACATTACAGCACATTGATGAGTTGAGAAAAGTCTTTGAAGAGGCTGTAGCCAGGCTACACGAATTAGACTCCACATTTGAAAGTATTGATGAGAGCCTTACTGCAATATCCACATCCGGTACGGAGTTGGATGAGCATAGCAAAGCTTTGGCACGGCAAAATGCTCTTCTTGAGGAATCGATCAGGGCTGTCCGTGATGTAGGAGAAAAAGCCAACACCGTCTTGCCTGAGTTTGTACAAAAGATGATCTCAATAAGTGAACTGATCACAACCATGCACAAGGACACGGATCGATTTGTTGAGGACACCACTAGAAAGCTTGAATCCGGAGTAAAAGAAATAACAGCTACTCTAGTGGGGCAATCCCAGGATCTTCAAAGCACAACAAGAGAATTTGTGGAGAAAACGACCGAAGAGCTTAAGGCCGACTTTGATCATTTGTCCAAAGCAACCCTTGCCCACATGCAAGGGATCGAAAAGGCACTCGAAGAAGAGCTCACAAAGTCTTTAAACTCCCTTGCCGGTGCCATGACCTCCCTTTCAAGGCAGTTTGTGTCTGACTATACCCCTCTCACAGAAAAACTGCGGGCCGTAATTTCCATAGCGGAGACTACTGATGTTTCGAGCTAAACAGGACTCAGATAGCTACTGGCCCTCCATATCTGACCTTATGTCAGGCCTAATGCTAGTCTTCCTTCTTATTGCCATTGCCTACATGCAGCATATCGAAAAAACCCGTGAAAGTGCTCGCCGGGCAGCGGTTGCTTATCAAGAAACACAAATTAAATTGTATGATGCCCTCATGGATGAATTTAGAAATGATTTGTCGAAATGGGGTGCTTCAATCGACCCCAAAACACTATCCGTCAAATTTGATGAACCTGATGTCCTGTTTTCTTCAGGCAGTTCAGATATTCCACTAGCTTTTAGACGTATTCTTGATGATTTTTTCCCAAGATATTTGAACATTCTTTTCTCTCCCAGATTCAAAGAAAGTATTAAGGAGATAAGGATTGAAGGACACACCTCTTCGGGGTGGGATAACGGTCGTGCCTCAGAGGACATCGCCTATTTTGAGAACATGGGGTTATCGCAAAGCAGAACCAGAGCGGTTCTTCAGTATTGTTACGGCCTAACTAGCACTGCTCAGCAGAAGACGTTAATGAGGAAAAATGTCACGGCAAATGGATTGTCTTCGAGTCATACTATATCTGATGAAAAGACCGGTCTTGAGGACCCAATCAAATCTAGAAGAGTCGAATTCCGAACGATAACGGACGCTGAACAGAAAATAGTTGAGATATTAAGAGAGTTGGGAAAATGAAGCTGCCCGACTATCTTAAATGTGTTGAGATTCAGGAACTTCTTATTAAGATGGGGGTTAAAGAGATTCCAGAGCTTAAACCTGCCACCTTTACTCGCGAAGTTGTTGAGACTCGTGTCGTTGAAGTCGAGAATGATCTGCAATTGAACTTCGGTAGGAGGCTTGAGAGAGAATCTGTCCCCATGAGCGAAGCAGATTCAGTCAAGGTTGGGGCAGATGGCACAATTGAAGTAAACGGCATTAAGGCTTGTGCATATATAAAAAAACAACGTCGAGGGATTGATCACCGCAGAAAGACCTCAATCTCATACCGTTATCACTTGTGCAATTGCAAAACTATAGATGAAAAAATTGCAAGAGGACATCTATACAAATATGTTTCAACTACACGAAGCGATGGCATTTTTCCCGTTATCGACCTATCTGGTGATAGGGCGAGAGAAATTGAATTGAGATTAGAGCTCTGTAGTAATTGTCGTGAATTATTACTACAGAGGGGAATGTTGACTACCCCGTATTCACTCAAGGAATTTTTCAGAAGATTTCAACCGGAAATTCCTAAGACAATTCGGAAGACGGAACAAGTTGTTGTTGAAGAAATGTACGCGCCAGACCACGACGAGATCGCCAAAAGATACAAAGAGCAAGTCGGCTATGTCTGCCAGTTATGCAGCGTAGATTGCAGTTCACATAAGCAGTGTCTTCACCTGCATCACAAAGATGGGAACGGTCAAAATAACCTAGCAGCCAACTTACACGTACTTTGCACAGATTGTCACACTCTTGAGCATCCGCACATGGTGAATAATCCCCATTTTAAACAGCAAAGACAAATCATTACTCGCCTCAGAAGAGATCAGGGGATCACAGAGCTCAACAGCTAGTTGATCCACCTCAGGTATTGCCAATGAAAATTGACCATAACTTTATTGAGATTCTCCTTCTCGAAGAAGAAGGAACCTCACTCGATTTTAAATCGAAACAATATCCTTTCAAAAAAGCTACTGACGATGACAAAAGTGAGCTGTTAAAGGATATACTGGCTTTTAGTAATTCTTGGAGGAGAGGGATAGCACATATAGTTGTGGGGGTAAAAGAAATACCAGGAGAAAGGAGCGAAGTTGTTGGCCATGAAGAATGCCTTGATGATGCAAACATACAACAGTTTGTTAACTCTAAGACAAATAGACCAATAGATTTTTCATGCCTAAACATCCAATATGAAGACAAAAAAATTTCTGTAATCGCAATCAATCTTCAAGAACGACCTTTCTATTTAAAAAAAGACTACGGAAAACTAAAAGCAGAGACTGTCTATATCAGGAGAGGGTCGGCAACTACTATCGCAAATCTTGATGAAATCGCAAAGATGAACTCCATGACATTTAACCCAGTTGTGGCTCAGGCACCCCAGCTACATTTTGCGATGTTCAACCAGCAAAATCAGCAAGTCACTTCGATCGAAGTTAACGGATTAGAAAGGCTAGATAAAGGGGACGTAATCAGAAGATTAAACAACATGGTGATGAGTGAAGAGGATCGATCTTGCCTGCTGCGCAACCGGGAGAGGGTTGAAAACAAATTCAACATCTCAGACCTACGAGAAGAGATCGCCGAGTATCATGAAAAGATAAACACAAATCTGAGCTTGGCTGAATCCGATTTTGAGCAATTGTGTCGACACCATGCCCTACTTACTCGTTCACTAAGCATCTCCGACTATTACTACCGTAAATTCCCGCCAGATATTCCGATCAACCAAAGATATTTCGTATTCAAGCTAGTCAACAGCGGCACTGGCCCAGCTAAAAATGTGCACTAACGGTTGTACTCAAAGGATAATATTCAATTTTTACTGTTTGAAGACATCATCAAAAAAAGCATCACGCTCCACGACGGAGTCTCTTATTATTATCAACAAATGATTGATTATGCGCACAGCATTGATGGATTGCTCTCACCTCGTCCTCTTTTTAGTCCTAGGGACTTCTTCTCAGGGGGTTATGACCTCAACCTCATGCCTTTCAATCACTTAATAGAGCCCCCAAAATATACACTAGATGAGGATGAAATCGAATTTTCCCCGATAAGTTTAGTTATGCACAACAAGTCCTCGCATGTCGTAACTGACAAAATCTTCTTATGTCCTTTCTTAGAAGAAGGTGAAAGGTCTATACTAACCTATGAGATTATTGCCGAGAATATACCGACCCCCATAACTGACGAAATATATATATCGGCAGAATCCAATAAGACCTAATACGCTCCATGTTCCATTAAGATTCTGTATGGAATCATAAAATTCAATGCTCTTTCTTTGGTGAGAAGTGTGATGTCCGTCTTTAATCTCGCGATGCCGGCGAGTGGCACAGAGGGATGTTCGTCATGTGTTCCTTTTCATATTCACACTCTGCATAACGGCTCGGAATCATTCATCACATGCACATGGTGCACAATATGGCTAATTAAATGAAGCAAGAGGGATACTCGTAGCTATTATAGATAGTTAATAGGCTTCTAGTGCTGAGCCCGCCATTGAATGGCATTCAAGAGGTCGTGGGTTCAATTCCCTCCAGCTCCACCACTTAAATTTCCGAAGAAAAAGGACCGTTTAGCTTGATAGGCTAGTCGGTCCTTTTTTTGTTTGTGGTGAACCGATTGGTCAACCGGTTGTTAGCCAAAGTAGCTAATATTACGTATTAAAAATGTATATGAATTTTGTTTGAGGTAGAAATGAATTTAGTTAGTGCTTAGAGGCGTTTTTTCGTGGTGTTTAATTTGAGCCTTTTGGCCCGTTTTGGAAGTTGGGTGATGGTTGGTTCATGGATTCGGTAACCGCGCAAGATTGGGATGATTTTTCGCGAATTTGGGGTAGATGGTTTTGAAGGATTACAGATGTTTTGTGTTGAAATATCCCCATTGGTAAAATCTACTCTTGCCCATTGCAATCTATGCAGGATAACACGAGATCAATAATTTACCGAAAAACAGGTTGAAATTTGAAATTTGTGGCAGTCGCTTTGATCATTTAGAATGATATGGTTTTATCGCTCGACGCTCTACTCCGCCATCGCTAGCAGGTTTTTGGGAATTTCCTGGTGGTAAGCTTGAAAATGGGGAGTCTCTTGAAGAATGCTTAATTCAGGAAATTGGGGAGGAACTGGAAGTCGAAATCTAGATTTCAAAATGGTACGGTAAATCCATTTATGACTACGGATCAGGCTCGATTAATTTACAGGCATTCGTATGTGCATTGGAGAGGGGGTCACTTAAACCCAATGTCCACTTAAAACTTGTTTGGTCTCTCTAGAAGAGCTTCCTCTGCGGCAATTCCTCCCTGCTGACATCCCATTTGTAGAGCGTCTCGTTGAAGAAGGACTACCTATCTAATTCTCTCCTCAAAATATTTCAGCACTATTGGAAACTGCAAAATGCAACGAGCATACTATTCAGCAACTGGAGATCAGTTTTTCGAAGACGATTTGATGACCATCTTGGGAGAGCTAACACGCCACCATTCTTTTGCCCTCGATGACTTGCAGAAGAATTCTTGGATTTCACAAATCAATATACTCAAGGAGGTACTCACTTTTCTTACTGATTTCTTCTATATCGCTTTCGAGTACTCAATTCCTCGAATGGGAAAGCGCGTAGATGTCGTGATTCTCTATAGAGGGCTAGTCTTCGTTGTTGAATTTAAGGTGGGTGAGAAAGCATACTCACGAGCAGCTATTGAACAAGTCTTGGATTACTCGGTTGATCTAAAAAATTTTCACGAAGAAAGCCACCATTGCGAGATAGTGCCTGTTGCGGCTTGTACCGATGCTCCATCCGAAAGCATACATATGGATGTTTATCCTGATAATGTGTGGGTGCCAGTGCATGCGAACAAGCACAATTTAGGACAACTCATTGAGAGCATCGCAGTAAAGAGAGGGCTCCAAGCAACTAATCCCAGTGTCTGGATGAATTCAATCTATAAGCCCACTCCAACGATTATCGAAGCCGCTCAGGCTTTATACAAAGGCCATAGTGTTGAAGAAATTTCGCGTTCTGATTCAGGGGCGATCAATCTTGGAAGAACTTCTGCGGCCATCTCAGATATAATTGAGCTTTCGAAGAGCGAGCACAGGAAATCTATCTGTTTCATTACCGGGGTTCCTGGAGCTGGCAAGACTTTGGCGGGGCTTAATATTGCCAACGTTAGGCACAATGCTGACGAAGGGGAGCATGCAGTCTTTTTGTCGGGGAATGGGCCGCTTGTAGACGTACTCCAAGAAGCTCTTGCTAGAAATGAAGTGGCTGAAGCTATGCTTAAAGGGGATAAAATCAATAAAGCTGTAGCGTTGAGGAAATCCAAAGCGTTCATCCAGAACATACACCACTTCAGAGACGACAACCTGCAAACAGATAGAGCCCCGATTGAGAAGGTGGTCATTTTTGATGAAGCACAGCGAGCTTGGACTTCTCAGCAAGCTGCATCATTTATGTCGAAAAAGCGCGGAGTACGGGACTTTGACATGTCAGAACCAGAGTTTTTGATTAGCGTAATGGATCGTCATGAAGATTGGGCAACCATTGTGTGTTTGATCGGAGGTGGCCAAGAAATTAACACTGGTGAAGCTGGACTCCCGGAGTGGTTCAACGCCATTCAGAGGAAATACCCACATTGGGATGTGTACGCTTCTGATATGCTAACAGATCAAGAATATACTCACGGCAGTGAGCTGTATTCGATTATTGACCAGAAGCAGTTGAATATCCGAAAGAACTTGCACCTTTCTGTTTCAGTGCGTTCTTTCCGCTCTGAGAAATTATCTGAGTTTATTAAGGCTGTGTTGTCACTTGACGCCGAGAGTGGCGTTGAATTGTTCCAAGAGCTTCAAAGCTCCTACCCCATAGTTTTAACGAGGGACCTTCAAGTCGCAAAGCAATGGTTAAAAGCTCAAGCTCGAGGTGGTGAAAGCTATGGTCTTACTGCATATTCTGGGGGGTATAGGCTGAAGCCAGAAGGTATACATGTAAAATCAGCAATCGATCCAAAAACATGGTTCCTCAATGGCCGCGAAGATGTTCGCTCAGCTTCATTCCTTGAGGATGCAGCTACAGAATTCGATATACAAGGTCTTGAATTAGATTGGACTTGCATTGCCTGGGATCCGAGTTTGAGAATGAGAATGGGTGCATGGGAATATAAGAGTTTCCGTGGAACGAAATGGCAAAATATCAATGACCCCTTGAGAAGAAGATACCTCCTAAATGCATACCGTGTACTCCTTACTCGTGCCCGCCAGGGCATGGTTGTTTTTATCCCTCAGGGAGATAGTGAGGATGCTACTCGTTTGCCGGAATACTATGATCCTGTTTGCAGCTATTTTGAGGCATTTGGGGTTCCTTTGATCTAGAAATAATACTAAGATTTAGGTCAACCATTCGGTCTCCCACCCCCTATAACACCAACCTTAAGTCACCGATTCTCTGTTGATCAGAAAATGATAAGTTTAAATATTCAAGTGGTAAGCCTGTCCTAGTGCAAGGCATTCAAGAGGTCGTGGGTTCAATTCCCTCCAGCTCCACCATTAGAAAGTTAAGGCTTGGAAGTTCGCTTCCAAGCCTTTTTTCGTGGGATATAGCATTAGCCGACAATCTGGCAGGTGGCTGTGTGCCGAGGTCGGCATGCAGGCTTCTGTAGGGTGGTGTCCTTTTGGCCTCCTTCCTGTGATCGGCTACCCGGCTATCGGGATTTGCCGTAATTATGTTGCATGACCATGATGCTCTCTCCCCTTGCCCTGTTGGGTTTGCGTCACGGTTTTCGTCTGGCTCTATGCGGGAGGGCCCTTTTTGGGGATCAGCCTTGCGCACAAAATGGTGAGATGGATTTGCTTTTTGATCGGACAATCCGGCCCTTGATTCCTGTCGTAAAAATATCCCGTTAATATTCTTCATCTATTGATCAGAGCAGGTTGTTCTCAGCCTGAGCAGCGGTTCGTGTTTGAGTAAAATTACCTTGACAGAAATGTCACAGAAGGTAGGGTGGGAGAGCTTACGCAAACGATTGCGCAAACGATTGTATGAGTGCGGTTCATTAATCATTTGGAGGTATCCGGTATGACTTTTTCGAAAAAAATCACTGTGGCATTGATGTCTCTGGCGTTCCTTTTCACGGTGGCGATTGCCCCGTCGTTCGCCGCCGAGAAGCCGGTCGTCGGTCTGGTCATGAAATCCCTGGCCAACGAATTTTTCAAAACCATGGAAGAGGGCGCCCGTAAGTATGCCAAGGAAGACGGCACCTTCACCCTGATTCCGGTGGGTATGAACTCCGAGACCGACATCGACACCCAGGTCAGCGCCATGGAGAACTTCATCGCCCAGAAAGTGGACATGATCGTTGTCGCCCCGGCCGACTCCGTCGGCATGACCATCCCGGTCAAGAAGGCCGTTGATGCGGGCATCACCGTCGTCAACTTCGACGTCACCCTGAACAAGGAAGCGCTGGTCAAGGCCGGCCTGCCCAAGGATTTCCTGTTCGTCGGTCCTGATAACGCCGAAGGCGCGGAAATGGTCGGCGACTACCTGGCCGAGACCCTCGGCAAGGGCGCCAAGGTCATCATCATCGAAGGCAACCCCGGCGCGGACAACGCCAAGCAGCGCAAGGCCGGTTTCATGCGCTCCGTCGAGAAGTACAACCTGAATCTGCTGACCTCCCGTACCGCCCACTGGGAAACCGAGGAGGCCAACACCCTGATGACCAACCTGCTGACCATGCACCCGGACGTCCAGGGCGTGATGTGCGCCAACGACTCCATGGTGCTGGGCGTTGAAAAGGCGATCGCCGCCGCTGGCATGACCGGCAAGATCCAGATCGTCGGTTTCGACAACATCGGCGCGGTGCAGGAGCTGATCAAGCAGGGCAAGTGCCTGGCCACCATCGACCAGTTCGGCCCCGAAATGGCCGCCAACGCCATCAAGGTCGGGTTCCGCATTCTCCATGGCGAGAAGCTGACCGGCTGGCAGAAGACCCCCATCAAGCTCGTGACCAAGGCCGACCTGTAGGCCTGACGTAAACATCGGCAGCGGGCCTTTGAGCCCGCTGCCTTTTTGAATGGGGTTTCAATGCATTTTCGGTTTGCCTTTGGCGGGAGCGCGGATGGACACTAGTGAAAACATTTTAGAACTACGAGGTATTACCAAGCAGTTCCCCGGCGTCGTCGCCTTGAACGACGTCGACCTCGACATCAGGAAGGGCGAGGTGCACGTCCTGGTGGGCGAAAACGGAGCCGGTAAGTCAAGCCTCATCAAGGTCCTGTGCGGCATCTATACTCCCGATGCGGGAGAGATGCTTTACCAGGGGCGGCCCTATGCGCCGCAGACGCCTTCCGATGCCATGAATGCGGGCATCCGGGTGGTCTATCAGGAGTTCAATCTCCTTTCCTATCTCTCTGTTGCGGAGAACATGTTTTTCGACAACCTGCCCCGCAGGTACGGACTGGTCGATTATCATACGCTGTATCGCAACACCCAGGAATTGCTGGACGTCGTCGGGCTGGACATCTCCCCGAAGACGCCGGTCGAATTGCTCGGCGTGGCCCAGATGCAGCTCATCGAGATCGCCAAGGCCATCTCGTCCGAGAGCAAGCTGCTCATCCTGGACGAGCCCACGGCAACGCTCTCCAGCAAGGAGATCGAGATGCTCTTCGGCATCGTCGCCAAGCTCAAGGCCCAGGGCGTGACCATCATTTTCATTTCCCATCATCTGCAGGAGGTCTTCGAGATCGGGGACCGTATCACCGTCCTGCGCAATGGGGAGAACGCCGGTACGCACATTGCGAGCGACATCTCCATCCCGGAGATCGTCAAGCTCATGGTCGGCCGGTCCATGGACGAGGAATATCCCTTCCGGGACGACGTGACCGTGGGCGAGCCCCTGCTCAGTGTGCGGAACCTGCGCTGCAAGGGCAGCGCCCATTCCGTTTCCTTCGAGGTCGGGCGGGGCGAGTTGCTCGGTCTGGCCGGTCTGGTCGGTTCCGGACGGACCGACGTGGTGCGCGCCATCTTCGGGGCGGACCCCAAGGACGGCGGCGAGATTCTGCTGCACGGTAAGAAACTGTCCATCGAGACGCCGCGCGACGCGGTCAAGAACCGTATCTGCCTGCTGACCGAGGATCGCAAGGACCAGGGACTCATCCTCGAGATGTCCTGCGCCGTGAACACGACGCTCACGGACCTGCCCGGCGTGGCCCGTTACGGGTTCATTCAGCGGGATGCGGAGCGGGAAGTTGCGGAGAAGATGGTAACCGATCTCGTCATCAAGACGCCGTCCATCGACCAGTGGGTGGGCAACCTGTCCGGCGGCAACCAGCAGAAGGTGGTCCTGGCCAAGTGGCTGTTCCGGGACGCCGAGGTACTCATCTTCGACGAGCCCACACGCGGTATCGATGTGGGCGCCAAATACGAGATCTATCTTCTGCTCTGGCAGCTGGCCGCCGCAGGCAAGGCGATCATCATCGTTTCTTCCGATCTGCCGGAGATGCTCGGCATCTGCCACCGAATCATTACCTTCTCCGACGGGAAGATCACGGGGGAACTGCCGCGTAAAGAATTCGATCAGGAACGGATTCTGACCATGGCATATGAAGAATACATCCAGGATGACGCGGCTGCGGCATCGGGAACAGACCAAGTCAAACGGGGAGTCTGATGAATTTCAGGAAACTTGCATATCTGCTGCTCAGAGAGGCCGGTATCGGCGTGGCGTTGGTGTTGCTCATCATCATCTTCATGCTCGTCGCGCCCAACTTCGCCTCGCCCATCAACATGATGAACATCTGCACGCAGATCAGCATCAATACGGTCATTGCGGTGGGTATGACCTTCGTCATTCTGCTGGGCGGCATCGACCTTTCGGTCGGGTCCGTGCTGGCGCTCTGCACCATCGTGGCCGGGCTGATACTTACCAACGAGGCCCTGTCTCCCGGGCTGGCCTTCTTCCTCGCGGTGGTCGTCAGCCTCGCGGTCGGGGCCGTGTGCGGCCTGTTCAACGGGTTCGTGTGCGAGCGCTGGAAGATCCATTCCTTCGTTGTCACCCTGGGCATGCTCAACATAGCTAGGGGCGCGGCGCTCCAGATCAGCGATTCCAGGACCCTGTTCGGCTTTCCCCAGGTCTTTACCGACCTGGGCGCGCAGAACGTCTTCGGTCTGCCCGTGATCTTCATCATGGCCCTGACGCTGGTCATCATCGGGACCATCGTTCTGAACCGGTCGGTGTTCGGACGGATGATCTACGCCATCGGCAACAACGAGGAGGCCGTCCGCCTTTCCGGACACCGGACCATCCTTTACAAGATCGCGGCCTTCGTCATCTGCGGCGGGTGCGTGGGCGTGGCCGGCATCATGTATATGCTGCGTCTGTCCATGGCCAGCCCGATCCTGGGCGTCGGCTTTGAGCTCAACGCCATCGCGGCGGTGGTCATCGGCGGCACCAGCATGATGGGCGGCAAGGGCTCCCTGGTCGGCACCTTCCTGGGTGCCTGCATCATAGGCGTGCTGAACAACGGGCTCCTGCTGCTCGGCATGGGCGATTTCGCCCGCCAGATCGTCACCGGCCTGATCATCGTGGCCGCAGTCATCATCGACACCTACCGCAACCGGCTTCTGACCAAGATTCAGGTTTCCGAGTAACGTCATGAGTGCAAAGAAATTGATAGTCCTGGGCAGCGTCAATGCCGACCACGTCATCCAACTGGATGATTTTCCCCGTCCCGGCGAAACGGTCATCGGGCACGGATATCAGGTGCTGCCGGGCGGAAAGGGGGCCAACCAGGCCGTGGCTTCGGCACGGCTCGGCGCGGAGGTCGGGTTCATCGCCTGCGTGGGCGACGACGACTTCGGCGCACGCATCCTCAAGCGTTTTGCCGACGACGGCATCGATACCTCGGCGGTCACGGTCGTGGAAGGCATGCCCACTGGCCTGGCGCTGATCCAGATCGCTGCCAACGGGGAGAACTCCATCGTCATCTCTGCCGAGGCCAACGGGTACCTGACCCCCGAAGTGCTGGAGCGGCAGTTGGGGTTGCTGCAGGAGGCCGACACCCTTTTGATGCAGCTCGAGAGTCCGCTCGAAACCATCCAGCTGGCCGCCCGCAAGGCGCGGGAGGCCGGGGCGATCGTGGTGCTCAATCCTGCACCGGCACGGCCTTTGCCGGATTCGCTTCTGGCCGATGTGAGCGTGATCACTCCCAACGAAACCGAGGCGGAGCTGCTCACGGGCGTGAAGGTCGTTACCGAAGACGATGCGAGAAGAGCTGCTGATGTCTTGCACGACAAAGGGGTTGCGACCGTCATTATCACTCTCGGCAAGAACGGGGCTTTTTTGAGTGCCGACGGGTTTTCCCGGCGAATCGAGGGGTATAGCGTCACGCCGGTTGACACCACGGCCGCCGGTGATACCTTCAACGGGGCGCTCGTCGCGGCCCTGCAACAGGGGGTGGACATGGCCGGGGCCATTCGTTTCGCCCATGGTGCGGCTGCCATTTCCGTCACCCGGCTCGGTGCGCAAACCTCCATTCCCTACCGCGCGGAAGTGGACAGATTCATCAAGGATAATGGATAACCGATCATGTCGACCATCAAGGATGTTGCCAAACTCGCCCAGGTGTCGACATCGACGGTCTCCCATGTCCTGAACAAGACCCGCTTTGTTAGTGAAGATACTCGCCAGAGAGTCAACAACGCCGTCCGCGAACTGAATTACCGCCCTTCCTCCATCGCCCGCAGCCTGAAGGTCCAGACCACCAAAACCCTGGGAATGCTGGTCACCGCCAGCAGGAACCCCTTTTTCGCCGAAGTGGTCCATGCCGTGGAAAGGCGCTGCTACGAGCGCGGCTATACCCTTTTTCTGTGCAACACCGAAGGCGATGTGAAGCGCATGGAAGCCAACCTCGACGCCCTTGAGGAAAAGCGCGTGGACGGGCTTCTGCTGCTTTGCAGCGAGGTCAACGACGACATCCTGCGCCTGCTCGAAACTGAGCGGCCCACCCCGACCGTTGTCTTCGACTGGGGGCCAGAGTCGGACAACGTCGACAGGATCTACGACAACTCTCCGGACGGCGGGTACATGGCTGTCCGGCATCTCATTGAAATGGGGCATACGGCAATCGGCTGCGTGACCGGCCCCTTGGGCCGGAGGTCGGCCATCGAACGGCTCCAGGGGATGCGCACGGCCATGGCCGAAGCCGGACTGCCGGTTCACGAGGAATGGATCGTCGAGGGTGACTATGACTGCAACGGCGGCATACGCGCCCTGCAGCAACTGGCGAGACAGTCTGCCATGCCGACGGCCCTTTTCGTTTGCAACGACATGATGGCGCTCGGCGTCATCAGTGAGGCCGCCCGGATGGGGCTGCGCGTTCCTGAAGAGCTGTCCATCGTCGGGTACGATGACATCTACATCGCCCGCTACATGACTCCGCCCCTCACGACCATTCACCAGTCCACCAGCGAAATAGCCGCCATGGCCGTGGACACCCTGATTGAGCGGTTGGGCAGCAAACGGGACAAGGGCCGGGTCATCCGAATCGAGCCCCGGCTTGTCGAACGCGATTCCGTACGCAACGTGAAAAAATCCGAATAGTCCTGTTCATTGGCTCCGGCTCCCGATAGAGCGGGATCCAATGGGGCGGCTGACGTCGACGCCAAAAGAAGCGGGTGGAGAGAAGCGGTGCCGTTTCCTCCGGACGTGGAACGAAAGACCTGCTGTAGGCATATCGTGAAGGTCGCCCCCGAATTCAGCCTGTCAAAGCTCAGAAATCGTATTTTCCCTTGAGCGTCTGGTAGTCCGGACTGGAGAGGAATTCCTGGAGTTTCTCATTGAACTTCCGGGCCAGCTCGGCGTGTCCGGGTTTGTCGCTGAAGGCCAGGTAGTAGGGCATGTCCGGTTGGGTGTAGGCATGGGATTCTATCCGGTCCAGGTAGCCGAGCCGCCGGGCGTGGTAGAGAGTGGGGGCGAGGTAGCTGGCGAATATGTCTATCCTGCCTGCGACCAGATTCTGGAAGGCCAGCTCAAAGGTATTGAAGCGTTTGACGGTCGGGGTTCCCATCTTGGCGAACCGGTCTGTCCAATCCGCACCTCGGATCAACCCCAAACGAAGGTCGGGACGGAATTTCCCGGCAAAGGGTACCTTTTTCCCTTTTTTCACCCAGAAGGTGGTCTGCTCGGTGGTGATGGGAGTGCGCACATAGTGCAGGTACTTCTCCCTTTCCTGAACAAGGGCCAGGTCGAGGACCCCGTCCAGGGCCTTGTCCTCTGCCATCCGAATGACCCGGCCCCACGGGTAGGGCTCAAAGACGACTTCATAGCCCATCTGTCCGGCAACGGTCCGGACCAGATCCGGGTCCAATCCGACAAGGGTGTTCCCCTGCCAGATATAATGGCTGTACCAGTCCTTGTTCTCCACGCCGATGGTCAGGACTTCCTGGGCAAAGGCATTGTTGCCGAACGCTCCAAGGACACAGGCCCAGACCAGAAAAATATGCATGACAATCCGCACCGTGAAAGCTCCTTCCCTTATTCAGTGTAATACGGACAATGGTGCAAAGAGTCAAAGAGGGCGAAAAAAGATGGCTCCCAAAGCGAGAGGACACGGGGCGTGTGCTTATGCAGTAATGTGGCGTGCTGACGTGAATGAATTGTGCCTGCTATAATAGTTCGTTTTTATAACCCCTTATCCATTTTCTGGGATTGCGTCGTCATGTGCTTTGGGAGGTTGGCTGCTGACTTAATGTGTGAATAGGCTTGCAAACATGGACACAGGCTCATATGAAACGCAACTAAGCATAGGCTAAGGAGATTCGCTGAATCCCGGGCCGGAGTACGAAACAACCAAGAATCAACGGGGACAGGATATGGGCAACGAACAGGAAAAGCTGAAGCAGATATTCATGGGTTACCACCCGCGCTCTCAAGACGGCAGTTCGCCGAAATCACGCTCCCTCAGCGACTCCATTGCCATAATGGAAGCCTTCAACGAGGCGCAGCAAGAGGACCGGTTTCGGGCCGAGGTTGTTGAAATAGCCTTCAGTGACGGGTGCGCCGTCACCGTTGTCGAAACGAACATCGATAAAGTCTGGCAGTATTTGTAATCACCGCTGAAAACCATGCAGAAGATTTCGGGCCGATGCCCGCAGATGGTTGCATGAAAAGGGGCCCGAGCAATTGCTCGGGCCCCTTTTCATGCTTTTAGTATCCGTTTCCGCTTGCTGCCCGCAGTGTCGGGCCCTGGGCAGCCATCATGACCGTGTCCACATATGAAATCGCTTATCTCTTGCCTGTCAGATCGATCACGAAGCGGTAGCGGATGTCCTTGTTCACCACGCGGTCGAAGGCCTCGGTAATCTGGTCGGGCTGGATCAACTCGATGTCAGCCTTGATATTGTGGGCCGTGCAGTAGTCCATGACCTCCTGGGTTTCAGCTATGCCGCCGATGACAGACCCTGCCAGACTCCTGCGGCCGCTGGTCAGGGTCATCCCGGGGATATCTTCCAGCTGGTCCAGGGCGCCGACGTTGACGAGGGTGCCGTTGACCTGGAGAAGGTTCAGGAACTGGTTTACGGGGTACCCCTTGGGGACTGTGGAGATCATCAGGTCGAAGTGCCGGGTGAGCCGCTCCATGGCGTCGGTGTCGCTCCACAGGACCGCCTCTCGCGCGCCCAGTTCCTTGGCCGCGGCCACCTTGCCGGGCGAGGTCGTGAACACGGTGACCTCGGCCTTGCGCGATACGGCGAGCTTGACCGCCATATGGCCCAGACCGCCGAGGCCGATCACGCCCACCCGCTGGCCGGACTCGACCTTCCAGTGCTGGATGGGCGAGAACGTGGTGATTCCGGCGCAGAGCAGCGGGGCCATGGCAGGCAGGTCCACCCCCGGCGGCACCCGGATGGCGTAGTGCTCCTTGACCACCAGCTTGTCGGAAAATCCGCCGTAGTTGTAGCCGCCCGAGATCTTGTCCGGCGCGTTGAAGACCAGCGTCCATTCCGGACAATACTGCTCAAGGTCGGCTTCGCAGCATTCGCAGGTGCCGCAGGAGTCCACGATGCAGCCTACCCCGGCGAAGTCATCCACTTTGAATTTCTTGACCTTGCTGCCCACGGCCGCGACCCGGCCGATGATCTCGTGCCCGGGAACGCAAGGGTAGTTGGCAGGCCCCCACTCGCTGCGGGCCATGTGGATGTCGGAATGGCAGATGCCGCAGTACATGATGTCGATCAGTACGTCATCGGGCCTCAGGGCGCGCCGTTCGATGGTCATGGCATGGAAGCTGTCCGTAGGACCGTCAACGCCATAGGCCTTGATGGAATAGGGGCCGTTCCCCATATCGCTCTCTCCTTTGCGGTTGGTGCGTTTGCGCCCGCGCCTTTCTCCGCGCGGCGGCAGCCCACGGGGCACCGGTCTCCAGAGCCGAGCGCCGCCCCTTGTCCGGTTCCTCTCGCAGAGGAACATTCCGGGGTGGTATGCGGCAAATAGAGATGCTTATTGTTCCTATATCAGCATGGGGCAAAAAGGTCATGACATGATCCTGTTTTGATCATGCCTGATTCTGTATGCGTTCTTGGGCCGTGCACCTTGCTTGTGCTGTTGGGAAAAAGAAAGCGGGGCCGGAATATCGGCCCCGCTCAAGCGGTTGGAACTGTTCTGGATCTACCTAACCAGACGCTAGGCGGCACCCGAGACGACTTCGGTACGGCCCTGCCGGTGCAGGTTCTTGATGTCGCGCAGGGGCGGTTCGCCGAACTGGCGCTTGTATTCACGGCTGAACTGCGAGGGGCTTTCGTAGCCCACCTGGAGGGCGGCGGTGGTCGCGTCCTGGCTTTCGGTCAGCATCAACCGTCGGGCCTCGTGCAACCGCAGCCACTTCTGGAATTGCAGGGGGCTCATGGCCGTCATGGCGCGGAAATGGTGATGGAAGGTGGACACGCTCATGCCCGTCCGTTTGGCCAGCACCTCCACTGTCAGCGGCTTGGTGTAGTTATCCCTGAGCCAGTCCACGGTCCGGGCGACCTGCTGGCCGTGGCTCTCGGCCGTGGCGATCTGACGCAGACGCGGGCCGAGTTCGCCCATGAGCAGGCGGTACAGTATTTCCTTGAGGATCAGGGGCGATAAAATGGGGATGTCTTCGGGGGTGTCCAGAAGATCGACCAACCGCTGGAAGCTGTCGAGCAGCGTCTCGGACACCTCGCAGACAGCCATGCCCCGGCCGGTCTGGCGGGTGCGCGGGACCGGCAGGTTGCTGTCCACCATGAGCTGGGCGACCATGTTCAGGTCGATCTTCAATACCAGGCTGAGGAACGGTGCCTCCTTGCTCGCCTTGAGCACATGGGCCATGACCGGCAGGCCCACCGAGGTGATCAACATGTGGTTCTCGTCGTAGACGTATTCCTCGTCGTTGAGCTGAACCCGTTTGGCTCCCTGGGCGACCAGGCAGATGCACGGTTCGTACATGGCGCTCTTGGGCTCGGTGGTGTTTTCGTAGCGTACCAGCATCAATCCCGGAATATCCGACATGAGGTGGTCGTCATTTTCTGTCAATCGGTATATCCGCTCAGCCAGGGCGCTCCGCGCCGTGCTGATGGCGTCGTTTGTTGCATTGCTCATTGCTGGTCTCCTTTGCCTGGTTACTTACCAGTTCCTGAATGGGCTGGACAAGGGAAGGGGGCACATTTTTGGATGATTAGGCAATAATAAAAGAGAATCGGTCTATCCTGTACAACGCCCCAGGCCCTATACAATGGGGGAATCGGGCTTGGCTCGATATTCAGGCGGTTTTACGTCCCGGCAGAATGTGCTGTTTTTCGGGACGCCTCCAGAGAATGTCTCAATACAATGGCAGCGGAGCGGCTCCGTCCGGACGGCTTCCGGCGCGGACGCCCGGTCGCCCGCAGAAATGTTCAGATTCCCTAAGGAGACCAGAGTGCTTTACAGAACAATGCCGAAGAACGGCGACAAACTTTCCTCCCTCGGGTTCGGGTGCATGCGCCTGCCCATGGTAGACGGCGTTATCGACGAAGAACGGGCCATCGCCCAGATCCGTCAGGCCATCGACGCCGGGGTCAACTATGTGGACACGGCCTGGCCGTATCATAATGGCGAAAGCGAGCCGCTGCTCGGCAAGGCCCTGCAGGACGGCTATCGCGACAAGGTCAAGATCGCCACCAAGCTGCCTACCTGGCTGATCAAGAGCCATGATGACATGGATACCTATCTCAACGCTCAGCTGGAGAGGCTCGGCACCGATCATATCGACTACTATCTGATCCACGCCCTGTCCGGACCGTCCTGGAAGACCATCGAGAGCCTCGGCGGCAAGGCCTTTCTGAACAAGGCCATGGCGGACAGGCGCATCGTCAATCCCGGCTTCTCCTTCCACGGTTTGTCCGAGGATTTCCAGCCTATTGTTGATGCCTACCCGTGGGTTTTCTGCCAGATCCAGTACAACTTCCTGGACACCGATTTCCAGGCTGGCACCAAAGGGTTGCAATACGCGGCTTCCAAGGACTTGGGCGTCATCATCATGGAGCCTCTGCGAGGCGGCAACCTGGCGCTGCCCGAACCGCCCCAGGCCGTAGCGGACATCTGGGATCTGGCCGAGACCAAGCGCACCCCGGCCGAGTGGGCCTTCCGCTGGGTTTGGAACCATCCGGAGGTCACCGTGGTCCTCTCCGGCATGAACGATGAAGAGCAGGTCCGTGAAAACATGGGCGTGGCGGACGAGGCCGAAGCGGATTCCCTGACCCGGTCCGAACTGGACCTGATCAAGCGGGTGGCCGACACCTACCGCCAACTCATGCAGGTCGGCTGCACCGGCTGCGGCTACTGCATGCCCTGTCCGGCGGGCGTCCAGATCCCCACCTGTTTCGACATGTTCAACAAGATGCACATGTTCGGGAACGAGACCGAGGCCAAGCGGTTGTACAATTCCTTTGCCTCCGGTTCGGTCCTGCAACGGGCTCCCGGTTTCGCCTCCCAGTGCGTAGAGTGCGGACAGTGCCTGGAAAAGTGTCCTCAATCCATCGAAATCCCCGAGGTCCTCAAGCGGGTCGCCGAGACCATGGAATAGAGAGGCAAAAACGCGGTCGCCGGATATATTCGGCAGCGGGAAAGGTCTGGAAGGTGTCTTCCAGGCCTTTTTTGCGACATGGGCAATGGATGTTGCCTGTGATTCCGCATGGACACCGGCTCCGTTCGTGGGGCTCAACCTGCACAGAAGAAAAGGCCCGGCCTGCATAAAGCAGGACGGGCCTTGTAGTCGTATCGCGCCGCCGGGCGGGGCATCAGTCGGGCTGGTCTGCGGCCAGCTCGCTAATGGCCTTGAGGGTCTTGCCCCGGTCCTGGGCCAGCTTCTTCCATTTCTTCTTTTCCTTTTTCAGCGCTTCGACGGTCTGCAGAAGGTCCTGCACCGTGCGCGCCGGATAGCCGTGCGTGGCGCGGCTGCCCCTGCGCAATTCCTCGTCGTTGTGCTGCCGGATGGAGGCAAGCTGGTTGGCGTCGAGTATCATCGGTTTCCCGTCTCAGGTCAGGCCGCGGGCTCGCAGGCGGGCTCGCAGGGGGACGAGCAGAAGCTTTGCTTCGAGTACTCGATGCGGTCCTTGTACTCCTGCTGCTTGCCCTTGTTCCAGCGGCCCACCGGACGATAGTAGCCGACCACACGGGTGTAGACCTCGGTCTCCTTGTCGCAGGTCGGGCAGTTGAAGTGCTCGCCGTAGATGTAGCCGTGGTCCTCGCACACCGAGAAGGTCGGGGTGACCGAGATGTACGGGATTTTGGTCTTGCTCATGGCCTTGATCAGGAAGTTCTTCACGCTCTCCTCGTTCGGGGCGGCCTCGCCCAGGAAGGTATGGAAGACCGTGCCCCCGTTGTACAGCGTCTGCAGTTCGTTCTGGTGTTCCAGGGCGAAGAAGACGTCCGAGCTGATGCCTACGGGCAGCAGGGTGGAGTTGGTGTAGTACGGGGTTTCGTCGCCGGAGGTGTGGATATCGGCGTACAGTTCCTTGTCGATCTTGGCCAGGCGGTAGCAGGTGCCTTCGCCCGGAGTGGCCTCGAGGTTGTACAGGTTGCCGGTGTCCTCCTGGAACTCGACGACGAGTCGGCGCAGGAGCTTGAGCACCCGCTGCATCAACCGGGAGCCGGACGGGGTGTCGAGGCCCTTGTGCAGCAGGTTCATGCACGCCTCGTGGCCGCCGATGAGACCGATGGTCGAGAAGTGGCCCTTGAAGCCGTTCTTGAGGTAGCGCCGGGAGAACGGGAACATGCCCGCGTCCAGGTTCTGCTGGACCACCTTGCGCTTGAACTCCAGGGACTCGGAGGCCAACCGGGCGTACTCGGTGACCAGGTCCATGAAGTCTTCCTCGTTGTGGGCCAGATAGGCCAGCTTGGGCAGGTTCAGGGTGACCACGCCGATGGACCCGGTCAGGTCGCCCGCGCCGAACAGACCGCCGGTCTTCTTGCGGATTTCACGCAGGTCCATCTGCAGACGGCAGCACATGGAGCGCACGTCCTCGGGGTTGAGGTCCGAGTTGATGAAGTTCTGGAAGTAGGGCGCGCCGTACTTGGCGGTCATCTTCAGGAGCAGCTTGCCTTCCTCGGATTCCCAGGGGAAGTCCTTGGTCACGTTGTACGTGGGGATGGGGAAGGAGAAGATGCGCCCGTCCGCGTCGCCTTCAAGCATGACTTCCAGGAAGGCCCGGTTGAACATGGCCATCTCTTCGGCGTACTCGCCGTAGGTGGAGTCCTGAAGCTGGCCGCCGATGATGACCGCTTCCTTGGCGATGTGCGCGGGCGGCACAAAGTCCAGGGTGAAGTTGGTGAACGGCGACTGTCCGCCCCAGCGCGAGGTGGCGTTGAGGTTGTGGAGCAGTTTCTGAACCTGCTGCTTGACGTCGTGGTAGCTCAGTCCGTCGTTGCGGATGAACGGGGCGAGGTAGGTGTCCACGTTGTTGAAGGCCTGTGCACCGGCCCATTCGTTCTGCAGGGTGCCGAGAAAGTTGACCATCTGTCCGCAGGCCGCGTCAAAGTGCTTGGCCGGGGTGGATGAGCAGCGGTCGCGCAGGTTGAATCCTTCGAGCAGCAGGTCGCGCAGGGACCAGCCCGAGCAGTATCCGGCCAGGCCGAAGGAAAGGTCGTGAATGTGGAAGTAGCCGTGGGTATGGGCCAGGCGGACTTCCTCGGGGTACTTCTCGAGCATGTACCGGGCCTGGACCGAACCGGCCATGTGCAGGATCAAGCCCTGGAAGGAGTGGGTCATGTTGGAGTTTTCGTTGACCCGCCAGTCCACGTTGTTCAGGTAGCCGTCGGTGACCTTGGCGATGTCCAGGAACGCCTCGTCCTGGGAACGCAGTTCACGACGCTTTTCGCGATAGATGATGTACCGCTCGGCGACCTTGTACAGGCGGGCCTCCATGAGGACCTCCTGAACCATGTCCTGGACCTGTTCCTGCTCCGGGACGTCCACGTCTTTCAGTTTCTTGGCAACCTTGCCGGCCAGGCGCTCTGCCAGCAGCGGGTCTTTGATGCCGCTGCCCTTGAGGGCCTTGAAGATGGCGTTGCCGATCCGTTTGGTGGACCAGGTCTCGATGCATCCGTCTCGTTTGAGGATTTTGCTGGGCATGTATGTCTCTTGCAGGCACGCGGAGGACGGCGCGCAATATATTGCGGCCGCGGGATTATTCGCCTGCGCTGTCGCCGATGAACGGTCTCGCGGCAGTACCGCGAACCCGGCGACGGTTATCGTGTGGGCATCATTCTTGTCCGCATACGGGTTCCGCGATCCGCATCCGGCAGGAAACGCTTCAGGTAGGTCTTCTGGCTCTCCCCGTCCGGCCCGCCTTCCCGCCTCGCGGCAGTGGCATCTGGACCGGACCTTCATGGGGATTACAGCGGCGGGACCGCTCCGGCTTCACACCGGATTCCCTGTTATGGCCCGGGGGCCACCTGAAGGACATCGTGACGAGACAGAAGCTAGCGCAAGCCGGAAAAGACCGCAAGGGTGATTCGCCGAAATCCGGAGACCGGGGTTACCCGCCGAGTTCCGGCAGACCGGAAATGATGTCCAGGCATACGTCGGCATTGTTCAGTGAATACAGATGGATGCCGGGCGCACCGAGGTCCAGTAGCTCGCGCACCTGACGCCGGGCTATCTCGATCCCCTTGCGCCGGACCGCTTCGTCGCCGCCTTCCTGGTCGGCCTGTTGCAGTTCCAGATAGAGCTTGAGCGGAATGTTGGCCCCACACAGGGACAGGATGCGGTTCAGGGAGGCCATGCTCAGGACCGGGAGGATTCCAGGAAGCACGGGATCGGTCACGCCCCGGCTCTCCAATCGGCGGACGAGATCCCGGTAGCGGCGCACGTCGAAGAACAGCTGGGTCACGGCAAAGTCCGCCCCCGCGTTGAACTTGTGGCAGGTCCAGCGCAGGTCATCGTCAATGGAAGGGGATTCCGGATGGGCGTCGGGGTAGCAGGCCGTGGCCACGCCCATTTCGGGCCAGCCTGCCTTGACGAACTCCACCAAATCCGAGGCGTGGCGGAAATCCTTCCATATCTCGCTCTCGTCACCCGGCATGTCGCCGCGCAGGGCCAGGACGTCGTGTATGTCCGCTTCCAGGAGTCGGTCGATGTATTCGGCGATGGATTGTCTTTCCGCGCCCACGCAGGTCAGGTGGGACATGACCGTCAGGCCGAACTGCCTGCGCATCTCGGCGGCAATGTCCAGGGTGTTGTCCCGGAACGATCCCCCAGCTCCATAGGTCACGGAGGCGAAGGCCGGATTGAGTTCGGCCAGTCGTTCCACCTGGCCGAAGAACCGGGGCCACTGTTCCCGTTCCTTGGGCGGGAAGAATTCGAGAGAGAGGAAGGGGGACTGGGCCTTGATGCGGTCGATGATCTTCATGGGGTATCCTTGTAAGGGGTGGGCGGGAAGGTTGCTTCCCGCCCGAGGTGGTATCGGAGGTTATTGCTGTTCCTGGCGCAGTCTGCGGGCAGCCTGAACCATATTTTTAAGCGAGGACAGTGTTTCGGGCCAGGCCCGTGTCTTCAGGCCGCAATCCGGGTTGACCCAGAGTCTGCGGGCCGGAACGACGGCCAGGGCCTTTTTAAGCAGGGAGTGGATTTCTTCTTCGGACGGCACGCGGGGACTGTGGATGTCGTACACGCCCGGTCCGATGTCCGCCGGGTATTCGTCGGCGTCGACGGCGTCGAGCAATTCCATCTTGCTGCGGCTGGCCTCGATGCTGATGACGTCCGCGTCCATTCGGGCGATGGCCGACAGGATGGCGTTGAATTCGCTGTAGCACATGTGCGAGTGGATCTGGGTCTCGTCCTTGACCCCACCGGCCGTCAGCCGGAAGCAGTCGACAGCCCAGCGCAGATAGTCGGCCTGTTCGGCCCGGCGCAGGGGCATGCCCTCGCGCAGGGCGGCTTCGTCTATCTGGATGGCTTTTATGCCTGCGGCCTCCAGGTCCAGCACCTCGTCGCGCATGGCCAGGGCGAGCTGGCGGCAGACCTCTTCGCGGGGGATGTCGTTGCGCACGAAGCTCCAGCACAGGATGGTCACCGGACCGGTGAGCATGCCTTTCATGGGCTTGTCGGTCAGGGATTGCGCGTACACGGCCCAGTCCACGGTCATTGGGGCGGGGCGGGATACGTCGCCATAGATGACCGGCGGCTTGACGCAGCGGCTGCCGTAGCTTTGGACCCAGCCGTTTTGCGTGAAGCAGAAACCCTTGAGCTGCTGGCCGAAGTATTCGACCATGTCGTTTCGCTCCGGTTCGCCGTGAACCAGCACGTCCAGTCCCAATTCCTCCTGCCGGGCGACCACTTCGGCGATTTCCGCCCGCATGGCGGCGATGTATTCCGCTTCGGACAGTTCTCCCTTGCGGAAGCGCAGGCGCGTGCGCCGGATTTCCGTGGTCTGGGGGTAGGAGCCGATGGTCGTGGTCGGGAACAGGGGGAGGTCCAGCCGGGCGTGCTGTATCGATGAACGTATGGCCAGGGGCGAAGCGCGATTATACATCTCTGGCGTGATCGCACGGACCCGTTCACGAACAACGTCGTCGGTCACGGCACGGTTTTCGGATCGGGCCAGCAGGGCGTCCCTGTTCTCCTTGAACAGTTCGGGCGTGCCTTTGCCTTCGGCGGCCTGTTTCAAGGCCGCGATCTCCGCGCATTTCTGCACGGCAAAGGCCATCCACCGCTTTATTTCCGGATCGAGTCCGGCTTCGTTTTCGGCGTCCACGGGGCAGTGGAGCAGGGAGCAGCTCGATCCGACCATGAGACGTTCCGGCTTGACCTGCTGGCGGGCCGCAGTGATCCTGCGCAGGGACGCGTCCAGATCCGTCTTCCAGATGTTCCTGCCGTCGATCAGCCCCAGGGAGAGGGTCACGTTGGAAGGCATTTTTTTCAGCAACTCCGGCAGTTGATCCGGTCCGCGGACCAGGTCCACGTGGAGTCCGTCCAAAGGTAGGGCCAGGATTGTGTCCAGGTTGTCGCCCGGCGCGCCGAAATAGGTGGCCAGCAGCAAACGGGAGCTGATAGCTGCTTCCCGGATTCGTGCATACGCCTTGGCGAAAGCCCGCCTGGCCTCGTCGCTCAGGTCCGTGCACAGGATCGGTTCATCCAGCTGAATCCAGGCGCAGAGGCCGTCCAGCTCTCGGATGATGGCGCAGTAGGCGTCCACCAATCCGTCCAGATGCTTCCAACGGTCGCAGCCTTCTACTTCCTTGGCCAGCAGCAGGAAGGTCATGGGGCCGATCAGGACAGGCTTGGGAGAAAGTCCCAGAGACCGCGCCGATTCAACCGCATCAACGAGAGTGTTCCCGGTTTTGGTGAAAGTGGTGTCCGGTGCCAACTCGGGCACTATATAATGATAGTTGGTGTCGAACCACTTGGTCATCTCCATGGCCGGGATGCCGTTGTCGGCGTCGCCTCGAGCCATATGAAAGTATGTCTTCAGGTCCAGTTCCCCGCCGTCCCAACCGTAGCGCGGCGGGACAGCGCCGAGCATGGCGACGGTGTCGAGGACGTGGTCATACAGAGAAAAATCGCCGACCGGAATGAGAGTCAGGCCTGCTTCGGACTGAATGGTCCAATGCCGTTTCTTCAACTCGTCGGCCGTGGCAAGCAGCTCGGCCTCGGTTGTCTCTCCACGCCAGTACTTTTCCAGGGCCCATTTCAGTTCCCGTTCGATCCCCATGCGGGGAAAACCCAAAATATGCGCATGCATGTCTGCTCCATGGTTACGGGTGAAAACTGTTGGTGCCCGTCCCGCAACGCCGTTCGTCGCAGGGAGCTCTACGTGGTCGCTCAATGGTGTGTTCCCCGGCAGGACGTCATCCGGTTTTCAACATCATCGCTTTGGCTGCCTTTCAAGTCCGGTGTACTCGCTGTATCCCTCTACAGAAGTCTTTTTCAGCGGTAATTGCCGGTATTTCATGTCGCTGTATTCGTATATCAAGATTCATTGATATATGGATAGGTGTCCAATTGCAACCCTTCTTTGAGCAGGGGAGACTGTGGGGATAGCTTCAGCGAGTCCGGCTGCCTGTGGCAGAAACGAAAACGGGAACAGGAGAACGCCTTTCCATGGAATGGTTGACAAATGGTTGGTTGCCTCCTAAGTTTCGTGAAAATGATTTTCACTATCAAAATATGCGTTCGACAGGGAACAGTACCCACTACAAATCATGAGCCTAAACGACAAAGCTGGAGTTGAACATGATTTCCGCCATTTCCTCACACTGTAGCGAGCCCGGTAAGGGCCGGTGCGCGTTCGACAACTTCAACACAATGAGGAAACACTATGAGCAAGGTACTGATCGTTTACGGTTCCACCACCGGCAATACTGAGAGCGTGGCCGACGCCATTGGGAAATTCCTGGTAAGCAATGGCAGTGAAGTCGTGGCCAGAAACGCGGCTGACGTGGCCGTAGAGGATATGGCGGACGGTTTTGACGCCGTGCTTCTGGGGTGCTCCACATGGGGCGATGACTCCATCGAGCTTCAGGACGACTTCATTCCGGTTTTTGATGATCTGGACAAGGCCGGACTGAACGGAAAGAAGGTCGGGGTATTCGGATGCGGGGACTCTTCCTACGAGTACTTTTGCGGTGCGGTTGATGCCATCGAGGAAAAAGCCGAAGAGTTGGGAGCTGTCTTGCTCGGCGATACCCTGAAGATAGATGGGGACCCGGATATGGGGGATGTTACGGCCTGGGCCGGAACGATCCAGCCCAAATTGTAGCTGCCCCAGCCGTCTCTCCGGACGGTACGGGACGAATTAAAACCGCGAAGGCCCGGAAGAGTGATCTTCCGGGCCTTGGTTTTGTTTACTTGTCGGGAGCAGGGTTAGATCAGCTCGCGAACCACCTTGAGGGCGGCATCATAGTCGGGCTCTTCGGTGATCTCTTTCAGGTACTGGACGTAGGCTACCTTGCCATCCTTGCCCACAACGAAGACGGCGCGGGTCAGAAGGCGGAGCTCCTTGATGAGCGTTCCCCAGTTCTCGCCGAAAGACGCCTGAGCGTGGTCGGACAAGGTTTGCACGGCCTCGATGCCGGCCGCACCGCACCAGCGAGCCTGGGCAAAGGGCAGGTCCATGCTGACGGTCAGGATTTTCACGTCATCGCCCAGCGCGGTGGCCTCGGTATTGAAGCGACGTGTTTCCATGTCGCATACGGGGGTGTCCAGAGAGGGGACCGAGGCGATGACCAGAACCTTGCCGGAAAAGTCGGCCAGGGTGGCGGGGGCCAGGTCGTTGGTGGTCAAGGTGAAGTCGGGAGCGGCGTCGCCGACTTTGATTTCAGGGCCAACAAGCGTTAGCGGATTTCCTTGAAACGTGATGATTCCGGTTCTTTCACCCATGATATTCTCCTTTCACGAATGTGGGTTGGTCGTTCTTATCCAAATAAGTATCCACAATGGCATGTAAAGACGCAACCAATAATTATTCTCGTTCTTTTTGGCTGTGTTGGACATACTGGCCGTTTCGTCAGTAGGGAGCCTTCCACAGTTTTCATCGGAAAATATCAGGTTGCGGGCGAGCAAAATAGCAAAAATCTATACTATAGTGTTCAAATAGGTACAAAATGTAAGAGGATTCGACAAAGTGTCGGGCAAAATGACAATTTTTTTACAGTTGATGCGCTAAAACCCATGTTTTACATGTCTGGCATGTTTTGTGCTTATTTCGGGAGAACAAAACGGGGAATTCAACGTGGGAGACACCATGAAACGCTTTATCATATTCACTCTGTTCGCCATATGCCTGCTCCAGGCACCCTATGCGCAGGCGACAACCGTCGTGTCCTTCGAGGATAACGCCGTCTACTGGGATGGCTTTGAAAACACCTACAGAGGCGGCCGGCAAAACAGCCAGGATGTAATCGGAACTCCGGATTTAACCGGTGGCAATTTCATCTATGACGGTCATACCCTGACCGGAATCGAGTTGTACTACACCAGCACCAGCAGGGCTATTTCGCCCGGTGACTGGTTTTTCGACTTCGACCAGGATCAGAATTGGGACTATGTCCTGCACCAATCCGTACAGCATACCCGGCGTGGCTCTTACCTGGTTTACAACCTCTATAACGTAGATGGTTGGGGCTTGGGCTATGGCGATGAGGCTTCCTGGTATTGGAAGTGGGAATACCAGGAGTCCTACGGGCGTGGAGGCGAAATTCGTTATGACCACCCAGTCAAGGCATTGATACCCTGGTGGGCCGAAGGCGAGGCTGTTGACTTCTCGGGTTGGGACTATGGTGAAGTCTCCGAAGATTCGCCCGGAAAATCCGTTTGGTCAGGCATCGACCTTGATCTGCTGGCATTTGACGGAGCTTCCTTTACCTACGGTTTCGCCATGACCTGCGCCAACGACGTCCTTTTCGGACAGTCCATGGTTCCTGCCCCCGAACCTTCTACCTTCCTGCTGCTCGGGTTCGGAGGTCTTGGGCTGCTGCTCTACCGCCGCAAGAAGAGCCGTTCTCTCTAATTCTCATTAAAATGGTACTACGAGGCCGGGCAGTCATCTGACTGCCCGGCCTTTTTTGTGGTTTGGGGCGGACGAGTGCCTTTTAAACCACAACCTCTGATGTGGGTGTTTTTCGGAAAGTCTTGAAAAATCGGAGAAGGCGGGTATGCTGAAAGCAAGTCGTCATGCGGCTTTTTGGCTCAGACGACGATCGCTGTCCGGAAAAAATGGAATCGGGAGATTCTCCTATGGACAGAAAAAACGCGGCTATGTATAGAATCGCTAACTTTTGCCCGTTGTCCGCCGGACGGACGAGTATGGTCCTTTTTTGAGCTAACGCGGAGTGGAGCCTTTGTGGGAAAGATACTGCTGATAGATGACGACCCGTTTCAGTGCGCAGCCGTCGAGTCCATCATCAAGAAGATGGGCTATGACTGCCATTGCGTCTATTCCGGGTTGGAAGGGCTGACGCTTCTCAAGAGCAGCCATTTCGACATCATATTCCTGGATCTCAACCTGCATGAAGGCAGCGGGCTGACCCACATCCCGCGTTTGACGGAGCTTGACCCCGATGTGGATATCGTCATGCTCACCGGCGAATCGGACACGGACTATATCTCCCAGGCCTTTGCAGCGGGGGTCAAGGACTACCTGGTCAAGCCTATCAAGGAAGACCGCTTCCGGCAGGTCATCCAGAACCTGCTCCAGCAGAAGACTGTCCAGAAAGAGCAGACTGATACCCTGATTCGGGATGAGATCATCGGCGACAGCACCGCACTCAACCAGTGTCTGGAACGGCTGGCCATTTCCGCGAAGGGTAACGGCAACGTGCTCATCACCGGGGAGACCGGGACCGGAAAGGAACTCTTTGCCCGGGCCCTGCACAACAACAGCGACCGCAAAGACAAGCGGTACATCGTTGTGGACTGCACCAACCTCCCGTCAACGCTGGCCGAAAGTCTGCTCTTCGGTCACGCCAAGGGCTCTTTTACCGGCGCGGACCAGGACCGCAAGGGGCTGTTCCATCTGGCTCACGGCGGGACCCTGTTTCTGGATGAAATCGGCGATCTCGATCTGGGGATTCAGAAGTCCCTGTTGCGTGTCCTGCAGGAGAAGACCTTCCGCCCGCTCAGTTCCAGCAAGGAAGTGTACAGTGATTTCAGGCTGGTGGCAGCCACCAACCGGAACCTGGAAGAAATGGTGGCCCAGGGGCAATTCCGCAGTGACCTCTATTATCGGTTGCAGAGTTTCATCATAGAACTGCCGCCCCTGCGCGAACGCAACGGTGACATCGAGTTGCTGACCCGGCACTACCTGCCCACGCTTTGCAAAGAGAACGGCATGGAGGAAAAGGAGGTCGATCCGCAGTTCATCGAAACCTTGCGGCTGTATGACTGGCCTGGCAACGTGCGCGAGTTGGTCAACGTCCTCCATGTTTCGCTGCAGAAGGCGCGTTTCTCCAAGTTTCTGAATATCTACCATCTTCCCCAGCAGTTGCGTATGCGGCGCGTGTTTCAGGACATGGATGGCAACGAAGCGCCGCCACAGGAAGTCGGCTCGTCGCCCAATTTCTTCTCCTTGCCCATGACCGCCGACGAGTTCCCGATCATGAAAGCGGCACGCCAGGAAGCGGTGGAGGCCATGGAACAGGCCTACCTCCAACGGTTGGTCCAGTTGAGTGACGCTTCCATATCCACGGCCTGCAAGCTTTCCGGGCTTTCGCGGGCGCGCCTGTACGAGTTGTTGAGCAAGCACAACCTGTCCTTGAAGGCCAGCTGATCGGCAGCCCCCTCTGTTTTAATTTCCTTCCACTGAAGTGTCTTTTTGGCGCGAAATTTGCTTTAAAACTTACATGTACGACTATAAGCTCAATAAGCGGATGCATGTTGCCGTGAAAGATGGTGCGGCACTCAGCGAGATCGTGACCCGGTTGGGCGCGATCATAGAAAGCGCCGCGTCGAACAACGAACTGGAGACACAGGATCGGCGAAGCTGCCCACGCAGAACCGTCATGATCCCCGGACTCGTCCAGGTGTTGAAGTCGAGCGGTGAAATCATGGTTTTTCCCGTCCAGATCAGGAACATATCGACTCAGGGGATGCTCCTTGAATTCAAGGATAAAGGACACGTGTTCGCCGGCATGCTCAAGGAGATTGAAGGCCTGAGCGTGACCTTCCAGGTGGACGATTCTGTGGCCACCTTGGAATGCCTCCCCAAGCGGATTGTGCTGGATGATCCGGTAGAAGTTGGAGTCGAGGTTTCCGATGACTCCGAAGACAAGCCGCGCATACAACGGTTCCTCATGTAGTTCCTTTTTTCATTACGAAGCTGAATGAATGCGACCGGCGAGAGCTTTCTCGCCGGTCTTTTTTTTGTGGAACGCGTTTCCATAATTATCCCAGCCGGATACCTCGATTCGTATTTGTCTGGGCTGATTTTGGGAGCGTAAGGTTTTCTTCGTGTTTGTGTCGGTTTGTCAGACACATTGTAAAGGTTTACCAAGAGCTGTTTTGCTTGAAGGAGTTTTGTCAAGATTTCGGCAGTTCTTGTCGATGCCTTTTGTCCAGCCGGGAAAAAGTCCCTAGTCGCATTGTATCATTCAATAATTGGGGAACCCCTTGGGCGGAACAGAGTATGTCGTAACCGTAATCAGGGAGGCGGTGAGACGCTGCGCAATGTTACAATTAGTGCGGTATGCTTATTGCAAAAAAATTAGCATTGTTGAGGCATTGGGATGGGGCTCCGGGGGGAGATATGCCCCGCACACAGCACGATACATTTAGGATAGTTGAAACGATGTCTGAATCGGTGAAAGTATGTTTCGACATAAATCAAGAGAATTTTCAGGCGCTTAAACGTGTTGCCAAAGCGGAAGGGCTAGACTGCTCCCAGTATGTTTCAAGCCTCGTGGAAGGTGCTCTGAAGGATTTCATCAGCCGGGACCGGTCTGTAAACGGCAATGAACGTCGACGCTACATGAGGGTGGATGTGTCGCTTCCAGCGATATCATGCGTAAAGTTTTCCGACAGGGAGATGCGCAGCTATCCGGTCATGGTGGATGATATTTCCCAGGGCGGATTGCGGATATCCTTCAAGGACATTCCCCCGGAACTGGCTGAAAAGTTGGCAACATCCTCATTTTTCGAGGTGTTTTTCACCTTGCCCCACTTGTCTCAAACCGTCTCGTTCTATTGTCGGCGTTTGCGCCACAAGGTGGACCGTGATGTGACTATGGTAGGGGTGTTCGAGGGCAGCAATCCCGAGACGGTCTCCATGGTGGACGCCATGATGGAGTATTATACCGCCTAGGTAACTCGCTGCCATTGTTGCTGAACCGGAAATTTCTGCAGTAAGTATTCCAGGCCCGACCGGGCCGCTGATATTCTCTACCTGTCTGCGCCCGCTTTTTTGCGGGCGTTTTTTATTGCCGATTTTCGAGCGGGGTGTTTGCGGGGGAGGCCCTGAGCAACTGCAAACGGCTAGGCGTTAAGAAATCCGACAGATACGCCTCGGTTTGTGGCTTGGGGATTGCCCGGCTATGTGTTGGAAGCTCGGTCCGAGGCTTTTAGCCGTCGGCGTCCCGGTATCCTTGCGGGTTCTTCGACTGCCAGTTCCAGGTATCGCGGACCATGTCCTCGATGGTGTGGGTTGCTTCCCAGCCCAGCTCGTTGCGGGCCTTGTCCGTGGATGCGTAGTTGGCGGCCACATCGCCAGGGCGGCGATCGGTGATCCGGTAGGGGATGGAAACATTGTTGATCCGCTCGAAGGCATGGACCAATTCGAGCACGCTGCACCCCTTGCCCGTGCCCAGGTTGTGAACCACGTAGCCGGGCTCCTCTTCGAGCTTGCGCAGAGCGGCAACGTGGCCTCGGGCCAGATCGACCACATGGATGAAATCGCGCACGCCCGTGCCGTCAGGGGTGTCGTAATCGTCGCCGTAGACGCTCAGTTGCTCCAGCCGTCCCACGGCCACCTGGGCGATGTAGGGCATGAGGTTGTTGGGGATGCCCGTGGGATCTTCGCCGATGAGTCCGGAGGGGTGCGCGCCAACCGGATTGAAATAGCGCAGGATGGACATGTTCCAATCCGGTTCGGCTGCGTGCAGATCCTTCAGAATTTCTTCTATGTAAAGCTTTGTGCGACCATAGGGGTTGTAGGCGCTGGTCGGGGTCTCTTCGGTAAGCGGGAGTTTGTCCGACAATCCGTAGACCGTGGCGGATGAACTGAAGACGATGTTCTTGCCGTTGCCCTCGCCCATGACTTTGCACAGATTGATCAGGCTGAGCAGGTTGTTTTCATAATACATAAGGGGTTTTTGCACGGATTCGCCGACTGCCTTGTATCCGGCGAAGTGGATGGCTGCGTCGATGGCCTCCGCCTGGAACAGGTCTTTGACCTCTTCCAGGTTGCAGAAGTCCATGCGGTGCACGGGAATGGCCGTGCCGGTGATCTGTTCCACCCGCTTCATGGCCTCAGGCGAGCTGTTGTTGAAGTTGTCCGCACAGACCACTTCATAGCCGGCGGCGAGCAGCTCGATGCAAGTGTGGGTGCCGATGTAACCGGCTCCTCCGGAGACCAATACCTTCTGTATTTTCATGAGAAATCCTTATGTCCTGTTTTGCCGTGCGGGTATTGCCTTTCAAGCGTGTAAGTTTAACGAATCCACTCCGTTTGTCCAGTCCAAATGGGGTCAGGGTGAATAGGGATATGGCGGTATTCTTGAGGAATCATGCTCGTGGGGACTTGATGCTGGACAACCCGGGGAATCTGGCATAAGCCCGGAAAATGCGCCGGCTGAGCCGCTCGGCCCGGTGCGATCCGCGCTGAGTCGCAAACCGGTAATCGCACTCCACTAGCCATATTCTGAGTGCTTCAACCCCATTTTCGGAGAACAAAATGCCCCTGCAGAGTCTCAATCCGTTGACCGGCAAGGTCACGAAGCAGTTTGACGAGTTCACCCCTGAGCAAACCGCCGAAGCCGTGCTTGAGACGGCCAAGGGGTACGCCTCCTGGAAGAACACCGATTTCGCCCATCGGGCGAAGTGTTTGATGAGCCTGGCTCAAGTCCTCAGAGATCGGGCGGACGAGTTTGCCGCGATCATGGCCGAGGAGATGGGCAAGCCCGTAAGCTTTGGCCGTGCAGAAGCCTTGAAGTGCGCCGGAGTCTGCGAATTTTATGCGAAAAACGGCGAAGCCATGTTGACCCCGGAGCCGGTTTCCGGCTGCGGCCAGGAGGCTTATGTGGACTTTGCGCCCATGGGCACCGTGCTTGCGGTCATGCCGTGGAACTTCCCCTTCTGGCAGGTCCTGCGCGTGGCCGCGCCTACGCTCATGGCCGGCAACACCGTGGTTTTGAAGCACGCCTCCAACGTGCCCCAGTGTGCCCTGGCCATTGAATCCGCCTTCCGTGAGTCCGATTTCCCTGACGATGTTTTCCGTACGCTGCTCATCGGCGCGCGCCAGGTCGAGTCCGTTCTCGACGCCGATTCGGTCATCGGGGTGAGCCTGACAGGCAGTGAAGGCGCCGGGAGCAAGGTCGCGGCAGCGGCCGGAGCGCGGCTCAAGAAGTGCGTCATGGAGTTGGGCGGCAGCGACCCGTTCGTGGTCCTGGCCGACGCCGATCTGGACAAGGCCGCCAAGGTCGGAGCCATGTCCCGCTGCGCCAATGCTGGGCAGACCTGCATCGCGGCCAAGCGTTTCATCGTGGTGGAGGAAGCGTACGACGAGTTTCTTGCGGCCCTGGGGCGGGAGATGGACGCCCTCAAGATGGGCGATCCCATGAATGAAGACACCGTGGTCGGTCCCATGTCCTCCACCGGGTTGCGCGCCGAACTGCAACGCCAGGTGGAACGCTGCACGGCCGCGGGTGGCAGAATCGTCAAGGGCGGCGTTCTGCCCGAAGGCGAGGGCGCCTTTTATCCCCTGACGATCATCGCGGACGCGCCCTTCGACGCCGAGGTCTGCCGCGAGGAGTTTTTCGGTCCCGTGGCCCTGGTCTTCAAGGCAAAGGACGAGGAAGAGGCCGTGGCCATGGCCAACGACACTCCGTTCGGTCTGGGCGGTTCGGTCTGGACCGGAGACGGCGCGCACGGTCTGGAACTGGCCCGACGCATCGAGGCAGGCGAAGTGGTGGTCAACGGCCTGGTCCGCAGCGACCCGCTCATGCCGTTCGGCGGTATCCGCCGTTCCGGCTTCGGCCGCGAACTGTCTTCCTTCGGCATCCGTGAATTCGTGAATATCAAGTCGGTCATCCGCGACTAGTTTTCGCGCACAGGCAAATAGAAAAGGTCCGGCCGGTGTACACCGGCCGGGCCTTTGTTTATGCGTTGCTGTAGAGAGGCTTAGGCGTTCTGGGCGTTGATGACAAAGCCCTGGTCGGCCAGGCCGGTGGAAGAGGGGGTACCGGCGATGCGGGACAGGAAGGTGTTGCCCAGCTTTTCGATGTGACCCTTGATGGCGTCGAAGTAGTTGAAGTGGGCCTGCTCCTCGTCGATGATGGTCTCGAACAGTTTTTCACTGATGGAATCGCCGTTCTCGCGACAGACCAGCAGGAACTGGTTGTAGGCGTCGATGGTGTCGTCCTCTTCGGTGGAGTCATAGTTGAAGATGACTTCGATCTTCTGGCCCCGTTCCACTTTCTTGGACTTCTGGTCCGTGGGCTCGCCGCCCAGTTCCTTGATGCGCTCGGCGAACTGTTCGGCGTGGCGCATTTCGTCAATGGCGATCAGCTTCATGTTGGAGGCCAGCTCGCCGTAGTCCATGTCGTCCAGGTTGTAGTGCTGGTTCATGTACAGGTGGATGGCCTGCAGCTCCATGGAACGGGCCTGGTTCAACACTTCGATGACTTTTTCACGACGTTCTTCTTTGGTAGCCATGTCTTTCTCCTTTGCATCGCGTTTGCGGTCCACGTTTTCGCTTCCCGTTGCGACATTATTGTTATGTTTACTCAAGTGCTCATAAACGAGACGAACTTTGATGGTGCGAATGGTAACTAGCAGTCATGTTCTCGTCAAGACGGGGGAGTAAAATAAGGCCTGTTCTCTCCTGAAGTTCCCGGCTTGTTCCCGGAAGCGCTGGATGGTATTGAATATATATCGGCCGTGAGAGGGGGGCCGCGCATAACTTCAATCCCGGAGACGACATGGACAGGATCAAGAATATCGCGGTGGTCGCTCACGACAACTGCAAGGATGAATTGCTCGATTTCATCGCCTGCAACCGGGAGGCTCTGGCCCCGCACAGTCTGGTCGCCACAGGAACGACCGGGCGGCTGGTCGAGGACTTGCTGGCCGAAGGGGAGGACTCCAGGGCCGAACACAAGACTGTCCTGCGCCTCAAGTCCGGTCCGCTGGGCGGGGACCAGCAACTCGGTGCCATGATCAGCAACGGCGAAGTGGACGTTCTGTTCTTTTTCTGGGACCCCATGGAGCCGCAGCCGCATGACGTGGACGTCAAGGCGTTGCTGCGTCTGGCCGTACTCTACAACATCCCCACGGCGTCCAACCGCTCCTCGGCCGAGTTCCTGATTTCATCCACCTTTTTCGATCACGAATTCTGCATCAAGCGGGGGCGCTATTTCGAATACGCCAACCGCAAGCTGAAGTAGACCGGGCTGCCTGGGGCAGCTGTGAAACAACGAAGCGCCAAACAAAAGGGCTCCCGAGATTGTCTCGGGAGCCCTTGCTTTGTGCGGTTGTTGTCAGTGGCGGCCTAGAGGAAGGCGTACACAGCGAACAGTCCGGTGATGGACATGGTGATGGTGTACGGCAGGGCCAGCATGACCATTCTGCCATAGGACAGGCGAATGACCGGCGCCAGCGCGCTGGTCAGCAGGAACAGGAAGGCAGCCTGGCCGTTCGGGGTGGCAACGGACGGAATGTTGGTTCCGGTGTTGATGGCCACGGCCAGCTTGTCGAAGTGCTCCATGGTGGACTTGACCAGGGTCGCCGCATCCTGGGGGAGCGTGGCGAGCACGTCGGCACGGGCGATGTGGGGATCGGTCATCTTGTCCATCAGGGCCTGGCCGGTCATGCCGATATGGGGAATGGCGCCCAGCACCTGGGTGAAGTGCATCTTGGTTTCGGAGATGTAGACCGTGGCAACGAAGACGTTGTCCGAGATGGAGGAGAGCAGGCCGTTGGCGATGTAGTAGGCCGCCAGCTGGTCATGGCCCTTCAGGCTCAGAACGAATCCGATGATCGGGTGGAACAGCTCCTGGGAGTGGATGACCGCGACAACGGAGAAGAAGACCACCAGCAGGGCGGTGAAGGGCAGAGCCTCTTCAAAGGCGTGGCCGAGCTGATGTTCTTCGGTGACACCGGTCAGCGAGGTCAGCAGAATGATGACGGACAGGCCGATGAGACCGACCGCGGCCAGGTGGAAGGCCAGAGCGAGGACCAGCCACAGGCCGGCGCAGGCCTGGATGACCAGCTTGAGCTTGCCTTTCTGGCCCTGTTTCTCTTCCATCTGCACGGCGGTTTCCAGCAGGAAGGAGCGGATGTTGCCGGGCATCTGGAAGCCGTAGCCGAAGATGTGGAACTGCTCCACGGCCAGGCAGGTCAGCAGGCCGACGACCAGGACCGGCATGGTCACGGGCATGGCGTGCAGGAAGAACGGAATGAAGTGCCAGCCCATCTCGCCGCCAACCAGCAGGTTCTGCGGTTCGCCGACCAGCGTGCAGACGCCGCCCAGGGCGGTACCGACCGCACCGTGCATCATCAGGTTGCGCAAGAAGCCACGGAACTCGAGCAGTTCGGCGCGGCTGGTTTCCTTGACGCTCTCGTCGTTAATCAGATCGTGGCTGTCGGTCGAGGCCTTGCCGGACGCGAAGCGGTGATAGACGTTGTAGAAGCCGAAGGCCACGGCCATGATGACGGCGGTAACGGTGAGGGCGTCCAGGAAGGCGGACAGTACGGCACCGGCCAGACAGAAGAGCAGGGCGATGACTTTCTTGGAGCGCACGCGCACCAGAATGCGCGTGAAAGTGAACTGCAGGAAGTCCTTCATGAAGTAGATGCCCGCGACCATGAAGATCAACAGCAGGATAACCTCGAAGTTCTTCAGCGCCTCCTCATACACGACCTCGGCCGAGGTCATGCCCATGACAACGGCTTCGAGAGCCAGAAGGCCGCCGGCAGGCAGCGGGTAACACTTCAGCGCCATGGCCAGGGTGAAGATGAATTCCGCGATGAGCGCCCATCCTGCCACGAACGTGCCGACCGTAAGGATGAGCACGGGGTTGAGCACGAGAAAGGCGATGATGGTCAGTTTGTACCATGCGGGGGCGTTCCCGAGGAATGTTTCAACAAAGGTTTTCGACAACGGTGTCTTCATTCGATTCTCTCCTTCAATACAACGAAAACGCCCAAAACAGCCATGCGGGCGAACGGTGGTTCGACCTGGCCGAGGCGTAATGTCGATGAAAAAATCCTGTGCGGGCTATGGGTTATAGGAGTTGCTTCCTCAATATGCCAAAAAAAGGGCGCCGGTAACAACTACCGGCGCCCCGTCGGCGATTAGTAGAATAACATCAAGGCGGATATCATGACAACCATGTAGAGCACGGTCATCCCGGCCCCGCTCTTGACGTAATCGATGGTGCGGTACCCGCCCGGGCGCATGATCAGCGCGTTGACCTGGTGGGTGGGGAGCACAAAGGTGTTGGACGCGGCCACGGCCACGGTCAGGGCGGCCACCCTCGGGTCCACGCCCGCATTGAGCGCCATGTTCATGGACAGCGGGACGAGGAGTACGGTAGCGCCCACGTTGGAGGCCACCAGGGTGAAGAACGAGGTCAGGATACCGATGACCGTGAGCAGAACCAGGGCCGACGGCGTACCCAGCGCGGCCATGATGGTGTCCGCGATGAACTTGGCTGCGCCGGTGTTCTCGAAGGCCATGCCCAGCGGAATGAGACCGCCGAGCAGGAATACGGTCATCCAGTCCACGGACTGGTAGGCCTCGTCGATGGTCAGAACCTTGGTCAGGACCATGCCCAGTGCGCCGGTCAGAAGCGCGATGGACAGCTGGACGTGGAAGCCGAGGATCATGACCAGAGCAATGGCCAGCCACATGAGCGCGACTTTGGCCTTGTCGGTGCGCAACAGCTCGCCCTTGACGGTCTCGGTGAAGACCAGGTCGGGCAACCCCTTGAGCATGTGGAACATCTCCCAGCGGCCGTGCAGCAGCAGGGCGTCGCCGGACTCGATGATGATGTCGGACAGTCCGCTGACGAAGATCTTGTCGCCACGGAAGATGGCCAGAGGCGAGACCTGGAACCGTTCGCGGATGCGCAGTTCGGCGATGGTCTTGCCCATGAACTCGGACCGGGGGGTGACGATACCTTCCATGATGCCCGCGTTGTTCGGGGACAGCTCCTCGGCAAAGGTGGTCAGCTCGGGACGCAGCTCCCAGCCAAGGTCTTCGGCCATGTGCTCGACGAACTCCTGCGGGCCGACAACCACGATCTCGTCTCCGGGCCGGATGATCTCATCGGGCAGGGGGGCGAAGATGTGCTGTTTGCCCTTTTCACGGCAGATGGCCACCATGGTGCAGAAGTATATGGGACGCAGGTCCAGAGACTTGAGCGAAGCGTCGTTGGTCCAGCCTTCGGGTACGGCCAGCTCGAACAGGGAACCGACGTTGTTGTAGGTGTTGGTCAGGATGGAGGACATGGGCCCGGAGCTTTCATCCTCGTCCCGGGTAGGCAGGATGAAGCGGCCGAGCAGGATGAAGTAGACGAGCGCCGCGGCGACCAGCAGCAGACCCACGGGGGTCACGCTGAACAGGCCGAAGGCGTCGTACTTCTTGCCGCCCACGACCATCAGGTCGTTGAGCAGGATCAGCGGGCTGGAACCGACCAGGGTCAGACAGCCGCCGATGATGGCACAAAAGCCCATGGGCATGAGCAGGCGGCCAACGGGCACGCCGGTCTGGTTGCCGATGCGCTTGGCCGCAGGCAGGAACAGAGCCGCGGCCCCGATGTTCTGCATGAAGCCCGATATGATGGCCACGGTGCCCGCTATGAGCGTCATGATACGTGATTCGCTTTTCCCGGCGAAACGTAGGATGACTCTGGCCATTGAGTTCATAACGCCGGTCTTGTCCAGCCCGGCGCCGATAATGATGACTGCGATGATGGAAACGACGGCGTTACTGCTCAGTCCGCTGATGGCCTGTTTCGGAGTAACCAGGCCAAGCAGGGGCAGGAGCACCATCATTATGATGCCGACCACGTCCACTCGGACCCATTCGAAGATGAAGAGGAGTACGGCGAATAGAAGAACGGCCAGAACCGTTATGATCTCTGGGGTCATGTTGCGTCCTTGGGAAACGTGAAGTTTCTACGTTGCGGGCGGGCTTATTTCGCTCGCAACGTAGCTCGGGTGTAAACGGGGATGCTTCTCCTGTTCTTGCAGACGGCTGCGGAGTCGTCCATGACGTAACGGAAGCTGGGGTCCTTTTCATGCATACGGGCGACGATGGAATTCTCGTCTCCCTGCTGTATCTCGTGGCTGAAAGCCAGGCCGGCGTTGGCCGCCTTGGTATTGAAGTATTCGATGTTGCGCTGGGCCTGGCTGCAGAAACCGTCGAAGTCCCGTCCGGACTCATCGATGTTCAGAGCCACCAGGGAGCTGCGGGTTTTGCAGGCCATGTCCACTGCATAGTCTGCGATGCCCTGGGAAAATTCCTGGCCTTTGCAGACGATGAGAATCTTGCACTGCTGCTTTTCCTTGCAAACACAGTCGGCGGCTGCCGAAGCGGTTGCCGTGGCGGCGGCAGAAGCGGGGGTAACGGTTTTGCGGCGATTGCCTGCGATTCGTTTGAAAAAAGTCTTCATCGAAGATCCTCCCGATTTCTCCAGTAGATGATTTTCATGGCAGACAACCCACGTACCCACACTGCACGTGTTGCAATTCGCTGCGGCCTGGGCCGCGTAATGCTTATCCACCACTTTCTTGACCGAATTAAAGAGGGCCATGTCTCAACTCCTTGCTGCAGGTTTGGAGATTGCTTTTTCGCCCCTGTCTGCCTGCTTGTGAATCAAAACACATGCCAAGAATGGCTATGTAGTTAAGCTGTTGTTTTTTAAGTATTAATCAAAAAAGGAACCTTGTAGTGGCACTCAGTGTGATGCTTTGTGCAACGGTGAGAGGCTGTTTTTAGGTTGGGATATGGCTATATGGCGTGATTTGGCGTTTTTTGACCATGATGCACTATGCAACGGCGCAACGGTCAGGACGGGAAAGTTGTCAGTGAACTATCGAAAAGGGGAGAAAACTCTGGGTATCGGCTAGGGTCTTTCATGAAGTTGAAATGTTTGAAGGGCAGGTATGACGGACGGTTATGGTGTGTTTTTAAAGAAAAACGCTTCTTGGAAAAAGACCGAACCGGTGTGCGTGGGGCAAAAATGCCCGACGTTGCGTATTGCAACCTTAACAACTTCAAAGTAGCGTGATAGATGACTATTATAGGGTAAAAGGACTTCAACGCTTGTGAAAAGGGGGCTTTTCTCCTTCGAGCAAGCCAGCAGGAGGCAACGGTCATGGGCTGGTTCGGCAAACGCAAGTCTTCCACTCCCGGAGAAGTACAGCCCGCACCGGCTGAAACGCCCGAATCGCGGCCTTCTCCGTCCCCTGCACCGGCTCACGACTCCCTGCGCCAACAGGTCGAATCCGCCGGGCTTCCACCGGAAATCCTGGAAACGGCCAGGGCCGAATGTGAGAGAATGGACAATCTCGATCCTGTCTCGCCGGAATATTCCATCAGTCTGAATTTCCTTGAAGTTATTCTTTCTCTGCCGTGGAGCACGGCCACTCGCGACAATCTGGACATCAACCGGGCCGAGGAAGTCCTCAATGCCCGCCATTACGGATTGCAACGGGTCAAGGACCGCATTCTGGAGTTCCTGGCCGTTAAAAGCCTGTGTTCCAGGCGTAATCCGCGCATCCTTGTCGTTGACGACGAGCTGATCGCCCGCGAGAACATGACCATCGTTTTCGAGACCGACGGTTACGAGGTGGAGGCCGTGGGCAACGGCCTCGAGGCGGTTGCCGCCATGGAACGCGAACCGGCCAACATAGTGGTTTCGGACCTCAAGATGGATGGCATGGACGGCATGGAGCTGCTCCAGGTCCTGCGCAAACGGTGGCCCGACACCAAGGTCATCATGATAACCGGATATGCAACAGTGAAGACCGCCGTCGACGCCATGCGCCGGGGAGCGGATCAGTACCTGGGCAAACCGGTGAACCTGACCAAGCTGCGCCAGTACGTGGCCGAGCTGTGGGAGCAGAGTCTGCGGGCGCAACACTTGCGCGGTTTCGTGCTCTGCTTTACCGGCCCTCCGGGCATGGGCAAGACCTCCATCGGCAAGGCCATTGCCGAGGCCCTGGGACGCAAGTTCATGCGTCTGTCCCTGGCCGGGCTGCGCGATGAGGCCGAGCTGCGCGGGCACCGCCGGACCTACGTGGGCGCCATGCCGGGCCGCATCATCCAGGGCATCCGCAAGGTGGGCACCCGCAATCCGGTGATCATGCTCGACGAGGTGGACAAGGCGGTCCAGGACTTTCAGGGCGACGCCACTTCGGTGTTGCTCGAGATGCTCGATGCCGAGCAGAACTCTGCTTTCGTCGACCATTATCTCGGGCTGCCGTTCGATCTTTCCACCGCACTGTTCATTTGCACGGCCAACGGTGTAGAGCGCCTGCCAGCGCCCCTGCGCGACCGTTTGGAGGTTATCGAGTTTCCCAGCTACACGCCGGGAGAGAAGTTGCAGATTGCAACTCGCTACCTGATTCCAGAGGTAATGACCCAGCACGGTCTGGACGACAGGTTGTTGATCGTTCCGGACGAGACCGTGGCCGCGTTGATCAAGGGGTATGCCCGTGAATCCGGGCTGCGCAAACTCAGGCAGCAGATCGCGTCTTTGTGCCGCAAGCTGGCCAAGCAGGTCCTGTCCGAAGGCTTGGGCAAGGTGGTCGTGGATGAGGCCATGTTGCAGGAACTGCTCGGCGCGCCTCCCTTCACCTCCACTCCGGCGCAGACCAAACCCAAGGTCGGGCTGGCCACCAGCCTGGTCTGGACCGAGATCGGTGGCGAGATCATCTTTATCGAGGCGGCCCGTATGCGCGGCTCCAAGCAGCTCATTCTGACGGGGTCGCTGGGCGAAGTGCTGCGCGAGTCGGCGCAGACCGCCCTCAGCTATTGCCGCAGCCATGCCGACGCATTCGGCATCGATCCGGAGTTCTACGCCACTTCGGACATCCACGTACATATTCCGGCCGGAGCGGTCTCCAAGGAGGGGCCGTCAGCAGGCGTGGCGATCACCATCGCGCTGCTCTCCCTGCTTACCGGACGGCCCGCCCGGCAGGATGTTGCCTCCACCGGAGAATTGTCCCTGCTCGGCGAGGTCCTGCCCGTGGGCGGCATCCGCGAAAAGCTCATGGCCGCCCGGAGCGCGGGCATACCCGTGGTCGTTCTGCCCAAGGGCTGTGAGGCCGGGGTCAAGACCGTGGAGGACGAGGTCGTGGAGGGGCTGGATATCCGCTATGTCTCGACCATGGACGAGGCTGCGGAAATCGCCTTGTGCGGGCCGGAGGAATCCGCCGGGTAGGCGGCTACTCCAGGTGGTAGCGCTTGATCTTGCGCCACAGGGAGACGCGGTCGATGCCGAGAATACGGGCGGCCTGCGTCTTGTTCCCGGCCGATGAGGCCAACACCTTCTTGATGTAGGATTTTTCCATGTCTTCCAGGGTGGCAAGCGGCGCCTTGGTCTCGGTTTCCGCGATCTCGGCGGGCAAAAGCTCGGGCGTGAAAGTGGTCCCTTGGCCCAGAGCCAGCGCCCGCTGGACGATGTTCTCCAGCTCGCGCACGTTGCCCGGGAACGGGTAGGACATGAGGATGTCCAAGGTGTCCTGGTCGATGGAGTTGATGGTCTGGCCCGGCTGGCGGTGTTTTTCCAGGAAATGACCGATCAGGATCGGGATATCCTCGCGGTGCTCGCGCAGGGGCGGGGCGTGCAGGGTGACCACGTTCAGCCGGTAGTAGAGATCCTGACGGAACTCGCCTTTCTCCACCAGTTCGTGCAGGTCGCAGTTGGTGGCGGCGATGACCCGGATGTCCACAGGGATTTCCTTGGTTCCGCCCACGCGCAGGAAATTGCGTTCCTGCAACACCCGCAGCAGTTTGACCTGCATGTTCAGCGGCAGTTCGCCGATCTCGTCGAAAAATACCGTGCCGCCGTCCGCCGCTTCCAGAATGCCTTTCTGGCCCCGGTTGGCGCCGGTGAAGGCTTCCTTCTCGTGGCCGAACAGTTCCTTGTCCATCAGTTCCGCGGTGAAGGTTCCGCAGTTGATGGCCATGAACCGCTCGCCAGAGCGGGGGGAGAGCATGTGGATGCCCTGGGCTACCAGCTCCTTGCCGGTGCCGGTCTCGCCCTGGATGAGCACGTTGCAGTTCATCTGGGCCAGCTGGCGGACATCCTTCTTGAGCTGCACGAAGGCGTCGCTTTCGCCCACCAGGGGCAGGTCGCGCTTGCCCTGGGCGATGATCTCGCGCAGCCGTCTGACTTCCACGGACAGGGCGTGTTGCTCCAGCGCGCGTTCCACTTGAAGGCGCAGTTCGTCCAGCTTGAGCGGCTTGGCGATGTAGGAGTGCGCCCCTTTCTGCATGGCCTTGACCGCGTTGGCCACGGTGGCGTGGCCCGTGACCACGATGACGATGGTCAGGGGGTGGTGGGCGCGGATATGTTCGAGCAGCTGGATGCCGTCCATGCCGGGCAGCATCAGGTCGGTGATGACCAGGTCGAATTCCTTCTTGTCCAGTTCCCGCATGCCTTCCTCGGCCGAGGCTATGGCCGTGACGATGTACCCGCTTCCGGTCAGGACGTGGGTCAGGTTTTCGCGGGCAATGCGCTCGTCTTCAATGACCAGAATGGACGCGGCCGTCATGCGTTCTCCTCGGGCTCAAGGGGGAGTTTGATGATGAAGGAAGTCCCCTCGCCGGGGGTGGAGTCAACCAGGATGGTGCCCCGGTGTTCCTCGATTATGCCGTAGACTATGTATAGGCCCAGTCCCGTTCCCTGCCCCACTTCCTTGGTGGAGAAGAACGGGTCGAAGATGCGTTGCAGGGTCTCCGGGGGCATGCCCGGTCCGTTGTCGGAAATGGTCAGGACTTTGTGATCCGTCTCGCGCGAGGTCTCGATGCGGATGGTCCCGTCTTCCTCGCCGATGGCCTGTATGGAATTGATGATCAGGTTGAGCAGAGCCTCCTGGAAGCGCTGCCTGTCCAGATACAGGGTGACGTCGTCCGGCACACTGATGTCCACCTTGATACGCGGTCCGAGCTGGCCGGAAACCAGACGCACGGCGCTCTCCAGGACTTCCCTCAGGTTGCACGGTGCGGGCGAAAAATCCTTGTGCCGGGAGAATTCGAGCAGTCCCTTGACGATGTCGCGGGCGCGCAGGGTCTCCTGGGTGATGTTGGTCATCATCTTGTCTGCGAATTCGTCCTTGCCGCCGGTCTCCTCGACCAGGATCTGGGCCGAGGTGGAGATGTTGTTCAGGGGGTTGTTCAACTGGTGGGCTATGCCCGAGGCCAGCGTGCCTATCGAAGAAAGTTTTTGGGCCTGGACAAGTTGGGTCTGGCGTTTCTTGAGCTCGTCCACCATGGAGTTGAGGGCTACGAAGACCTGCTGGATTTCGTCGCCGTCCTCGCGCACGGCCAGGGGAACAAAGGTCCCTTGGGCGATGCGGCGCGTGGCCTCCTGGACCTGGGCGAGCGGCCCGAGGATGGATTTGGACACGAAGAAGACCAGGGCCAGGACCACCAGGGCGACGACGCCCATGGAGATAAACAGGGTCAGGCGCAGCCGCTGGTTGATTCCCAGGATGTTGTCCCGCTCAAGCTCGGCGATGGCTCGGGAATGCTCCACCAGGTTCTGGCCGGTCTCGCGCAGGGCGTGGGCGGCCGGGCTGTTTTCGCCGATGTCGTTTGACGCGTTGCTGAACCGGGTCAGCAGTTCCCCGTATTGGCGCATGCCCCGGGCAAGGTCGGTGCCGTGCGTACCCCCGTGGAGGCGGGCTATTTCGCCGGAGAGTTCATCGAGGATGGTCTCGGCCCGGTTGAGATTCTCCCGGCCCACGGAAAAGAGGGACCCGTCCTGGTAGAGGAAGAAGTTTTTCTCTTCCCGCCGGATTTCAAGAATCAGGTTGCGCAGGTCGTCAGCCCGCTCCACCAGGAGAACCGCCTCCTGCAACTTGCCCAGATTGGACAGGGAGAGCAGGGCGATGCTGCCGAAGGCCAGGGTGAAGATGGCTATGCCGAGTATGATGGTATGTCTCAGATTGGGTCTGACCATGCCGCTTCCCTTCATCCGCATGATTTGCATGTGTTTTTGACACTATGCCGCACACGGGGAAAAGGCAAGGGGGGCGGGGGCCGAGGCGTCTGGTTCAGGCTTTCGGCAGGAGGTGGGTGAAATGCAAAAAAATTTCAGAACCCGGAGTCAGTAGTTGACAGTGCAACTAATCCGGGCGTACTTCAACCACTCAGTACTGACCGGTCAGTACTGAGTCCGCCGACATTCGGCGGCCCGGGGCGGTAGTATCCGGTGTGTTGCATGCAGTATGAGGGGGGAAGATTCATGAAGGATGACAACGAAAAGGAACAGCGAATCCTTGATACGGCGGCCGAGCTTTTTTCCCGACAGCCGTTCCACAAGGTCCTGTTGAGCGACGTCGCCCGCGCGGCGGCGGTGGGCAAGGGTACCCTGTACCTCTATTTCAAGAGCAAGGACGATCTCTACTTCGCGGTTCTGTTCCGTGAGTTCTCCACCCTGATCGAGTCCATGCGACAGTTCCTTGAGGAGAGCCCGCTCAGGCCTGACGAACAACTGGCCGGTGTCGTCCGCATTCTGGCCGAGCACTTCTATGCCCGGGCCTTCAATATGGAGTTGTTGGGCTTCGTGGTCACCTGTCCCGTGACCGACGAGTGGAAACAGCTCCGTGCCGATCTGTGGGGCCTGTTCGAGGGGATCATCCGAAACGGCATCCAAAAGGGTGTGTTCCAGGATGCGTCCCCGGAGCTGACGGCCCGTTATATCTCCGGTCTGGTCCGGGCGGTCTGCATGTTTGCGCCCGAGAATTCCGATCTGGATTCGGTCTGCGCGCACGCCAGCGGATTTGTCATGCGCGGGCTTGGTCTGGGAAAGTAAAGCAGCGGCGGATGTCCTTCCGGCCTGTCCGGAACGCCGCTTCACAAGGCATTTCAAGTATCATTTTTGAGGGAAATCGATGAGTAAGGAAAACGAGAGCAACGGCAACGTCTCCAGGTTGAAGGGGCTGGCCGCCAGGCGCAAGCGTCTGGCGAGCAGGAAGACCCTGTTCATTCTCGGGCCGGTGGTTCTGGTTCTGGCAGTGGTCCTGGGCTATCCCCTGTACGTGCGGATCATGACCCATGAGTCCACGGACGATGCCTTTGTGGAAGCCCACGTGGTCTCCATGAGTCCGCGTGTTGCCGGGCATGTGGCCGAAGTGACGGTGCACGACAACCAGTGGGTGGAGAAGGGCGATCTGTTGGTTCAGGTCGACCCACGTACCTTCCAGGTGGCCCTGGACGTGGCCAAGGCTCGATTACAGTCGGCCAATGCCGCCATGCAGGAGGCCGAAGCCGAGGTGGACGCGGCCCGTTCCCTGGTGGTCCAACGCAACGCGGCCTTGTCTTCCAATCGCTCCGAGCTGGCGCAGGCCAGGGCCGGAGTGGACGAATATACCGCCGGACACAGCCGTGATGAAAACGATTTCAAGCGCATGAACGAGATGGTCGAGGCCGGTGCCGTATCCCGGCAGGAATACGACCATGCCCGTGCGCAGGCCGCTGTTTCCAAGGCCAAACTGGTGTCCGCAAGAAAGAAGATCGACACCCAGTCCGCCCAGATCCGGCAGGCCGTGGCTTCGGCGCAGGCCGCCGAGGATGAACTGCTTCAGGCCCAGGCCGTGGTGGACAAGCGGCGCGCAGAGGCCAGCGAGGCGGAGGCTCAGGTGCGCCAGGCCGAGCTGGATCTGTCCTACACCCGGATCACCGCGCCCTGCGCGGGCTACGTGACCAAGAAGTCGGTGGAGCCCGGAGCCTACGTTCAGGTGGGTCAGCAACTGTTGTCCGTGGTCGGAAGTGACGTGTGGGTCGTGGCCAACTTCAAGGAAACCCAGATTTCCGGCATGAAGCCCGGCCAGTCCGTGGACATCGAGGTGGACGCCTACCCCGATGTGGTTTTCAAGGGCCACGTGGATTCCATCCAGCGCGGCACCGGTTCCCGGTTCACCTTGCTGCCTCCCGAGAACGCCACCGGCAACTTCATCAAGGTCGTTCAGCGCGTGCCGGTGAAGATCGTCCTGAATCAGGAAAACGGCAGCAGCGGTTATCTCCTGGCTCCGGGCATGTCCGTAATACCCGATGTGAATCTGGCCGACGGCGCGGACCATGACGGTCTGGCCACAGCGATGCAATAGCCATGAGCATGTATAAGGACCCGGAGGAGATGACTCCGGCCGAACGGTGGACCATCGCCTCCACCGTGGTGTTCGGCGCGTTCATGGCGGTCATGGATACCAGCGTTGTCAACGTGTCCATGCCCCACATGATGGGCAGCTTCGGCTCCGACCTGTCGGCCATCACCTGGGTGGCCACCAGCTACTCCATCGCCGAGATCATCATGGTGACCATGTCCGGCTGGTGGAGCGCGCTGCTTGGCCGCAAGAACTACTACCTGGCCTCGTTCGCCCTGTTCACCATCGGCTCGATCCTCTGCGGCACGGCCACCACTTTTCCGCAGATGATCATCTATCGGGTCCTTCAGGGCATCGGCGGCGGAGCGCTCATCCCCATTTCGCAGGCCATCCTGCGGGAGACCTTTCCTCCGGCCCAGCAGGGCATGGCCATGGCCCTGTACGGCATGGGCGTGGTTCTCGCCCCGGCGCTCGGCCCCATCTGCGGCGGCTGGCTGACGGACGCCTGGGGCTGGCCCTGGATTTTCTACATCAACGTACCCATCTGTGCTCTGGGCATGCTCCTGACCATGCGCTTCATCCATGACCCGCCGTATCTGCGTCGCGGCATCCGTTCCGTGGACTGGCTGGGCATCGGCCTGCTGACCGTCTGTCTGACCGGCATGCAGGTGGTCCTCGAGCGGGGCAACGACGAAAACTGGTTCGAGTCCTCCATGATCGTCTGGTGGACCGTGGCCACCTGCGTCTCCCTGGTCATCCTGATCTTCTGGGAACTGCGAAGCAAGGAGCCGGTGGTCAACTTCCGCGTGCTCAAGGACCGCAATCTGGTGCTCGGCTCGATTATCGGGTTGGTCTTTGGCGTATCCCTGTTCGGGACCACCTTTGTCCTGCCCCAGTTCACCCAGCGCATTCTCGGCTATCCGGCCTTTGAGTCCGGTCTGGTCCTCGCCCCGCGCGCCCTGGTTCTGCTGCTGTGCATGCCGTTCGCCGGTTGGGCCTTCCAGCGGGTCGGGGCCAAGCCCCTGCTTCTGGCCGGTCTGGGAATCATCATCCTGGCCTACTACCAGCTCATGCAGCTCTCGACCACGGCCGGGTATCTGGACCTCATCCCGCCCCTGATCATCATGGGCGTCGGCATGCCGTTCATGTTCGTGCCGCTGTCAACGGTATCCCTGATGACCGTGGACAAAAGCCAGATGACGGACGCCTCGTCCATCTACACCCTGACCAGGCGAGTGGGGGGAAATATCGGCTACAGCCTTGCCGCCGTACTGCTCGATCGGGGCGAGGCCATCCACCGCGTCTATCTGACCGAGCACGTCAGCCGACTGAGCCAGGCCACCCAGGAGTTTCTGGCCCGGACCGTGGACGCGCTGATCGCCAAGGGAGTGGGGTCGGTCCACGCCACGCAGCTGGCCCTCGGGCTGCTGGAGCAGAGAGTCATGCGTCAGGCCACCATGCTGGCCTACAACGACATCTCCTTCGCTTTCGGCTGTCTGTTCCTCCTGCTTCTGCCCATGATATTCCTTTTGCCCGGCCGTGCGGCCATACGGGCCGTGACCGGGGCCAAGAAGAAGTAATCGCCAACGCCGGGTCCGCGCCCCTTGCGCGGTCCGGTTCCATTCGATAGGTAACTGCCCATGACGCCAGCCATCAATGCGGCCAAGAAGGCCAAGATCAAATATACCGTCCACGAGTACGATCACGATCCCGCGGCCCCGTCCTTCGGGGTGGAGGCGGCGGAAAAGCTGGGCGTGCCACCCGAGAGGGTCTTCAAGACCCTGGTGGTGGATGCGGGCGGAACGCTTGCCGTGGCCGTGGTTCCGGTCATGTTCAAGCTCGATCTTAAGGCCGTTGCCAAGGCCCTGAACGCCAAGAAGGCTGCCATGGCCGATGTCAAAATCGTGGAGCGCACCACCGGCTACGTGGTCGGCGGGGTGTCCCCGCTGGGTCAGAAGAAGCGTCTGCCCACGGTCATCGACGCGTCCGCCGAAGAAGGGGAGACCCTGTTCGTCAGCGGCGGGCGGCGCGGCCTGGACATCGAACTCGCCCCGTCCGATCTTGCGGCCCTGACCCGGGCCTCTTTCGCACCCATAGCCCGCTAGGCCCGGTTCCGCCGGTCCGGGCGTCTTTCTTTCCCTCCGGCATCTCCAGTCGGGCTGCCTGTTTTTCGCCGTAAAAAGCGGTTGTCATCCGTGCAACCCTTTTCTATTGTGTCCATCCGGACATAATTAAATGTCGCGGCAAACCTGGAAGTCAGAGACGTCATGAGCTCATCAAACACATTATTCCCCGAAGAATCCGCCGTTCCCGAATCGTTTCGCATAGACACTCCCCTGGAGATCTCCGAGTATCTCCTCGATGGTCGCATCGAGCAGTGGAAGGGCGAAATACAGCCAGTCAATTCCGCCATCGAGACCGCTATCGACGGCGTATATTCCCCCAAACACCTCGGTTCCTGCCCGGTCATGGACGAGGCCGCCGGAGCGGCCGCCGTTGCTTCCACCCGGGCAGCCTGGGACAACGGCATGGGGCTGTGGCCGACCATGTCCGTGGCCGAGCGCATCAAGCATGTCGAGGACTTCACCCACAGCATGATCGAGGTTCGGGACGAGGTCGTCCGCCTCATGTGCTGGGAGATCGGCAAACCGTACAAGGAATGCTGCGTGGAGTTCGACCGGACCATCGAGTACGTCCGGGATACCATCGACGCTCTCAAGGAGCTGGACCGCACCTCGTCGCGGTTCGTCATCGAGTCCGGCATCTACGCCCAGATCCGCCGCGCGCCGCTCGGTCCGACCCTGTGCATGGGACCGTACAACTACCCCCTGAACGAGACCTTCGCCACGCTCATCCCGGCCCTGCTCATGGGCAACCCGGTGATCATCAAGCCGCCCAGACACGGCAAGCTGCTCTTCGCGCCGCTCATGGAAGCCTTTAGAGACTGCTTCCCGGCGGGCGTGGTCAACCTGATCTTCGGCGACCGCCGTCTTATAAAGCCCATCCTCGAATCCGGGGCCATCAATGTCCTGGCCTTCATCGGTTCCAGCGAGGCGGCCAACGCCATGCGCCTGCTGCACCCCAGCCCTAACCGTCTGCGCTGCATCCTCGGCCTGGGCGCCAAGAACGCCGCCGTGGTCATGGAGTCCGCCGACATGGATCTGGCCGTGTCCGAAGCCGTGTCCGGCAGCCTGTCCTTCAGCGGCCAGCGGTGCACGGCGCTCAAGATTCTCTTTGTCCACGAGAACGTGGTGGACGAGTTCATCCGCCGCTTCAACGAGGGGCTCAAGAGCATGACCATAGGTATGCCGTGGGACGAAGGCGTGCGTATCACGCCCATGCCCGAGCCGGGCAAGATCAAGTACCTGACCGATCTGGTGGCGGACGCGGAAGCCCATGGCGCGAAGGTGGTCAATCCCGGTGGCGGGGCCGTCGACCGCAGCCTGCTTCATCCGGCGGTGCTCTATCCCGTGAACGAAAAAATGCGGGTCTTTTCCGAGGAACAGTTCGGTCCGGTGGTGCCCATCGTACCGTTCAAGGACGTGGAAACCCCCATCCACTATATTATCGAGTCCCGCTACGGCCAGCAGATGTCCATCTTCAGCGACGACGCGGCCGAGGTGGCCTCCCTGGTGGACCCCATGGTCAACCAGGTCTGCCGGGTGAACGTCAATTGCCTGTGTCAGCGCGGGCCGGACGTCTTCCCGTTCACCGGGCGCAAGGATTCAGCCGAAGGCACCCTGTCCGTGGGCGACGCCCTGCGCTGCTTCTCCATCCGCACCCTGGTCGCGGCCAAGGGAACCCCGCGGAACAAGGCCCTGCTTTCGGACATCGCCCGCAACCACAAGTCCAACTTCCTGAGCACGGACTTCATCATGTAACGCCTGTCGCGCTTTTGCCGAACCAAAGTGGAGAGGCTTGGAAGGGATTCCTTCCAAGCCTCTCTTTTACTGGTTCTTCGTCCATCCACGGATCATCCGGATTGCTCTCCATTCATCGTCAGGGAGGACCTGTCCGCAACGCTTACAACATGCTGTCGTTGCCGGAGTCGATGATGGTCTGGATGAGCTGGTTCAGATCGTCGCTCGTGGTCAATTCCACCGTCTGATCCACCGCGTCCTGCACCGGGGCCACCCCCAGGAGGTTGACCGTGATGTCGTCGCTTCCGTCGATGTCGGAGAACACCAGGCTGACATCATTGCTGTTGGAGGTTATCGATACGTGCGCGCCTTCCATGTTGCCGAGCACCAGATGGTCGTGGTCACTGAAGTCGGTGACGTTGACCGTGGTCGCGCCGTCGCCCAGATAGGTCGGGTCGATGACGATGGCGTCGTTGCCCGCGCCCGAGGAGACGGTGTCGCCGTCAGTCGGGAAGAGGACATCGTTGCCTGCGGTGCCGGACAGGGTGCCGGAGCCGCCGCTTGCGCTCGTGGTGTTCACATTCAGCGAGACCTCGATGGAGGCGGTGTCGGTTCCGCCCAGGCCGTCGGACACGGTGTACACGAAGACATCGGTCGCGCTGTGGTCCAGGTTCTGCCAGCCGCCTTCGCCGTCCACTTCCTCGGAGGGAGTGTACGACCATTCGCCGGTCTCGTAGATCTTCAGCGAGCCGAACTCGCCGTCCACGGTGTAGTAGTTGCCGTCCAGGTCGGTGCCAGCGCTCGGGGCGTTGCCGGGTACGTTGCTGGAGTCGATGTCGGACACGGACAGTTCCATGGTGCTCATGTCGCCACTGGCCGCCGCATCGTCGAAGGTCGCGTTGTCCACGTCGTAGTCGTTGGCGAGCACATTGCCCTCGGCCGTGCCGGTGAGCAGGTTTTCGCCGCCGGTGACGGTGGTCAAGCTTTCCATGCCGAACGCGCCGTCAGGGATGAAGACGATGGTGTCGAACTCGAAGCCCGGGGTGATGTACACCGCGTTGCCCACGTTCGCGAACATGACCGGATCGCCGCCGCCAACCGGGTAGACCCAGGCGTTGACGTGGTTGTTGCCCTGCGCGATGAACTCGATGCTGAACGAGCTCTGCGGGTCGTCGAACTCGAAGGTGATCTGCTCGTGGCCGTCCTTGTCGTCAACCTTCTGGTCGTCGCTGGAGCCGTTGGTGTAGATGCCCAGGTGCTGGTCGTTGCCCCAGGTGGTGAAGCTGACATCGCTGATCGGGTTGTCGTTGGCGTCGAAGGACTCGGCGGTCACGGTGTAGCCAGGGCCGTAGATGACCGATCCGGACACGCCGCTCCAGTCGTCGATGACGGTTTCCACGGTGTTCGTGATGAATATCTCGTGCGAGCCGTCATGGACCGCGATAGGCGAGTCGTTGGCCGGGTCTATGGTGATGGTCAGGGTGGCCGTATCACTGAGCGCGCCGCCCGTCTGGTTGTCGGAGACCTCGTAGGTGAACACGTCGCTCACCGGATCGTCGCCCACGTTCAGCGGATCGGTCACGTCCTTGTCCTCGACATAGTGATAGGAGCCGTCGTTGTTGAGGTACAGGGTGCCGAACTCGCCTTCGATGACGTGGTCGGCGGTGTAGGCGTCGCTTACGCGCACCGGCGGGGTACCGTCGCCAGAGTACTCGATGGAGGTTACGGACAGCTCGCCCGCGGTATTATCCACGTCGGTGTCGTTGGTCAGGACATTGCCCATGACGTCGCCGGCGGCCGCATCGTCCACGGCTTCGGTGAAGCTGTTCACGTCCACGCTCGCCACCGGGGTGTCGTTGGCGCCGCTGATGGTGATGGTCAGGGTGGCGGTGTCGGTCAGGGCCACACCGGCCTGGTTGTCACTGACTTCGTAGGTGAAGACATCGGTCACGGCCGGGTCGTCGCTGTTCAGCCAATCGGTCGCGCTCTTGTCCTCCACGTAGTGGTAGGAGCCGTCGTTGTTCAGGTACAGGGTGCCGTACTCGCCCTCGATGACGTGGTCCGCCGTGTAGGCGTCGCTGACCCGCACGGGCGGGGTTCCGCCGCCGGTGTAGAGGATGTCGTGGACAGACAGCTCAAGGGCGGTGTTGTCGATGTCGGTGTCGTTGGTCAGGATGTTGCCCGTCACGTCGGCCGGAGCCGCGTCGTCCACCGCCTCGGTGAAGGCGTTCAGGTCGACCGTGGCCACCGGGGAGTCGTTGGCTCCGCTGATGGTGATGGTCAGGGTAGCGGTATCGCTGAGCGCACCGCCCGCCTGGTTGTCACTGACCTCATAGGTGAAGACGTCGGTCACGGCCGGGTCATCGCTGTTCAGCCAGTCAGTGGCGTTCTTGTCCTCGACATAGTGGTAGGAGCCGTCGTTGTTCAGGTACAGGGTGCCGTACTCGCCTTCGACAATGTTGTCCGCCGTGTAGGCATCGCTGACCCTGACGGGCGGGGTGCCAGCGCCGGAGTAGAGGATGTCGTTGACAGACAGCTCGAGAGCCGTGTTGTCGATGTCGGTGTCGTTGGTCAGGATGTTGCCCATGACGTCACCGGCCGTCGTGTCGTCCACGGCTTCGGTGAAGCTGTTCACGTCAAGGGTGGCCACCGGGGAGTCGTTGGCGCCGCTGATGGTGATGGTCAGGGTGGCGGTGTCACTTAGCGCACCGCCCGTCTGGTTGTCGCTCACTTCATAGGTGAAGACATCGGTCACGGCCGGGTCGTCGCTGTTCAGCCAATCGGTCGCGCTCTTGTCCTCCACGTAGTGGTAGGAGCCGTCGTTGTTCAGGTACAGGGTGCCGTACTCGCCTTCGATGACGTGGTCCGCCGTGTAGGCGTCGCTCACGCGCACCGGCGGGGTGCCTGCGCCGGAGTACTCGATGTCGGAGACGGTGAGTTCCAGGCCAGGATTGTCGATGTCGCCATCGTTGGACAGGATGTTGCCGATGACGTCGCCGGCCGCCGCATCGTCCACGGCTTCGGTGAAGCTGTTCACGTCCACGCTCGCCGTCGGGCTGTCGTTGGCGCCGCCGATGGTGATGGTCAGGGTGGCGGTATCGGTCAGAGCACCGCCCGTCTGGTTGTCGGAGACCACGTAGGTGAAGACGTCGGTCACGGCCGGATCGTCGCTGTTCAGCGGGTCGGTCGCGTTCTTGTCCTCAACGTAATGGTAGGAACCGTCGTTGTTCAGGTACAGGGTGCCGAACTCGCCTTCGATGACATGGTCCGCCGTGTAGGCGTCGCTCACACGCACCGGAGGAGTGGCATCGCCGGAGTACAGGATGGAGGCTACGGACAGCTCAAGGGCCGTGTTGTCGATGTCGGTGTCATTGGTCAGGATATTGCCCATGACATCACCGGCCGCCGCGTCGTCAACTGCCTCGGTGAAGCTGTTCACGTCAAGGGTGGCTACCGGGGAGTCGTTGGCGCCGCTGATGGTGATGGTCAGGGTGGCGGTGTCGGTCAGAGCCCCGCCCGCCTGGTTGTCGGTCACCTCGTAGGTAAAGACGTCGGTCACGGCCGGGTCGTCGCTGTTCAGCGGATCGGTCGCGTTCTTGTCTTCCACGTACACATAGGAACCGTCATCGTTGAGGTACAGGGTGCCGTATTCGCCTTCCACGATGTGGTCGGCGTCGTACAAGTCACTGGTTCGGGCCGGGGGCGTACCCGATCCGGAGTAGGTGATGGAGTCCACGGTCAGTTCAGGGGTGCCGAGGTCGCCGAGGTCCACATTGTCCACATCCGTGTCGTTATCCAGCACATTGCCGGAAACAGCGTGTGCGGTGGCGGTATCCACGGCTTCGGTGAAGCTGTTCACATCCACACTAGCAATCGGGGAGTCGTTGGCGCCGCCGATGGTGATGGTCAGGGTGGCGGTGTCGGTCAGAGCGCCGCCAGTCTGATTGTCGGAGACCACGTAGGTGAAGACGTCGGTCACGGCCGGGTCGTCGCTGTTCAGCGGGTCGGTCGCGTTCTTGTCTTCAACGTAATGGTAGCTGCCGTCGTTGTTCAGGTACAGGGTGCCGAACTCGCCTTCGATGACATGGTCCGCCGTGTAGGCGTCACTCACGCGCACCGGAGGGGTGGCATCGCCGGAGTACAGGATGGAGGACACGGACAGTTCAAGGGCCGTGTTGTCGATGTCGGTGTCGTTGGTCAGGATGTTGCCCATGACGTCGCCGGCCGCCGCGCTATCCACGGCCTCGGTGAAGCTGTTCACATCCACGCTCGCCACCGGAGTGTCGTTCGCGCCGCCGATGGTGATGGTCAGGGTGGCGGTGTCGGTCAGAGCGCCGCCCGCCTGGTTGTCGCTGACCTCATAGGTGAAGACATCGGTCACGGCCGGATCGTCGCTGTTCAGCGGGTCGGTGGCGTTCTTGTCTTCGACATAGTGGTAGGAACCGTCGTTATTCAGGTACAGAGTACCGAACTGGCCTTCGATGACATGGTCCGCCGTGTAGGCGTCACTCACGCGCACCGGCGGGGTGCCTGCGCCGGAGTACTCGATGTCGGAGACGGTCAGTTCCAAGCCGGTGTTGTCGATGTCGGTGTCGTTGGTCAGGATGTTGCCCATGACGTCACCGGCTGCCGCGTCGTCCACGGCCTCGGTGAAGCTGTTCACATCCACGCTCGCCACCGGGGTGTCGTTCGCACCGCCGATGGTGATGGTCAGGGTGGCGGTGTCGGTCAGAGCGCCGCCCGCCTGGTTGTCGGTCACTTCGTAGGTGAAGACATCGGTCACGGCTGGATCGTCGCTGTTCAGCGGGTCGGTGGCGTTCTTGTCTTCAACGTAATGGTAGCTGCCGTCGTTGTTCAGGTACAGGGTGCCGAACTCGCCTTCGATGACATGGTCCGCCGTGTAGGCGTCACTCACGCGCACCGGAGGAGTGGCATCGCCGGAGTACAGGATGGAGGACACGGACAGTTCAAGGGCCGTGTTGTCGATGTCGGTGTCGTTGGTCAGGATGTTGCCCATGACGTCATCGGCTGCCGCGTCGTCCACGGCCTCGGTGAAGCTGTTCACGTCAGCGTCGGCTACGGGCGCATCGTTGGAACCGAGCACCGGAACACGCAGGTAGGCATAATCGTACTTCTCGCCGTCCCACATGGCGTAGCTGAAGAATTCTATCGGGTCGTCCCCGATGTTCAGGGGGTCGGCCTTGGTCTGGTCGAGGACGTATTCATAGGAGCCGTCGCTGTTGATGGTCAGCGTGCCATAGGTCCCTTCAACCACGAAGTTGCCGTCACCGTCCGGGGTACCGGCATACTGGCTGGTGCCGTAGCTGTAGATGCTGGTCACGCCCAACTCGACCAGCCCGTCCGGGTCGGTCGGAAGAAGATTTCTGTAGGCAGGATCAAGATCCTCATAGCCTATGTTGTCGATATCGGAGTCGTTGTGCAGAACATTGCCCGCGACAATGGCGATACCCGCGACTTCGGTGCCCTGTTCGATAACGTCGGCGGACAGGTCGTCCAGAGCGTCGGGTGCGTCATTGGTACCGACCAAGGTGATGGTCAGGGTGGCGGTGTTGCTGCCATTGCCGTCAGGGTCCACGGCCGTGTATTCGAACTGTTCGATCACTTCCTGTCCCTGGCGCAGGGGATCGGCCAGGGTTTCGTCCAATACATATTCATAAGAGCCGTCGGCGTAGACGGTCAACGTGCCGTACTGGCCGTTGACCTGCGTGCCGGAATCGGAGACCTCGGCCGGGCCGGGGTTGTTGCCGGTGAAGTCCTCTCCGGGGAAATCTATGGTCTGGACGGAAAGCTCGGTCTGGGAACCTGCGGTCTCGGGATAATCGATGTTGTCGTCATCATAGTCGTTGAGGAGCAGATTGCCGGTCACGGAACCGAAAGGACCTTCCTGTTCGTAGTGGCCGTTTTCGCCTTCATCGCGGTTCCAGCCGCTTTCGACGATTCGGTTGACGTCGTCGACGGCAACGGGGGGTATGGGGCCCTCTTCGGGCAGATCGGTGACGACGGGGTCGAGGGTGGGGTAGACGTATCCGTCATAAGCGTCGCCCTGGCCGCCAAGGGCGGTCAGGCCATCAAACAGATTACCGGCGTCATCGGTGTATTCACCCGCGCCGGAACCGGTCGTGCCCGCTCCCGCAGCAGTTTCGATATCCTGCTCGGTCACGGCTTGGTCGCTTTCAAAGGCGAAGAGATAGACCCCGCCTTCTACCTGCTGACCGTCAAGCATCTCGAATGTGGGCAGGGTATTCGCCTCGGCCAGGACCAAATAGTCCTCGAGGATAATGGTCCCGCCACCTTCCACGATGATTTCAAGGTTGTTGCCGTTGCCGATGAACTCTGCTTCCGCGAGGTCAAAGGTGAAACGTACCAGTGCGTCCGCCGTCAGGCGATACGTAACGGACCGGCCCGCACCAGGCAGCGATACCTGGATTATCGGGCTTTGGGTGGTGCTGGTATCGGTCATGATGTCCTCCCTTGAAGGTATGAAAATATGCCAAGCTTCCGCTTAATTTTCTGGTCCACTTATATATACGTGGTGGGGGTAAGGAGGGACACAGTTATAAAATGCATTATCCCGGCAGGTTAAACTGTTGAAAAGTGTCTGCTAACTGGATTTGTCTGCGGATGTTTACAGGGATGTGAAACCGCGATTACAGCCATTGGTGGCCGGGGTTAAACGGTCATTTAAACATTTGGTTGTGGATAAGAAAAAATGGGAAAATGAGTTTTACACTGCCACTTGCGTTATTGATAATCATTATCATATTGAATTTATGAAGGTATTTTCACAATTCGGAATATAACGTGTTTTTTTAAAAAAAAATGCCGGTTTTTTTTCCACTGTCGCTCCTTGCGAAAACGCTGTTTTTCGACGTCGGGCGTCAGGAAGTGCCCGGTGCCAAACCTGAAATAGATAAAATATATTGACAGGATTCATTGGTGAAATAGTAAGTGTACGATCAACAGGCCAGCCGGGCGCGGCTTTGGCGGGCCGGTTCTATCGAATCGTATTGAGGGGGCTTGATGGGAAGTGCGGCACCGATAACCACTGTGGCGGCACGGCTCACACCCGGCCAGGATCTACTGGCTGAACTGGAGCGGCTTTTTGCGGATACCGGGGCAGGTGCGGGGTGCGTACTGGCCTGCGTCGGGAGCCTGACCAAGGCGGTCATCCGCTTTGCCAATCAGCCGGATTCGGCCACCCTCGAGGGGCACTTCGAGATCATTTCGCTGACCGGCGTGTTGTCGCCGGAGGGGGCGCACTGCCACATCGCCGTGTCGGACGGAACGGGCAGGACCAGCGGCGGGCACCTGATGGAGGGCTGCCGGATCTATACGACGGCGGAGGTCGTGATCGGCTTGCTGCCGGGCGTGCGTTTCGCGCGTCCGTTCGATCCGCAGACAGGGTACCCGGAGCTGGCCGTGGAAATCATGCAACCGGATGAGGAGTAGGGTATGAGTATTTCCGAGCAGTTGAAAAAGGAATTCAGCACGTTCACCTTCGTGTTCATCGCCGTGGCAATCGTCCTGAACATAGTTGTGGGGCAGCTCGTCTCCCTGCTCAAGCTGCCGATCTTTCTCGATTCCATCGGCACGGTTCTGGTCGGTGTGCTGGCCGGTCCCTGGGCCGGCGGTCTGACAGGTCTGCTGACCAACCTCATCTGGGGCGTGCTCTCTTCGCCCGTGGCCGCCGCGTTCGCGCCCGTGGCCATGGTCATCGGCATCGTGGCCGGGCTGTGCGCCCGCTACGGCCTGTTCCGCACCTGGTGGCTTGCCATCCTCAGCGGCGTGATCATCACCGTGTTCAACTCCATCGTGGCCGTGCCCATCCGGCTGTATATGTTCGGCGGCATCACCGGCTCCGGCGCCGACTTTTTCACCGCGTACATGCTCGCCCTGGGCAACGACCTGTTCGGCTCGGTGGTGGTTATGGTCTTCACCTCCAATCTTCTGGACAAGGTGGTCACGGCCCTGATCGCCTGGGGCGTAATCAAGACCATGCCGAAAAGAAGCATGGCCCGGTTCCCAGGCGTGGAGACGGTCTCCTAGCGGGATAGCCTGATCATGAAAGGTTCATCTCAGAGTACGACCCTCCATGTGGAGGGTCGCTCTTTTGTTCACGCGCTCAATCCCCTGACCAAGTTGACCTGGATTTTGCTGGCCGGGACCTTGGCCTACGGCGCGCCTGTGCGCGCGCTCGAGGCCCGCTGGCTGGTCTGCGCCGCGCTCCTTGCCCTGAACGGCTGCCTGCTGCTCTTGGCCGGAGTCGCGCCTCGTGCGTGGGGACTCGTCTGGCGGGTCCTGTTGCCGCTTATGCTTTTCATGATTCCCATTCACGGACTGCTCTACCCCGGCAACCACACCGTGGCCTGGGCCTGGCACGGTGTAACCGTCTACCGCGAAGGGCTGTTCTTTGCCGGGACGGTCCTGCTGCAGGTGGCCGTGCTGTTGTCCGCTTCACTGCTCTTTGTTCTGTGCACCCATCCGGCGGACATGGTCACGGCCGTGACCCGGGCAGGAGGATCGCCCAAGCTGGCTTTTCTCGTCGGCAGTCCGCTGCTCATGCTTCCGGCCATGCGGGCGCGCGCTGCCACCGTTCAGGCGGCCCAGCGGGCACGCGGGCTGGATTCCGAGGGCCGTATATTCAAACGGGCCAAAGGGCTCCTGCCCCTGGTGAAGCCGTTCCTGCTCGGCGCGATCATGGACATCGAGCAGCGGGCCGTTGCCCTGGAGGTGCGTGGCTTCAACTCCCGCTCGGCCCGGACGTCCTGGCGGGAAGTCCCCGATTCGGCGGTCCAGCGCTGGACCCGTCGGGCCATGCTGGCCGCCTGCCTTGGAGTGGCCGTGTACTGGGTTGTTGTAAAAACTGGACTCCACGCTTAGTCTGGCCTGGAAAAGCCGCATGCGCGACCGCCGCTCGATGCGATAAATCAAAGGAATCCATGTCCGATACCGATTGGAATCTGCGACAGACTTTTACCTTCCAGGGGCGGGAGGTCGCCTGTGACGTCATGGGACAGGGCGAGCCTCTTGTCCTGGTCCATGGCACGCCCTGGTCTTCGTTAAACTTGCGCCATTTGGCACGCGGCCTGGCCGATTCCTTCCGGGTCCACCTGTTCGATCTGCTCGGCTACGGCCAGTCGGACAAATCGGATAACGACGTTTCCCTCGGAATACAGAACCGTCTCCTGACTGCGTTGATTGGTTTCTGGGGGCTGGAAAGCCCGTTCATCGTGGGTCACGATTTCGGTGGCACGACCGTCCTGCGCGCCCATCTGTTGGACAAGGCCGATTTCCGCAAGATCGCACTCATCGATCCAGTGGCCGTGTCGCCTTGGGGCTCGCCGTTTTTTCGCCACGTCCGGGAGCACGAGGCGGCTTTTGCCGGGCTGCCCGGTTATATCCATGAGGCCGTGGTCCGGGCCTACGTGGGGTCCGCCGCCGTCACTCCTTTGCCCGAAGAGACTCTGGCCGGCATTGTCGTCCCGTGGACGGGCGAGGAAGGGCAGGCCGCCTTTTACCGGCAGATGGCTCAGGCCGACAGTCGGTTCACCGACGAGATCCAGGACTTGTACCCTTCCATCCAACGGCCCGTGCTTATCCTGTGGGGCAGGGAAGATAGCTGGATCCCGCCAGAAAAGGGCCGCCTGCTCAACCAAATGATTCCCGGTTCGACCCTGGTGGAGCTGCCTGGGACCGGGCACCTGGTTATCGAGGAGAAACCGGACGCCCTGGTACGCGAGATCAGGACATTCTTTCTGGATTGAGCCATGGCGCGCATCTCCCTACACAACCTGACCTACACCTATCCGGTGGCCGACGGCGTCGCCCTGGACGGCATTACCCTCGATATAGAGGAAGGGACGTTCACGGCGGTCATGGGCCGCAACAACGCGGGCAAGACTTCGCTGTGCTACGCCCTGGCCGGTATCATTCCCCACCTCTACGGCGGGGAGATGCAAGGGCGGGTGCTTGTGGACGGTGTGGACACGCGAGAGTCGAATGTGGCCGACCTGGCCCTGCGTGTGGGCCTGGTCATGCAGAATCCGGCCAGCCAGTTTTCCGGGGCGCGTTTTACCGTATTCGAAGAGGTCGCCTTCGGCCTGGAGAATCGGGGGGTACAACGCGATCTCATGGCCGAGCGCGTGGAGCGGGCTCTGCGACTGGCCGGGATAGGGGATCTGGCGGACCGTTCGCCCGCGCACCTGTCCGGCGGCCAGCAACAGAAGGTCGCCCTGGCCTCGGTACTGGTCAGCGACCCCGATGTTCTGGTCTTGGACGAGCCGACCACCTTTCTCGACCCGAGCGGCGCGGTCCAGGTCTTCGAGACGCTGGACGGGTTGTGCCGCGAAGGGCGCACCGTCATTCTGGCGGAGCACCGGGTGGAATGGATAGCCCGTTTCGCGGACCGGGTTGTGGTTCTGGATCAAGGGCGGGTTGTCCTGGATGGTCCGCCCGCCGAAGTGTTGGCCTCGCCTGACCTGGGCCGGATCGGGTTGTCCGGCAACCGCTACACGGAAGTTGCCCGGCTGGCCCGACAGACCGGGGTGTGGGGCGCGGACCGTCCGTTGGCCGTCACCCTGGAAGATGCGGTGGCCGGGCTTACAGCCGGAGGGAAGGACTGATGCTGGCCGAACTGCGTAGCGTGACCTTCGCCTACCCCGGCGGTACCGAGGCCCTGCACGATGTGTCCCTGCGCATCGAGTCCGGTGAGCGCGTGGCCCTGATGGGGCACAACGGTTCGGGCAAGTCCACTCTGGCCCGGCATCTGAATGGCCTGTTGCGTCCGGACTCGGGGGCTATCCTTTTCGACGGCGAATCCACTGCGGATCTTCCCGTGGCCGTGCTGGCCGGCAAGGCGGCGCTGCTTTTTCAGAATCCGGACGATCAGATCTGCAAGAGCAAGGTGGCCGACGAGGTCGCCTTCGGTCCACGCAATCTCGGTTTTTCCCCCGAGCGTACGGCCGAGCTGACAGCCAAGTCTCTGGCCCTGTTCGGTCTGGAGGGCCATGATGAGGCCAACCCCTATGATCTGGGGCTGTCGGAGCGCAAGCGGCTGGCGCTCGCTTCGGTGGTGGCCATGGACACGCCCCTGCTGGTCCTGGACGAGCCCACGGCAGGGCTGGACGCCTTCGAGGCCGGGTTGCTGGCCTTGGCCCTGAACGAGCTCAGCGGGCAGGGCAGGGCCGTGGTGATCATCAGTCACGACATGGACTTTGTGGCCGAAAATTGCGACCGCGCGATGTGTCTGGAGTCCGGAAGGCTGCGTTTCGACGGCCCTGTCGCCGAGCTGTTTACGCGCGAGGAACTGCTCGCATCCTGTGGTCTGCTTCCGTGCCAGATGGCCCGGCTCAGCGCGCGATTCGCGCTCTCTCCAGGCCGGTTCACGCCCGGTGCGTTTCTGGCCGCCCTTCGTTCAGGCCAGCCCCGGTCGGGCAAGGGATAATCCCTCGCGAAAAAGGTGTGCCGCACCCTCTCGATTTCTGTTTACCTCCCCGAAAACCCGGTATATGGGAGTGCCATTCTCGGGCGCGTGATCGCGGCCCGGGTGGCCTGCAACCTCGGAGGCTTCATGAGCCTTGCGTGCGAGACGCCATCCGTCTCCTTTCCTCATTCTTCGGTCCGCCCGGCGACGCTGGACGACCTGCCCCTTTTCGAGGCCTGCGAGCGGACCGGTTTCAGTGAGAACCGGCGCTCTTCAAAGGCCAGCCTGCGCCACAGCATCACCAGTCCCGCCCAGCTTGCTCTGGTCATCGAGGGCTGCGCCAAGCGCAAAAAACCGGTTCCGGCGGGGTGCGCGGTGGTCTTCCAGTACAAACGCTCCCTGCGCGTGTACTCCCTGGCCATTCTGAAGGAATACCGCATGCTCGGTTTGGGTGAGGCCCTGGTCCGGCATATCGTGGAGTTCGCGGCCAGCCACGGGTACGAACGCGTCACCCTTGAAGCGGACATGAACAATCCCAAGTTGGTCAACTGGTACCGCAAGTTCGGTTTCGAGCCGGTGCGCTCCCTGCCGGACTACTATGGCCCGGCAGAGCCTGCCGTGCGCATGGTCCTGTCGCCGTCCAACCGCGACGGTTCGCCCGAGAGCGTGGTCATCGTGGTGGACGACCCGAGCCGGGTCAAGGAGTGTTGCCCGGGCGTGCAGTTCTGTTCAGCCACCGACTATCTGGCCGATACCAACTATGCCGGGTCCAACCGGTTCCACGTGCTGAACCTGTGCACCTCGTACAAGACCCACTCCATGGGCTACTACGTCTCCCTGCTGGCCTCGGCCCGCAACCACCGCGTGACCCCGTCGGTCATGACCGTGAAGGACGTGACCACGCCTCTGGTGGCGCAGAGCCTGCTCGACGAGATCAGGGACGCAAGCCACCCCAGACCGCTGCCGCAGAAGGGCGAACTGGTGGAGTTGACCATCATTCTCGGACGCACCCCGGACCCGTGCCGGACGGAACTGGCCCGCAAACTCTTTTCCCTTTTCGCCATTCCGTTCTTCACCATCACCATGGAGCGGCTCGACGACGGTTGGAAGTTCCGCAAGGTCAAGCTGCTGCATCTCAAGCAGGTCGCCGGGCAGTGGCCCGAGTTGCTGCGCACGGCCCTTGAGGCCTTCTGCCTGAAGAAGCGATACAACCGTCCCCGGCTCAAAAGCTACCAGTACGACCTGGCCATCCTGGCGGACGCCACCGAGCCCACGCCGCCGTCCAGCCCTCTGGCTCTGGAGAAGTTTCGCAACGCAGCCGAAAAAGTGGGCTTCTTCGTGGAGTTCATCACCAAAGCGGACCACCGGCGCATCTGTGAGTTCGATGCGCTGTTCATCCGCGAGACCACGGCCATGGACAATCACACCTACGCCATGTCCCGCCACGCCTACACCGAGGGGCTGGTGGTCGTGGACGACCCGTGGTCCATCATGTTGTGTTCCAACAAGGTCTATCTTCAGGAGCGACTGGCCCACGCCGGGGCCGATCAGCCGCGCGGCTGGCATCTGACGCGCAAGGAATGCACCCCCAAGTTTCTGAGCACACTGCCTCTGCCGTTGGTCCTGAAGCTGCCTGAGAGCTCCTTTTCCCTGGGCGTGTTCAGGGTATCCTCCGTGGAAGAGTTGCAGGACAAGCTGTCCGAGATGTTCAAGCATACGGATCTGGTCATCGCCCAGGAATTTCTGGTCTCGGCCTTTGACTGGCGGGTGGGCCTGCTCGACAACAAGCCTCTGTTCGCCTGCAAATACTACATGGCCAACAATCACTGGCAGATCTACAACTGGCAGGAAAGCGAACACCAGGACGGCGACGAATTCAGCGGCCGGTCCGAGACCATACCTGTCGAAGAGGTGCCGCCCCACATCCTTAAGGCGGCCATCCAGGCCTCCTCGCTCATCGGCAACGGATTCTACGGCGTGGACCTCAAGGATATGGGCGGCAAGGCCTACGTCATCGAGGTCAACGACAATCCCAACGTGGATGCCGGCATCGAGGATCTGGTCCTGGGCGACGAACTGTACGAACGCATCATGCGCTCCATCTACAACCGCATCGAGGCCGAGCGGCACCAGGTGCGCTACATATATTAAAAGAGGCCGCAGATGATCCATCCCAACACCAGGGTCCTGTCCGGGGACCCTGCCATCGGCGTGGGCGTGTTCGCCACCGCCCCCATTCCCCGGGGCACCGTCGTGGTGGTCCGTGACCGGTTCGACGTGACCATGAGCCCGGAGTCTTTTCTCCATTTGCCGCAAGCCCAGCAGGCGGCCATGGAGACCTACATGTACCACGACAAATGCGGCAATCTGGTCCTGAGCTGGGATCATGCCCGGTACATGAACCACAACTGCCATCCGACGACCATGATGACGGACTACGGGCTTGAAATCGCGGTGCGCGACATTGCGGCCGGAGAGGAGCTGACCACTGAATATGGGCTGCTCAACATCCAGGAACCCTATGCCATCTGTTGCGGCTGCGTGGATTGCCGCGAGCATCTGCGGCTCGACGACATCGACGTATACGGCGACGGCTGGGACGAACGCATCCGCGAGAGCCTGGAGCGCATTCCGCTGGTGGATCAGCCGTTGCTGCCGCTGCTCGAAACCGAGCTGCGCGTCCGGCTGGAAGACTTTCTGGGGGGCAGGACTGCCTATTCCTCAATCCGCAACCTCAAGTGGTTGGCCGAACCGGAATGCGGGGGGATCGTATAACGCGATCCGCGCTTGATATTGCTTCTTTGGGCGGGACGTTTCCGGTGGGGAGCGTCCCGCCCTTTACATTACGGGCGAATATGCGAGGATGGGGCAAGCGGGTTCGCGAAAGGCGGACCGTCAACCTGGAACCAACCCTGGAGCAGACCATTGACCCGACAGACTTATGACGTGATCGTGATCGGTTCCGGCCCGGCGGGCGGCATTATCGCCCGCAGGCTGGGCGAGGCAGGACTTGACGTGGCCGTGGTGGAAAAAAACGGCTGGGGCGGAGTGTGTCCCCTGCGTGGATGCGAACCCAAGAAGACCCTGGCGGACATGACCCACGAGGTGCTGCGGGCGCGCGATATGGCCGCCCACGGCGTATCCGGGAATCTGCGCGTCGACTGGCCTTCGCTCATGCGCTTCAAACATTCGGTCATCGACCCCATCTCCGGCAAGGTCTTCGATTCCTTTCATGGCCGAGGTGTGACCACCATCCACGGCGAGGCCCGGTTCACCGGGCCGGACACCGTCGAGGTGGAGGGGCTGGGCGAGCTCTCGGCCAAACACATCGTCGTGGCCGCCGGAGCGATACCCCGCAGGCTGGACATTCCGGGTGAGGACCTGCTCATGACCAGCGATCAGTTCCTGGACATGGAGACCCTGCCCGAGTCCATGCTTTTCATCGGCGGCGGGTTCATCTCCTTCGAGTTCGCCTGCATCGCGGCCGCGGCCGGAGCACGGGCGACCATTCTGCACCGCAGCAGAAGGGTGCTCAAGGAGTTCGACGAGCCTCTGTCCCTGAAGCTGGTTCAGGCCATGCAGGACCAGGGCGTTGCCGTGCATACCGACCATCCCGTCAAGGCGGTGGAGCCGTTCGAGGACGGCGTGCGCGTCGTCGTGGTCGGGCCGGACGATGTGGAAATAGAATTCGTGGCCGCGGCCGCTGTGAGCGGTGCGGGCCGGGTTCCCGATCTGGACGGCCTCGATCTGGAAAAGGCGGGTGTCGAAAGGGGGGCGCACGGCATGGATGTGGACGTGCGTATGCGGAGCGTGTCCAACCCCAAAATCTTCGGGGCGGGTGACTGCGTTGAACCCGGACATCCCCTGACGCCTGTGGCCGCTTTACAGGCCGACACCGTGGTCCGGAATATTCTGGAGCCGGATTCGGCGAAATCCGATCTCTCGGGTACGGCCGGCGCTGTCTTTACCCACCCGGTTCTGGCCTGCGCCGGCCTCTTAGAGGAGCAGGCCCGGGAACAGGGGTACAATTTCAAAGTCTATGAGGGCGACGCGGCCAAGTGGTCCGAGCACAACAGGCTCGGCATGGCTCATGCGGGTTACCGTATCCTGGTGGAGCGTGACTCGGGCCGTGTTCTCGGGGCGCACTATCTGGGTGCCCACGCCGAGGAGGTGGTCAACCTGTTCGGCATGGCCATAAGACACGGCCTGACCCGTGACGATCTCCTGGCCCAGCCGTGGTCCTATCCGTCCTTTGGTTACACAGTGAGGTATATGCTTGGATGACGAACACCAAGAAACAATCACGGTTTACGGTTCAGGGAGAAGTCGTCGAGGACAACCTGACCGGGCTGGTCTGGCCGTTGCTGGCCCAGCCCGCGGAAACCGGTCTTTCCTGGCCCGAGGCCTTTCAATTCATAGAGGATATGAACCGCGAGAAGCGTTTCGGCTTCGCGGACTGGCGGCTACCCAACCGGCGGGAGCTCTGTTCCCTGGTCGATCACGGCCAGCGTGAACCGGCCCTCCCGCCCGACCATCCGTTCGAACATGTCTGGTCCGGCAAGTGCTGGACCTCAACCACCTCGGCCCGCGACCACGCCTACGCCTGGTGGGTGCAGTTCAGCGGCGGGCGCATGTTCTTCGGCAACAAGGCGGACGACGCGGTGATCTGGCCCGTGCACGGAACATCCGGGACCCTGTGGGCCACCGGGCAGACCGGCTGTTATGGCGTGGACGGCTCTCCCGTGGACTGCGCCGGAAGCGGGCAGGACGGTGCTTTGCGCATGGGGCGTTCCTGGCCTGAACCAAGATTTCAGCAGAACGGTGACGAGGTTGAAGACCGCATGACCGGGTTGATCTGGCGGCGGGGCACCGATCTGGCCGAAGGCATGGTCGACCGGGAGACCGCGGGGCAGGCCGTGGAGAAGCTGGCTCGCGAAACCGGGCTTGCCTGGCGGTTGCCCGACATCATGGAGCTGGAATCGCTGACCGATTGTTCGCGGGCAGACCCGGCCCTGCCGGAAGGCCATCCCTTCACGGATGTGCGTGAAGCCTACTGGTCGGCCACGGACAGCGGCTACGATCCGACCTGGTCGTTTTGCTATTATCTACACAAAGGTGCGGTGGGCGTGGGGTTCAAGGCGAGCGTCGAGTTCCACGTCTGGGCCGTGCGCTCGGCTTAGTCCGGTTTGTTTTCGGGGCTGGCTATTTGTCCCGGCATTGATCCACAAGTCGGCGGAGAATGTCTCCTGCCGAGGAGAAGTCGAACTGGTCTATGAGCCGATTCATCTCGCGGGTTTGGGCCGGGGCGCTAGCCGCCAGCGTGTCCTGTAGGGACAGGAAGAGCTTCTGGGCGTCGATGTCATGCTTTTCGAGCAGGCCGAGGAGGATTTCGAGCTCGGACACCATGGAGCTGATATCCTGACATTCGACGCGGTTTCGGTCGGCGGCCGCAAGCTCTGGCTCTTCCTCGGGCGGATACGCCTTGAAAATGCCGTCCGTCACCCGCCGCGCTTCCCGCACGGCGTTGTCCAGCAGGGCGTGCAGGTCCACCTGGCCGTCCTTGAGGGCATGCTCTAGCTTGCCGAGGGCCTCGTGCAGTTTCTCGGCACCAATGTTTCCCGCGACTCCCTTGAGGTTGTGGGCCACTCCCCGGCAGTCCTCGAAGTTCTCGACCTCGGCGTCGGCCATGAGTTTGTCCAGGAGCATGCCGCTGTCCTGGGCGAAATTCTTGAGCAGTTTTTGATACAGCTTGCCGTTCCCTCGCATCCTTGAAAGTCCCTGAACCGTGTCCACGCCGGGCAGGTCCGGCATGGATTCCGGTTCATCGTCGCTGGTCGGAGACATCGTCGGCGGAGAAGGCGCGTCGCCTTCGCGGTCGGGAAGCCAGTGGGCCAGGGTCCGCATCAGTTCCTCTGGGTCGATGGGCTTGGTGACATGGTCGTTCATACCGGCTTCAAGGCTCTTTTCCCGGTCGCCCACCAGTGCGTGGGCGGTCATGGCTATGATCGGCAAGGACGTCTTGCCTTTGCCTCGGATTTCCCGAACCGCGGTGAAGCCGTCCATGATCGGCATTTGGATGTCCATGAGCACGGCGTCGAAATCATGGGAAAGGACCATGGTCAGGGCTTCGCTTCCATTATTCGCGATGGACACCCGAATGTCCGCGCTCTCCAGGATCTCGCGTGCCACCTGCTGGTTGATCTCGTTGTCCTCGGCCAGGAGAATATGTGTGCCGTGCAGATTCGGAGGCACTCCGGACTGGTCCATGCGCGGCGGATGCTTGGGCCGTATTTCAACATTGCCGTTCATGGCGTCCATGATGGTGTCAAAGAGGATAGAACGGTTGAACGGCTTGAGCATGTACCCGTCCAGGCCGATCTCCTGCGCCCTGTGGCGAATGGATTCCTGGCCGTAGGCCGTGACCATGATGACCTTGGGCTTGTGCTCGATGGTCCGGTTGCCGTGGATGAGCATGGCCAGTTGGATGCCATCGGTGTCCGGCATGTTCCAGTCCGTGATGAGCAGCCGGAACGGATCGGAGTCATGGCATTTTTCCAGTAGCGCTATGGCGTCCGTAGCGCAGCAGGCCTCTTCAACTCGGAAAGTGAAGGACTCGAGCACCTTGCGCAGAACCATGCGAGACATACGGCTGTCGTCGACGATCAGGACATGCATCCCCCTTATCTCGACCGGATAGGTGAAGGTGTCGTCAATGTGGTTTGGCTGGAGCTTCAGGGGAAGCGTGAAGGAAAATTCGCTGCCCTTGCTCGGTTCGCTGGTCACGGACATCGTGCCGCCCATCATCTCCACCAGTTTTTTCGAGATGGACAGTCCCAGGCCGGTTCCGCCGTACTGGCGGGTGGTCGAGTCGTCTGCCTGGCTGAACGGCTGGAACAGCTTCTCCAGTTGCTCCTGACAGATGCCGATTCCCGTATCGCTGACGCTGAATTGTATGGTGGCGGTGGTCCCGTCCTTTTCCAAAAGATCGGCCCTGAGAATGACCTCACCTTTTTCAGTGAACTTGACGGCGTTGTTGATCAGATTGAGCAGCACCTGGCCAAGTCTGAGGGAGTCGCCGCGAAGCCTGTTCGGGACCGTGCTGCGGACCAGGAGCAGAAATTCTATGCCTTTTTGCTCTGCGGCCAGGCCGAGCATGTTGACGATGTTGTTGAGTACGTCGTCCAGGATGAAATCCGTCTCGTCCACGACCAGCCTGCCCGCCTCGATTTTCGAAAAGTCCAGGATGTCGTTGATGATTCCGAGGAGGGAATTGGCTGACAGGGATATCTTTGACAGGTAGTCGATCTGCTTGTCGGTCAGGTCGGTTTTGAGCGCCAAATGGGTCAGGCCGATGATGGCGTTCATGGGCGTGCGGATTTCATGGCTCATGCGCGCCAGAAAATCGCTTTTGGCATGGTTCGCTTCCTCTGCGACTCTTCGAGCCGCTTCGAGATCCCGGCTGTTGCGTTCCCGGTTCGCCGCGAACCGGGCTCGTGTCAGCCCTGTAAGGAACGAGAGCAGTGTTATGACCCCGAAGATGCTCAGGTAGCGCAGCCGCACGGGAGCGATATAGGCCCGAATCGATTCTATGGGGGCGAAGCAGAGCACTTTCCATTTCCGGAAAGTGGACACCTTGATGTCAACATCCTCCATGGGAGTGAGGCGGATAGTGCTGACCGTATAGGTGCCTTTGGGGGTGGAGAATTGATTTTCGTCCGTGTCTTTGATCTTTGCCCACGCCTCGGGATTCTCCACCTTGAAGCTCAGTTCTTCCCGTCCTTGGAACATGAAGGCCCAGTTCTTTTCAGGGTAGGGCGAGGCGAGCCAATAACCGTCCTGGTTGAGGAGCATGGTCTGTCCGATTTCCATATGGCCGCTATTGTCCAGGGATTCGATGATTCGTTGGCCCAGATAGTTGATGATGGCGATGCCGAGGCGGTTTTCGGCATCATCGAATATGGGCGTGGACACCCTGATCATGGGTTTCAAGGGGATTTCGATCTTGTTGTTCTCTACGTTCAGATCAAATGGGGAGACATACACCTCGCCATTTTTCAAGGGCAGGGATTCCTGGAAATAATATCGGCTGAACTTGTTTTGGAGTTCACCGATGGGAACCGGGGCGGGCTTTCCGTTGTTGTAGTTGACCCGGATCAGCTCCATGCCGTCGTTGTCCAGGATGCGGATCTGGTCGTATGCTCCACTGACAGTGCTCAGAGCGATGAGTTCACCTTCAAGTTCGCGGCGGTTGTGTTCAGTCCGGTACTGGAGGAAGTTCTTGGCTTCGGCGTGGTTGGCCATCAGAAAGAGGCCCATGAAAAGGGTCTTGAGGTCCAGCTCAACGCTTTGGGCGACCATCCTGTTGTGGATGGCCTCGTTTTGCTTGAGGGACCTGTCTATGGATTCGGCCGCCTGGGAGTAGAGGAAATAGGTTCCCAGAGCCGCAAGCGCAGTCAGGAAAATGAAGGTCCCGAGAAAACTGCGCATAGCTTGGGACATGTTCGAAAAGCGTTTCATCATCCTGTTTCCCATGGGCGTTTAGCCATCCTTTCTTGGAGCAGATCCAACGTTACCAGATAAGACTACCTCCGAAGTATTATAATACTGAAACAACTGTTGGCTTGTTGAAATTGTTTCATGTAATTAATACTATCCATGTGTCGGAGATCGCCGCTCAGGCCGTGGAGAATCCCGATTTATAATTGCGCGCGCTGAGTCCGGCGGGAATGATTTTGTAAACGCCGCTTGTTGAATTGTATCGGAGGTCGCATGGCGGACAGGGAAAAGCAGACCGTGCTGGTGGTGGACGATATTCCCACCAACCTCGATCTGCTGGTGGAAACATTGAAGGACGAATATCGGGTGCTGGCGGCTCTCAGCGGCCGTGAGGCGCTGGATATCGTTCACTCGAGCAATCCGCCGGACATTGTCCTGCTCGACGTCATGATGCCCTACATGGACGGGTACACCGTCTGCGAGCTCATCAAGTCCGACCTGCGCTCCCGAAATCTTCCCGTCATCTTCGTCACGGCGCGTGACCAGGAGCAGGACCAGACCAAAGGGTTCGAGGTTGGCGGTGTGGATTACATCACCAAGCCGATCAGCCCGGCCGTTGTCCTGGCCCGGGTGCGTACCCATCTCGCCCTGCATAATCAGAATCTGGCCCTGGAGCGGAAGGTCGCCGAGCGTTCACGCGATCTGTACGAGACCCGTTTGCAGATCATCCGCAGGCTCAGTGTGGCCGCGGAGTACAAGGACAATGAAACCGGTCTGCACATTGTGCGCATGAGCGGCTATTGCCGCGCACTGGCCAAGGCATCCGGGTTGGATGACGAGGCCGCGGACCTGATCTACAGCGCGGCTCCCATGCACGACGTGGGCAAGATCGGCATTCCGGATCATATCCTGAACAAACCGGCCAAACTCGACCCGGACGAGTGGGAGATCATGAAAACCCACACGACCATCGGTGCGAAGATCATCGGCGAGCAGGACAACCGGCTCATGGTCATTGCCCGGCGTATCGCGCTGACCCACCACGAGCGTTGGGACGGAACGGGCTACCCCGAGGGCTTGGCGGGTGAGGACATTCCGCTGGAAGGGCGTATCGTGGCCCTGGCCGACGTGTTCGATGCCCTGACATCCAAGCGGCCCTACAAGGAAGCCTGGCCCGAAGACCAGGCGTGCGCCTACATGCGTGAGCAGAGGGGCAAACACTTCGATCCCCAGTTGACGGATCTCTTTCTGGACAACCTTGAGACCCTGCGCGAGATCAAGGCCAGCGTGGGCGAAGACGCGTTCGAGAATTAGGCGGCCGTCGGGTCAGGCGAACCGCTCCCGGATCATTTTGAAAAGCGACGACTTGCGGTCGTATTGATGGACCAGATGGGGCACGCGCCCGGCCTCGTTCAGGACTTCGCCATGCGCGTTGACCGCAGGTTCACCCCTGGTCTGGGCCAGGGTCAGAATCGGTCCGTCGTTGTCGTACAGTGTCAGGTCGTTGATACGACCCGTGTGCACGAGGTGGTTGTGAATCCCCTGGTCATAGCCGGCCATGCATTCGCCTGTGGAAGGCGGCAGGAGCAGGCCGGTCATTTTTGCAAGATAGGCGAGCATGGCCGCGTGGTCGCCCACCGTGGTCCCGGAGCAGGACACGGGGCGGTCGGTGATGGCGTCCAAGGCTGGCGCACCCAGGTGTTCCCGCACCCAGCGGGCGTTGAACGGGCAGGACCCCACTGTGGCCGAGGCGTCCTCCAGGGTACAACATACGCCGTCCGGCCAGGGGAAGTCGAAGGGGTCGCGCTGGAAGAGCACGTCGCGCACGTCGCTGATGAGGATGCGGTCATAGGTTTGGCCGCAGGTCCGCAAGTACTCCAGATACAGGAAATAACGCAGTCCGTTGCAGGGCACGTCCTCCGTGCCGGGGGGCCGCTCCATGGGCAGCAGTTCGACCCCGTGTTGGCGCATGCGGTCCAGGTCGCGGGTGGTCTTCGAGACAAAGAAAACGAGATCGCCCGCGTACGCCGCCCTGTCCAGGGAGGCGAGAAACGGGCGAACGTCGCCGTAATGATAGCCTGCTGCCAGGCCGAGGATCAGATGCTTTCCGCCCACGGCCTAGCTGCCGGAGGGCTTGCGCCGCCTTCTGCGCCTACGCCGTTTGGGCTTGGACTTAGGCGTGGCATCGTCGTCTTCTGTCGACACCGCTTCACGGAGTTGTTCGGATACGGCCTTGGGTTCGGGCGCGGGCCGGTCGCTTTGCGGCTTGGGCGAACGCCTGCTCCTGGAACGGGGAGGACGGGACTGTTCCTTGGCCGCCTGCTGCTCTCGGGGAGCGTCGGATTCTTCCCTGCGGGCCGGTTCCTCGCTATGAGCCGGTTCTTCGCTACGTGCTGACTCTTCGTTACGGGCGGGCTTTTCGCTACGGGCGGGTTGTTCAGACCGGGCGGGGCGCTCCTGGCGTCGTTCCCTGGGCTTGTCCTCCGCCTTTCGGTTTCGGCCGCCGCGTTCACGGGCGGGGCGTTCTCGCCGGGGCTCGGGCGCGGTCTCGGGCGCTGCGGGCTTGCCGTGCAGGGTGGGCTGGTACAGCTCGTCCAGAAGCATGGCCAGCAGGGCCAGGGACTCTTCGTCCTCGGCGTACTTCTTGGCCAGGGGCAGGAAGCGGGAGACCCGCTCGCGCTGCAGGTTGGTCAGCTTGCGGTATTTCTTCTCCAGGATGGCAGTCAGCCGTTCCTCGATGATACCGGTCACGTCTTCTTCGGTGGGGTCCTTGATCTCCTCGAAGTGGATCTTGAACCGGGCGGCGATGCGCTCCAGTTCCATCTTCTGGATAACGTCCACCAGGGTGATGGCCGTACCCGTTGCTCCGGCCCGGCCGGTGCGGCCTGCGCGGTGCACGTAGGACTCCGGGTCCTCGGGCGGTTCCATCATGAAGACGTGGGAAAGCTCCGGGATGTCGATGCCGCGCGCGGCCACGTCCGTGGCCACGAGGAAGCGCAGTTGACCGGCCTTGATGCGGGTCATGAGCGCTTCGCGTTTGTTCTGGGTCAGGTCCGAGGTCAGTCCCTCGGCGTCAAACCCGAACTGGGAGAGCAGGGCGGCGGTGAATTCCACGTTGCGCTTGGTGTTGGAAAAGATGATCGCCGAGGTGGGGTTTTCCAGCTCGATGAGCTTGATGAGCTTGCGCTCCTTGCCCATGGCCGCGACCTCCACGAACTGGTGGGCGATGGCCGAGACATTCTCCTCGTCCGAGGACAGGCTCAGGAATTGCGGCTTGACCATGAACTCTTCGGCCAGGCGAAGGACGCTGGGCGGGAAGGTGGCAGAGAACATGTACGCGCCGTCGATATTGCGCGGCAGGTACCGTTTGACCTCGACCATGTCCGGGTAAAACCCTACGGAGAGCATGCGGTCCGCTTCATCGAAAATGAGGACCTTGAGATCGTCCAGGGTCAGGTTGCGGCGCATGAGGTGGTCCAGAATGCGGCCGGGAGTGCCGACCACCAGGTTCGCGCCCTCGCGGAAGGCGTCGAGCTGTTCCTTGTAACCGACACCGCCGTACACGGCCACGACCTTGATGTCGTCGCCGACCAGCATGCGCGCCTCCTGGGCGACCTGTTTGGCCAGTTCGCGGGTGGGGACCATGACCAGGGCCTGGCAGGAATGACGCGAGGGGTCGAGCTTGTGGACCAGGGGCAGCACGAAGGCGCCGGTCTTGCCGGACCCGGTGCGGGCCTGGACCATGACGTCCTGATTGTCGAGGAGGAAGGGGATGGCGCGTTCCTGGACAGGCATGAGCTTGTCCCATCCGGTGCGTTCGCAGGCCTGCCGCAGGTTCTCGGGCAGGGTGTCGAAGGTGATCGGCGCGGGGCCGGTTTCCGTTGTTTCGTTCCCGTTATCGGGATGCATTGTGTCGTTTTCCATTTCTACCTACTGTGTGATGTGGATTCCGGCCATTGAGTATTTTTTTGCGTGGGCCGGAATGGGAAATTCGTTCGTTGCGGGCACACTATACCGTATTTGCCCGGTTGTACAATACAGCCAATGAGGGCCTCCGGGATCAGTGTACGAACTGTTCGTTGAAAATGCGCTCCTCCAGGGAGTGGTCGGGGTCGAACAGGACCAGGGCTGGGCGGGAGTGGTCTTCCACCACGCGCACCCGGGTCACGTCGCGGACCTCGAAGGAATCGGCCGAAGCGCCCACGGGCCGGAACTCCGGGTCCTGGACGATGAACTCCACCTCGGCCGAGTGGGGCAGCAGCGCTCCGTCCCAGCGCCGGGGCCGGAACGGGCTGACCGGGGTCAGGGCCAAAACATTGGAGCCGATGGGAATGATCGGGCCTTGTGCGGACAAATTGTAGGCCGTGCTTCCGGCCGGGGTGGCCACCATCACGCCGTCGCAGACGAGCTGGTCCAGCCGCTCGCGTCCGTTGACCAGCACCCGGATGTTGGCCGACTGCTGGGAGTAGCGGTGCAGGGCCACCTCGTTGAAGGCCAGGGCCGTGTGGGTTTTTCCGTCCACGGTCTCGGCGGTCATGGCCAGGGGGTTGAGGATCACGCGGTGCGCATCGGCAAGTCGCTGCATGAGCCCTTCCGGGTCGAAGCGGTTGAGCAGAAAGCCGATGGTCCCCCGGTTCATGCCGTAGATGGGGATACCTGTATCCCGGTAGTCGTGCACGGTCTGGAGCATGAACCCGTCGCCGCCGAGGGCCACCAGGGCGTCGGCCTGATCCACCGGGACGAAATCGTAGCGCTCCGACAATTGCTCGAAACCCTTGAGGGCCTTGGGCGAATTCGATGCAACGCAGGCAATATGTTTGATCGGTTTGTGCAGAGCTTTCATTCGGGAGGGATTTTCAGGGGACGGAAATAAGACGGAGGCCCCGGGCGGGGCCTCCGGTAGTCGTCGTTAGATTCGGGAATCCAGAGGGACGTAGACCCTGGGCTCGCGGCCCGTGTAGATCTGCCTCGGGCGGTGGATCTTGGTGGAGCCGTCAGCGTAGGCCTCGTACCAGTGGGCGATCCAGCCGGGCATGCGGCCGATGGCGAACATCACCGTGAACATGTTCACCGGGATGTTCAGGGCGCGCAGGATGATGCCCGAGTAGAAGTCCACGTTGGGGTAGAGCCTGCGCTCGATGAAGTACTCGTCGCTCATGGCCGCGTCGGCCATCTCCAGGGCGATGTCCAGCAGCGGATCGTCGTTGCCCGTGGATTCGAGCATGTCGTGGGCGGCCTTGCGCAGAATCCTGGCCCGGGGGTCGAAGGATTTGTAGATGCGGTGGCCGAAGCCCATGAGCTTGCATTCCTTGTTCTTGACCTTTTCAAGGTAGTCCGGAATCGACGTGCCGCCCTCGTGGATGTGCTCGAGCATCTCGATGACGCCCGCATTGGCTCCGCCGTGCAGCCGGCCCCACAGGGCGCAGATACCGGCCGAAACCGAGGCGAACAGGTTGGCTTCCGTGGACTGGACCATGCGCACGGTAGAGCAGGAGCAGTTCTGCTCGTGGTCGGCGTGGAGCAGGAAGAACAGGGTCAGGGCGCGTACCTGGGCGTCGGTGGGCTCGAACTGGCGGTGCGGAATGGAGTGCATCATGTGCAGGAAGTTCCGGCAGTAGGAGAGCTTCGGGTCCGGGTACATGAACGGCAGCCCCTGGGCCTTGCGGTAGGACCAGGCCGCGATGGTGCGTACCTTGGAAATGAGCTTGGCCGCAGCCCGCAGGAAGTCCGCCTTGGAATCGATTTCCAGGAGGTCCGGGTGATAGCAACCCAGGGAGTTGATCACTGCGGACAGGATGGCCATGGGATGCCCGGTGGACGGGAACCCGTCGAAATGGTGCCGAAGGCCCTCGTGCAGCAGTTCCTGCTCGCTGAGCAGGTCGCGGAATTTCTGGCGCTGTCCGCGTGTGGGCAGGTCGCCGAAGATGAGCAGATAGGCGGTCTCTATGAAGGTGCCGTGTTCGGCCAGATCTTCGATGGGATAGCCGCGATAGCGCAGGATGCCGTTTTCGCCGTCGACAAAGGTCACGTCGCTCTTGCAGGAGCCGGTGTTGGCGTAGCCCGGGTCATAGGTGATGTAGCCGGTCTCGTTTCGCAACCGGGTGATGTCGATGGCGTGTTCGTTTTCGGTGCCTACGATCACGGGGAGTTCGAAGGTCTTATCGTCGATGATGAGTTTGGCGGTCTTGCCGCAGGCGCATTTGTCGTCTTTTAGCATCTCGTTACCTCTGGAAATCATACGTCAAGCCTCCCAACCGTTGTCGGGTTTCGAAGGAAATTCGGTCGTCTGGCCTGGTTCCGGTCGGCCTTTGGGGCTGGCCGAGCCTTGCGATGGAAGCTTCCGATCAAGAATGGACTTACAATCCGAATCGACTACTTATAATGAAAATGGTTACTGTGTCAAATGCCGTCTTGGGGGCTGTTGAAGGAAATACAATATTAACAGTATGTTGACAGGGAAAACTGGAGTGTATGCAATCCCTGAAATCGCTGACTCCGAACTTTCTTCATTTTCAGGACCAGGGTTGACTTTGAGAATTATACCCCTATAGGGTATATTGTAGATGCCGGAAGGATGTCCGGTCCGCAAACACATCAAGACGAGGTTGCAAAGCGACATGTCACAAAAAAAACAGAGAGCCGGGGCCATCAGCCGACGCGGGTTTCTGAAGACCCTGGGCGTTGGTTCGGCCGGGGCGCTGCTCCCCGCCGCCCCGGTTCTGGCCGCACAGGAGCGGGTGCCCGCGCCGTCGGACGGCGAACTGGCCACTCTGCTCGATCTGTCCAAATGTATCGGCTGCGGCGCCTGCGTCGAGGCCTGCCGCGAATCCAATGCCGACAAGTTTCCAGAGCCGGTCAAGCCGTTCCCGGACATGCTCCCGTCCCGCCGGGCCAAGCCCGAGGACTGGTCGGACAAACGCGACGTGGACGATCGGCTGACGCCCTACAACTGGCTCTTTTTGCAGAACGCCGAGGTCGAGTACCAGGGGCAGTCCTACGACATCAACATACCCCGGCGGTGCATGCACTGTCAGAACCCGCCGTGTGCCAACATGTGTCCCTTTGGCGCGGCCAATAAACAGGTCAACGGCCTGACCCGCATCAGTCCGAACCTGTGCATGGGCGGGGCCAAGTGCCGGACCGTATGCCCGTGGCACATTCCCCAGCGCCAGTCCGGGGTGGGGCTTTACCGCCACCTCATGCCGAGGTTGGCGGGCAACGGGGTCATGTACAAATGCGACCGTTGCCATCAGCTCCTGGACAAGGGCGAACTGCCAGCGTGCATCGCGGTTTGTCCGGAGGATGTCCAGACCATCGGACCGCGCCATGAGATCGTAGCCCGGGCCAAGGAATTGGCCAAGGAGATGAACGGGTTCATCTATGGGCTGGAGGAGAACGGCGGGACCAACACGCTGTATGTTTCCCCGGTTCCCTTCGAACTCATCAACCAAGTCATCGACAAGGACTCCGGTCCCGGTGCGAACAAGGGCAAGAAGAAGCGCAGCCCGCTCGGCCCCGGCAAGCCGCACATGGGGCCGGTCAAGGACGTCATGGCCGACGAGACCAATCTGGCCACTGCCGCGTTTATTGCCCCGGTGGCAGGCATCGCCGCCGGCGTGCTCGGCCTGGGCTCTAAGCTGCTGAACAAGGGGGAGGGTGATCATGAAGACTAGACCCTATCCCGCCTGGATATCCCGGCTCTTTATTCTCCTGGTGGCCGCCCTGACCTTTACCGGGTTCATGCAGATGCCGTTGGCCAAGCGCTACGCCCTGACAACCGTGCCGGGTATGGCCTGGACCGGGGACTTCTTTCTGGTCCACAAGATCCACTACGTGCTGGGCGCGATCCTGCTTTTTCTGGTCGCCCTGGTCGCGGTCAACTGGCTCAAGGGCTGGAAAGACAAACTCACTCTGACCGGCCTGGGGCTGGCTCGCGTCGTGGTCGTCTTCGGCCTGGTGCTCTCGGGCCTGCTGCGCGTGTACCGCAACCTGCCCGGCGTGACGCTGGACCCGGTCGCCATACTGGCCATCGAGTGGGTGCACCTGACCCTGGTCATGGTGCTGGGCGTGCTTGCCCTGGTCGCGTTGATCCGCAAGGCCTCAGCCTATGCCGTGCGCAAATAGTTTCCGTCACACTCCGTATCCATTGCCGAAAAGGGGACCCTCGGGTCCCCTTTCTTGTGCCCGGCAAACATGCTAGTCCGTCACGAACACAACAGAACGGAGAGCTCCATGGAAAACATATCCTGGAATGATTTCGAAAAGGTGGAACTGCGTGTGGGTACGATCGTCAAGGCAGAGCCTTTTCCCGAGGCCCGCGTCCCGGCCTATAAGCTCGTGGTGGATTTCGGTGAGGACATCGGCACTCGCAAATCCAGCGCCCAGATCACCGATCTCTACAATCCCGAGGAACTTGTAGGCAAACAGGTCGTCGGCGTGGTCAACTTCCCGCCCAAACAGATCGGTCCCATGCGCTCCGAATGCCTGGTCACCGGCTTCTACAGCCCCGAAGGCGTCGTCCTCGCCACCCCCGACAAACCCTGCCCCAACGGCCTGAAGCTGGGATAGGAGTGCCCCCGGGCCTCCAGCCGTTGGCGAGTCTTCGAGCCTTACGGATGAGGATAGCAGCGATCGGTCGGGGGAAGGGGGAGAGGGAACCCTTTGGAAAGGGCTTCCCTCTCCCCCTTCCCCCGGCCCCCCCATCCCCCTCTCCCTCCTAAACTTTTTCTCGCCGCTTCGCGGGGTAGGGCACAAAAAAAGTCCTCCGACTCAGCAATGAGTCGAAGGATCTGCTTTCCTTGGAGCGATTCGGGTGCGCAGCACCCGACAGCGGCTCTCTTACCGCGTTCGCACAAGGCTTTCGAGAGTGGTGCAGCAGTGCATTTTCTTCCGGCCGGGTCAACCGCAGCGTAGCCGTCTACGTGAGGATTGGCCCGGCCGGAAAAAATGTGCGGATGCGCCGCTATCGGAAGCCGCCTTACTCCAGAATCATATCATCAAGAGGCTGGCGCCATGCTTTGGGGTGGACCTGGAGATCCGGAATGCGGTGGCCCACGGCGATCAGCATGGGGATCCAGTAGTTGTCCGGAATGTTGAACTCCTTGCGCACTGCCTCACGGTCGAACCCGTCCATGGGGTGGGTGTCCAGGCCGTGGGCGCAGGCCGCGAACATCAGGGACATGGCGAACAGGCCTGCGTTTTTGGCGGCAAAGGCCAGGGAAGCGTCCGGCGTGTCGCCGTACAGGAACTTGGTGGAGTTGACCAGATAGTCGCGCTGTTCGGGCTTCATGTTGTTTTTGAAGTGGCCCTCGAAGTTGGGCGTTCCTTCCTTCCAGCCGTCCATGTCGCCCAGGAGGATGAGCACCACCGGGGCCTCTGTGATCTTGGGCTGGTCAAAGGCGACTGCGCGAAGGGCGGCCTTGCGCTCCGGGTCGCGAAGGACCTTCACTTTCCACGGCTGCAGATTGAAGCTGGACGGGGCCATGGCCGCCTCGTTCAGAACGGTACGCAGCAGGTCCTCAGGGACGTCCTGCGTGGGGTCGAAAAAGTTGATAGCCCGGCGTCGTTCCAATATCTCGGCGAAATCCATATCAATATCCTCCAAGTTAGGGGGTGGGGTGAATAGTAACTGCCACCAATATATACACTGAAGGAAAAAAGAAAAGGCCGTCATGACGACGGCCTTTCATTTTGACGAAAAATAATGCTCTTTTAGGGCATCATCGGAGCCATGGGCAGACCTTCGTCGATGTCCAGTCCACAGATCAGATTGGCGTTCATCAGCGCCTGCCCGGATGCGCCCCGGCAGAGGTTGTCGATGGCCGACAGGACGATCAACCGGTTGGTCCGGGGATCGACCACCAGGCCGATGTCACAGAAGACGGTGCCGCGCACGAAGCGGGTTTCGGGCAGCTGTCCCTTGGGCAGGACGCGCACCAGCGGCTTGTCCGCATAGAAGTCGGTGTAGATTTGATGCACGGCATCGAGGTCGGTTTCGCCCTTGAGCCGGGTGTAGATGGTCGAGAGAATACCCCGGTCGATGGGCAGCAGGTGGGTGTTGAACGAGACCGTGATGTCGGTCCCGGCCAGCTTGGAAATTTCCTGCTCGATCTCGGGGGTGTGTCGGTGGGTAGGCAGGCCGTATGCCTTGAAGGAATCAGCCACCTCGCAGAAGAGGTTGCCCACCTTGGCTCCGCGCCCGGCGCCCGAGGCACCGGATTTTGCGTCGATGACGATGTTGTCCGTCTCGACCAGCCCGGCGGACAGGGCCGGAGCCAGTCCGAGGATGGAGGAGGTCGGGTAGCAGCCCGGGTTGGCGATAAGCCGCGCGCCCATGATTTGGTCCAGGTACAGCTCGGGCAGGCCGTATACCGCTTCGGCCAGAAGGTCGGCCCGGGTGTGCTCCACCTGGTACCAGGCCTCGTAGGTGGCCTTGTCGTTGATGCGGAAGTCGGCGGAAAGGTCGACAACCTTGACGCCTGCCTCGATCAGCTCGGCCGCGATCTCCATGGCGGTCTTGTGCGGCACGGCCAGGAAGACCACGTCGCATTCCTCGGCCAGATCGGCGGCGTCGGGCATGGTGATGGTCAGTTCGCCCAGAGGCAGCCGGTTCAGAAAGGGGTATATGTCGGCGAGTTTCTTGCCCGCTTCGGACCGGGATGTGACCCGGACCAGCTCCATGGAGGAGTGGTGGACCATGAGTCGGGCCAATTCCATGCCGGTGTAGCCGGTGACGCCCACCAGCCCGGCCTTGATGATCTGAGACATTGTCGTTCCCGTTATTTTGTCTTGTTAACGTAGGCCATCCGGAGGTTGTAGACGAGGTCGCACAAAAGCTTCTTCTCGTCGTCCTCCAGGCCGTTGTCGAATTTCTGCTTGAGCATGCCGAGCACATCAATGGTGTGCTTGGCCAGGTCCTTGTTGAAGGCGACCTTGCCCGTGCCCGGATCGGCGGCCTCGCCCAGGGCAACCATGGCCGAGGATGACAGGGAGTAGATGAAGGTGGTGAAATTGATACCCAGGGGGATACCCTTCATGGGGTTTTCTCTGCAGTTGTTCTGGCCCATTTTCCTCTCCATGCGGATTGAATGCGATTGTCACTGACCGATAAGTACGGACTGGCAGGGCCGGAGTCAATAAGGAGGGTGTCGCTTTGCTGCAACCGGGGCTTCGCAAGTGTATGCATTATGTGAAATAACTAATATACATACTTGCGTGAAGCTTGTAATGTGTGCACAATCACCCACAATGATGAGGGGTTTTTCACAACAACACAATGCAAGGTTTTTCGAGATGGTAAACTCTGTTTTGCGTTCTGCGACGGTCTGTGGTGTTTTTCTGCTTCTTTCCCTGGCCTTTGCCGGATGCTCCGGTGATGACAAGAAGGCGGAGCAGGCCGCTCCCCAGGAAGCGGTTCCGATGAAGGTGGTCAAGGCCGAGACCCGCGACGTGCCCAACTGGGGCGAGTGGGTGGGGCAGATCACCGCCCACGAGACCGTCGAGGTCCGGGCGCGTGTGGCCGGGTTCCTGATCAAGAAGAATTTCGAAGAGGGCAGGACCGTCAAGAAGGGCGACCTGCTCTTTGTCATTGATCCCAAGCCGTTCGAAGAAGATCTGAAACAGGCCCAGTCGGGGCTGGAGTACAATCAGGCTCTCTACGACAAGGCGGCCAAGGACCTGAAGCGGTTCAAGAAGCTGTTTGACGAGGGCGTGGTCAGCCGCGACGAATTCGAGAGCTATCAGACCCAGTCGGCCACCTACAAGGCACAGATAGCCGACAACAAGGCCAAGGTCGAGAACGCCCGAATTCAGCTTGGCTACACCAAGATCTATTCGCCCATCGACGGTGTTATCGGCCGTGTGCAGGTGGATGTCGGCAACCTGGTGGGCCAGGGCGAGAATACGCTTCTGGCGACCATCTCCACCATGGACCCGATCTATGTCAGCTTCAGCATCAGCGAGGGCGACTACATCCGGGCCATGCGCGACCAGCAGGCACGGGAGTCCGGCCAGCGGCCCATCCGTTTGATCCTGGCCGACGGCAGCGAGTATAGCCAGCCCGGCCGCTTCGACATGGTCGATCCCACCGTGGACCCGCAGACCGGCACGCTCGGCATCCGGGTGCTTTTCCCCAATCCCGAGAACCTGCTCAAGCCCGGTCAGTACGCCAAGGTTCGGGTACGCATTTCCAACCATGAGAACGCGGTGGTCGTCCCGGTCACGGCGATCATGGACGTACAGGGCATGAAGTCCGTGTACGTGGTCGGCGAGGACGGAACGGTCAAGAACCAGCCGGTCAAGCTCGGCACCCAGTCTTCCACTTTGGATGTTATCCGCGAGGGCGTCGAGGCGGGGGACATGATCCTGGCCGAAGGCATCAACAGGGTCAAACCCGGCATGAAGATCAAGCCGATCGTTGTCCCCATGGAACCCGGCAACACGCAGCAGCCTGCGGCCTCGGACGCAGGCGATGACGCGCCCGCCCAGGTTCCCGCGGAAGCCGTCCAGCCCGCTACCGACGGGGCCGCGAAAACCGGAGCGGAGTAACCCATGTTCGTCCGCTTCTTCATCGACCGGCCCATCTTCGCCTCGGTTGTGGCCATCATCATCCTGCTGGTGGGCGGGCTGTCCCTCTTTGCCCTGCCCATCGCCCAGTATCCGCAGATCTCGCCGCCTTCGGTCAGCGTCAAGGCCACCTACACCGGCGCCGACGCCGCCACCGTGGAGCAGTCCGTTGCCGCCCCCATCGAGGAGCAGGTCAACGGCGCCCAGGACATGATGTACATGAAGTCCATCTCGGCCAACGACGGTTCCCTGAACCTGACCGTCACCTTCGAGCTGGGCCGCGACCTGGAGCTGGCCACCGTTGACGTGCAGAACCGCGTCAACCTGGCGTCGCCCCAGTTGCCACAGGAAGTGCGCAACACCGGCATCTCGGTGCGCAAGCAGTCTCCGGAGTTCGTGCTCATCGTCTCCCTGACCTCGGACAGGCCGGAATACGATACCCTTTTTCTGAACAACTACGGCAAGATCAACCTCTATGACGCCCTGCGGCGCATCGAGGGTGTCGGCGACGTGAACATGTTCGGTGATCTGGACTACGGCATGAGGCTGTGGCTCGACCCGGACCGTCTGGCCTCCTACAACCTGACGGTCAGCGACGTGATCAACGCGGTCGAGGAGCAGAATACCCAGGCTCCGGCCGGTCAGATCGGCATGCCCCCCACGCCCAAGGACCAGCAGTTCCAGATGACCCTGCGCGTCAAGGGCCGGCTGGCCGATCCCGACGAGTTCGGCAACATCATCCTCAAGGCCGCCAGCGACGGGTCCATCGTTCGTATCCAGGACGTGGCCCGCGTGGAACTGGGGGCCAAGAACTACTTCACCTTCGCGCGCCTCAACGGTCAGGCCAACGCCTCCATGCTCATCTACCAACTGCCCGGCTCCAACGCTCTGGACGTGGCCAAGCAGGTGCGGGCGACCATGGAGGATCTGTCCCGCTATTTCCCGGAAGGCGTCCATTATTCCATCCCGTACGACACCACCCGGTTCGTGAACTCGTCCATCGACGAGGTCATGTCCACCCTGTACGAGGCTCTGATCCTCGTCTTCCTGGTGGTCTTCATCTTCCTGCAGAACTGGCGTACGACCGTCATTCCCATGGTCTGCGTGCCGGTCTCCCTGATCGGTACCTTCGCCCTGTTCCCGATGCTCGGGTTCTCCATCAACACCCTGACCCTGTTCGGTCTGGTTCTGGCCATCGGTATCGTCGTGGACGACGCCATCGTGGTCGTGGAGGCGACCCAGCGCAACATCGACGACGAGGGCATGTCGCCCAAGGACGCCACCAAGAAGGCCATGAGCGAGGTCACCGGCCCGGTCATTGCCAGTACATTGGTGCTCATCGCGGTGTTCATCCCCGTTGCCTTCATGGGCGGCATCACCGGCCAGCTGTACAAGCAGTTCGCCCTGACCCTGTCCGTGTCCGTGGCCATTTCCTCGGTCAACGCCCTGACCCTGTCGCCCGCCCTGTCAGCCCTGATATTGCGGCCGTACACGCCCATCCGGGGGCCGCTGGGCTGGTTCTTCACCAAGTTCAACACGGTCTTCGACTGGGTCACCACGCGCTACAACAAGGCCGTAGCGGCCATGGTCCGGCGCGCCTTCATGGGCGTGCTCGTGGTGGCCGTGCTGATCGGTGCCTGCGGCGGGTTGTTCTCCATCCTGCCGTCCAGCTTCGTGCCGGACGAGGACCAGGGTTACTTCATCATCAACGTCTCCCTGCCCGAAGGCGCCTCGCTCGAGCGCTCCGACGCGGTCATGAAAAAGGTCGAGACGTACCTCAAGAGTGCGCCGGGCGTGCACAACTATGTCGTGCTCGGCGGGTTCAACCTGCTCACCGGAGCTTATTCCTCGTACACCTCGGCGGTCTTCGTCGTGCTGGACGACTGGTCCGAGCGCGAGACGCCCGACCTATCGCTCGCGTCCATCATGGGCAAGGCGCAGAAGGAATTCTGGGGTATCCAGGAAGCGGTTGTCATGGCCTTTTCGCCGCCGCCCATCCCGGGCCTGTCCTCCACAGGCGGTCTGCAGTTCGAATTGCAGGACCGTTCGGGCAACTCCGTGGCCGAGCTGGCCGCCGTGACCAAGCAGTACATCGCCGAAGCGTCCAAGCGCCCGGAGATCGCCAACCTGTTCACGACCTTCAGCGACAGCGTGCCGCAGTACTTCGTGGAGATCGACCGCGACAAGGCCAAGAAGCTCGGCGTGCCCATCTCCGACGTGTTCAAGACGCTGCAGACCTATCTGGGCGGCTACTATATCAACGACTTCAACAAGTACGGGCGCACCTACCGGGTCATGGCCCAGGCCGAGTCCCAGTTCCGCACCCGGCTGGAAGACCTGAACCGGTTCTACATGCGTTCCAACACCGGCCAGATGGTTCCGCTGTCCACCCTGAGCCACGCCAAGCGTATCTCCGGGCCTGAGTACATCCAGCGGTACAACGTCTTCCGCACGGTCGAGATCAACGCGGCCACTCCGGCCGGGTACAGCTCGGGCCAGACCATCGCCGCCATGGAGGACGTGGCCGCCAAGAACCTGCCCGACGGGTACGGCTACGACTGGACGGCCATCGCGTATCAGGAGAAATCGGCGGGCGGACAGGTCGGCATCATCTTCGGTCTGGCCATCGTCATGGTCTTCCTGGTCCTGGCGGCCCAGTATGAAAGCTGGACCACACCGTTCGCGGTCATCCTGTGCGTGCCGCTGGGTATCTTCGGGGCCATGTCGGCCCAATGGATGCGCGGTCTGGACAACAACGTCTACGCCCAGGTCGGCCTGGTCATGCTTATCGGCCTCGCGGCCAAGAACGCGATCATGATCGTGGAGTACGCCAAGGACAAGCACGACTCGGGCATGTCCATTCTGGAAGCTGCCAAGGCTGCGGCGTCCCTGCGGTTCCGGCCCATTCTGATGACCTCGTTCGCCTTCATTCTCGGCGTCATTCCCCTGGTCCGGGCCTCCGGCGCGGGGTCGGCCAGCCGACATGCCCTGGGTACCTCGGTCTTTGGCGGCATGATCGCAGCCACCGTGCTCGGCGTGCTCGTGGTTCCCTCCCTGTATACCGCCATCCAGGGCGCGGGATCGTGGCTCGGGGGGCTGTTGCGCAGAGAGGGCATAGCCAACAAAAAAGAAAAATAGCAGACGTGATGATCTCATCAATTGAAAAGGCCGCCTTTGGGCGGCCTTTTTCGCTTTTGCTGTATTTCCTGTTGATATAAATCGTATCCGGTTGACTGGGTGGAAGAATCTGCTACCGTCAGACCATGTGCAGGTCCATCCTTCAAACACTATCCGACAAGACAGGGAAATGGTTTTCGGGCTTGTGCCTGACCTTGCTCCTGTTGGCCTCCTTTGCCCCCTTGTCCATGGCGGCCGAACCCCTGCGCGTGGCCTATCCTGATTTCTGGCCTTTTTTCACCCGTACCGAAGAAGGGTACATGACCGGCATTTTCTACGAGATCGTCAGCGAGGCCCTGTCGCGCATGGGGGTTAGCGCCAAATGGCAGACCTATCCGTGGAGCCGGTGTCAGGCCCTGGTCCGTTCGGGCGATGCCGATGCCATGATCACCTTTCCCACCGCGGATCGTCTGGTCTATTCGGCTACCCACGACGATCCGTTCTACATGAAGCGACTGAAGATCTTCACCACCACGGGCCATCCAAGAATGAAGGAGATTTCGGAGATCCATAGTATCGATGACATCCACCGGCTCGGCCTGGTGGTGGTCACCTACCACGGCAACGGCTGGAACGATAAGTACATCCGCTCCAGGGGCATCAAGACCTACGAATCGCCGTTGATCAAGAATGTCTGGCTCATGCTGGCCAACCACCGGGGCGACATCGCCATCGAGTGGCCCATGGCCGCCTGGCCGCTTATCAAGGAGGGCAGGGTGGAGAACCGTATCGTCGAAACGGACGTCTCGCTCGACGCCATGCCGTTTCATCTGATGATTAACCGCGATTGCGGCTATGCCTCGCAGCTGCCCGAGTTCAACGAGACCATAAAACGGATGCGCGCGGAAGGGCACATCAAGGCCATCCTGTCGAAATATGAAGGAAAGTGATAAGGGACCAGTCTCCTTTTTTTTACACGCGGAAACAGATTATACTATATTTTGTTTGCTTAATACCGTATTTTCTATATATTGAAACTGACGAAAAGCCAAAGGGGGCTGCATGTATCGATATTACGTCAACAAGCAGGCGCAGCGGACGGGCGAACACGAGGTTCATACCAGCTTGTGCGGGTACAATCCGCCGCCCGAGGGGTGCATCTACCTGGGGGAATTCTCGTCGTGTCAGAGGGCGATAGAAAAAGCCCGCGAGCATTTCGAAAAGGTTGACGGGTGTTATTTTTGTTGCAGGGAGTGTCATACACGCTAGGGGAGAAGGAAAAGGCCCGCTTGAGCGGGCCTTTTTGTGGTCGTTGTTTGAAAGATGAAAGATTGGGAGATTGAAAGGCAAGAAGAGTAAAGCCGTCGCTGGCGCTCCTCCAACTTTTTTTATTGCCCTCCCGGCGGGGTTCTTTCTTTTGCTGGCCCAAAAGAAAGAACCAAAGAAAAGGGCCGCGAGGGGCGCACCGCCTTCCTCGTCAGCCCAAGAATCTGATCGGACCGGCTCCGCTCCCGATCCAGTCGTCCGCTCCGCTCCCTCCCAGGATCGAAGAGCCGCTCCGCCGCTCCGTCAGCTTCTAGGGCTGACGAGGAGATGGCTTTTAGGGAATAGTCTGGGAAGAATCTAAGTAGTTAGTTAAACTAGGGAACTGCTTGCTGGAAACGATATCGTATTCTCCTCCACTCGCTATTAGCATGATCTCTCTAGCTGCATCTAATCGTGCAATATAGGGGACAACAACTCCATCAACCGTTTTAACAAACTGGTGCATATCATTCGTGTTATAGGGTATTTTGTATCCCTTTTTGCTGCAACTTGCTATTACGACTCCTTCATCACGGAGAGGTGCTACTACACCACTACGCAGACTTTGTCTGCTGAGTCCAGAAAATCCAACATCATCAAGATGTTTAATGATTGTATCGCTGTAAATGTATTCATTTGGATCTTCAGCAAACCTTTGTAATAGAAAGTTAAGAGCCTGTACTTTCAGTTGAGTCTCCGTATCTAGAGATTCAATGAATTTATGAATATAATTTTCAGCTATTCTTACGCTCTGTTCCTGCACAATCTGATTGAATTTATCAGTGCTATCTAAAATAGATAAGTCATCATATTTTGAAATGATAGGGGGCCAATAGTGTAAATGGATTTGTTTGTCTTTCACTATTTCAGTAAGATTTTCAGATTCTTTTCCCTCTAATCTCCTCGCTATAGTGCCTGCAATAAAATCTGCCAACTGGACTAAGTAGTTTTCACTGCTATCGACGTAGCTAAAAATGTGGTCTGATAGTAATGGTAAATTTAATTTTTTCTTGGTGTATTTTTTAAATGATTCCATAAAATCGCTACGACCATGGTTGTCAATAGTAATATTAGGGTTATGGGATGCCGTTGTAATGCGTTGAAAAAGCATACCATTTAGAAATTTATAAAAGGATGGTTTATGCTGTAGCCCACAATCAGCATATATGCGCTGTTTATCAACGGCAAAAGCATAGTATTTTATATTAAGCTTGCTAATAAGTGTTAGAATGCGACGGCGTCGCTTAACATTATTTCCAACCTTACTTGATTTTATCTCAGCACCGGAGAAGCACCTCTTAGAAATTATTTTAGCTTCATTGCATACATTTGCTTCTTGATTTCTCTCAACCATTAAAGAGACTAATACGTACCAGCGACTGACGCCCTTTTTGGTGATTTCGATACTTGTGTCACCGGACTCGTCAATAAAAAATGAATATGATGTCATGATTCACCCTCTTTGCCGTATATCAAAAAACAATATTTGGAATTGCGTCAAGAAGCGAAAGAAAAAATAAAAAGCCAAGCCTCCTTTTAAGAAAGAAGGGGCTTGGCTTCAGGTGTAATTAGGTTCAGTTTTACGGTTAACTAATGAGCTTCCGCCCAATTCTTCCCAACACCCATGTCTACCTTGAGTGGGACGTCCAGTTTGGCGACGTTCTGCATGATTTCCACTAGGCGCGCGCCCGCTTCCTGAATGTTGGATTCCGGGGCCTCGATGATGAGTTCATCGTGTACCTGGAGGATGAGACGGGCTTCGAGTTGTTTGAGGGACTTGTCCTTGTGGGCCTGGACCATGGCCATCTTGATGATGTCTGCGGCCGAGCCCTGGATGACCGTGTTGACCGCCTGGCGGCGAGCCTGGGACGAAAGCTGGTTGTTGCGGGAGTGGAGTTCGGGCAGGAGGCGGCGGCGTCCGGCCAGGGTGGTCACGAAGCCGTGCTTGAGGGCGTCCTCGACGATGGTGTCGTAGTACGCCTTGAGCGTGGCCATCTTCTCGAAGTATTTGTCCGTGAACTCCTGGGCCTCGGTCTGCTTGATCTTCAGCTCGCGGGCCAGTTTCTGCACACCCATGCCGTAGATCAGGCCGAAGTTGATGGTCTTGGCCCCGCGCCGTTCGGTGTCGGTCACGTCCGCGATGTCCTTTTCGTGGATCAGGGCCGCCGTGCGCGCGTGGATGTCCTCGTCGTGCTTGAAGGCGTCGATCAGCGCCGGGTCCTTGGAGAAGTGGGCCAGGACGCGCAGCTCGACCTGCGAGTAGTCAGCCGCGGCCAGCCGGTTGCCGTCTTGCGCGTTGAAGCAGGCGCGCATCCTTGGGCCGTGGACCCCACGGATGGGGATGTTCTGCAGGTTCGGCTGGGAGCTGGAAAGCCTGCCCGTGGCCGTGGCCAACTGGTTGAAATGCGTGTGCAGGCGGCCGTCCTCGCCGACCATCTTGGGCAGCGGCTCCAGATAGGTGGAGCGCAGTTTCTCGAGCATGCGGAATTCCAGCACCGCGTCCACGATGGGATGCTGGTCGCGGATCTTCTCCAACACCTGGTTGGCCGTGGAACGCAGCCCGGTGGACGTCTTGGACCCGGCCTTGATGCCGAGAGTGTCGAACAGGACCACCGCCAGTTGCTGGCTGGAGCGGATATTGAACTCCTCGCCCGCGTGGCCGATGATCGTCCGGGTCAGCTCTGCGAGCTGGTCGTTGACCTCGTCCAGAAATTCCTGGAACGCCGCGTCGTCGATGGCGATGCCCGCCCGTTCCATGCCGACCAGCACCGGGATGAGCGGCATCTCCAACTCGCGCATGAGCTTGTTCAGGTGCGCGCCCTCCACCTGGCCCCGGATGCCTTCCATATAGGCCAGCGCGGCCAGCCCCTGGGACTGCGGGTGCAGCTCGCGCGCCGCGTCCGCGAACTCGGCCCGGCCGTCCTGGAACATGGACTGCCGCAGCCGCGCCCAGGTGTAGTTGCGCGCCTCGGGGTCGAGCAGGTAGGCGGCCAGGCTCAGATCGAACCACTGGCCCGACAGGATGTGGCCCCACGCCTCGTCCGCGCGCAGCAGGTCCTGCACGCTCGGGGTGGCGATGACCGAAGCGTGCTCGATCTTGCGCACAAGCTCCTTGGCCGGGCCCGCATAGCGGTACTCGGCGCCGTTCACGCCGATGAAAAAGGCGTCGTCCTCAAAGGTCAGCCCCACGTCCTCGCCGCCCAGGTCGGGCAGGTCGTCCACGGTCTCGGCCACGTTCACATCCATGGGCTCCTCGGCCTTTTCATTGGCCGGGGCCGGGTCGCCGAACAGAGAGAGCTGCTGGCTCTCCGAGGGAGCGTCGGCTTTGGCAGACGGGGCCTTGGGCGCCGGAGCGGGCTTGGCCGCACCCGTGTCCCTGGGCAGAAGCCGCTGCAGTCCGCGCAGCTCGTATTCCTCGAAAAAGGCGTCCAGCTCGGCAAAATCCGGCTGTTGCCGTTGGAAAAATTCCAGGTCCTGCTCGCAGCAGTCGGTCTTCATCCGCGTCAGCTCGCGGAAGGTGAAGACGTTGTCCATCTCGGGCTCTACCTTGGCGCGCAGCTTTTCCGGCACCTTGTCCAGGTTGTCGCGCACGTCCTCCAGCGTGGGGCCGGTGGCGGCGAACAGCTTGTGCGCGGTCACAGGACCGACGCCCGGGATGCCCGGGATGTTGTCCGCCGAGTCGCCGATCACGGCCTGGAAGTCCGGCCATGTGGCGGGTTCCATGCCTTCGGCTTCGCGGAAGGAGTCGAGCGTGTGGATGGTCTCCTTGCGCCCGATCTGGCTGACCATGACGACCTGTTCGTCCAGGCACTGCTTGATGTCCTTGTCCGTGGCCAGGATGATCACCGGCCTGTCCGCCTTGTGGCGTCCCGCCAGGGAGCAGATGCAGTCGTCGGCCTCCACGCCCTCGGAGACCAGCAGCTTGACGCCGAGTAGTTCCACGCCCCTTCGCACGGGCTCCACCTGGTCGCGGAGCGGCTCGGGCATGGCCGGACGGTTGGCCTTGTACTCGTCGTACAACGCGTTGCGGAAGGTCGGTCCCTTGCCGTCCATGAGAAAGCCTACGTGGGTCGGGTTCTCGTCCTTGAGCAGATTCATGAGCACGCGCATGACCGTATTGATGGCGTTGGTCGGGAACCCGTCCGAGCGGGACAGATCGGCGCGGGCGTAGAAGGCGCGATAGAGCAGGGCGGTACCGTCGATGAGGTACAACGGGTCCTTATCGAAATTGAGGCGTTCTTTTAACGACATAGATATTGGGGGGTTAAATTCTGTGGATGGAAGATTTTCGACCGTGCCCGAGACGTTTGAGCATGAAGATTTCAGGGTCCACGCCATCCAGCTCCGATACGTTCACCTCGGCGCGGGCCGCCTGTTTGTGACCGCCCGCCGAGCCGAGCCCGTTCATGATCTTCTGGGCCATGTTGCCCATGTCGCGGCGCAGGCCGTCGCCCCGGAAGATGCAGACAAGCTTGTCGTCGGCAGTGCCCGAGACAACCACCCAGGCCACGTTGTGCACCCGGGTAAAGAAGTCGGCCACGATGACCAGGATGTCCGGATTGTCCACGTTGCCGCAGTGGGCGAACAATCCGTGGCCGATGCGCCGCAGGTTGTAGAACGCGCGGGAGAAGTAGCGCATCCAGTCCAGATGGAACTCGCTGCGGCTGATGCGGTTCATCAGCTTGGAGTCCGCGAACTTGCTCAGGTACTTGAAGGCGGACATGTCCGCGTCGATGAACTCGCGCTCAAAGGTCTTAGTGTCGCAGCGGATGCCGTACATGAGCGCCGTGGCCAGCAGTTTGGCCGGGCGGATCTTCATGTTGTACAGGTATTCGGTCATCATGGTGCAGACCGAGCCGTACTTGGGACGGATGTCCACAAAGTCGGCCTGGACCGGATTGTCCTGCGAGATCGGGTGATGGTCGATGACCACCGAAAATTCGAACGGCTTGAACTCGGGGTTGTGGTGCGGCTGTGAATCCACCAGGGCGAACTTGTCGTATTGGGCCGCGAGGTTCGGGATGAGCTTCTGGGTGGGGATTCGGCAGTAACGGATCATGGACAGGTTGTCCGGTCGCTTGATCTCATTGATCTGCGCAATGGCCGCGGCGTTCACGCGCCGGGTCATGATCCGTTTCAGGGCCAGTGCCGAGGCCAGTGCGTCCGGGTCGGCGTTGATGAGGATCAGCCAGTTGTCTTCCTTGTTGAACAGGCTGAGCAGCTGCTCCACCTGTTCGTCAAGTTGTCGAAATAGTGCCACGTACTATCCCTGTTTCAGGGTTAACGGCAGCCCGGCCGCCACCAGGAAAGCCTGGTCGGCCCGCACGGCGACAGCTTGGTTGAGCGCGCCGAGGCTCCGCACGAAGGCCCGAACCGCGCTGCCGGCAGGCAGTGGTCCAAGCCCTGTCTCACAGGAGACAAGTATCAAATCCGTGGAGCCCCAGTTGTCGAGGACTTCCAGGAATTCCTCAACCTTAACCGGCTCGCATCCGGCTTCGCGACAGGCGAACAACCAATAGTCCAGGCTGTCCACCAGCACGGCAGGAAACGACAATTTAGCCTTTTGAAGCCTTTGAGGCAAGTCCTCGGCGACTTCCGCCACTTCGATATTGGGTCCCCTGCTTTTACGGTGAAGCCGAATCTGTTCGCGAAATTCCATGTCACGGGCCTTGCCCGTGGCCACAAACAGCCCGGGAGAGGGCGATTTTGCCAGCAGATCCAGGGCGAAATCGGATTTTCCGGATTTATTGCCGCCGAGCACCAGTGTGATCATTTTTCCTCCTCCCACCTGGCGAGCCATTGGCCGAGCAGGTCCAGGGAGTCGAACAATCCCCTTCTTCCGAAGACTTCCAGAGTCACGGTGAAGTCGGATGCCCGTTCAAGCATGGTCTTGAGCAGAACCTGGCCCACCGGGTCCAACTCGCGAAGGGGCCAGTGGCGCATGTCGCGCTCCGCTCCGTAAATGTGGAGCATGCGCACCCGTTCCCACAGGCCGGGCAGCTTGAGCACGTCCCGTTGTCCGTATGCCTGGATATGGCCGATGTCCAGGCAGGCGGAAAAACCGCCTTCCACGACCTCGTTCCATACCGGGGTCAGACTGCACGAGCCGATGTTCTCGACCAGAAAAAGAGCCGGGTCCACGCCCTTGTCACGCAGTCTCGCGGCCAGGGGAAGGAGCATGTCCGGGGCGTCCGGCGGATGGAGCACGTACGCCTTGGGCGAAACCGGAGCGATCTTGTCCAGCAGTCCGTCAATCTTTTGCCAGGTAACATCAAAGCCTGCCTTCCACGGCAGGTCGAGCGGCATGTGCACGTGCCAGGAACAGGGCAGGTCCGCGAGGCTCGCGGGCAGGTCCTTGTCCGTATAGGCCAGGCAGGCCTCGGTCTCGAAGAAAAGTACTGCGATTTCAGGAAAAAGATCAGCCAGGAACTGGGCGTTTTCGGCCAGACCCGCAGGCAATACGGCCGAGGGAGCGGCCACGGGAAAGGGGAAGCGCACGCCCCATTTTTCCTCCACCTCGCCAACGGACAGAGGGGCGGAATGCGCACTATTTGCCCGGTTCGGGCCGGGAACAACCGGAGAACAAGCCGGTTTCGTTGACTTTGGGTCTCGGGGCATGGCTATTGCACCAATTCGTTCAGTGTCTCGAACGATTGGCCGAGGTTCAGGATATGATCAGGTTCCGAGATTATTTTCAGCATAAGTTCAACCCCCTGCACGTCTTCTGCCGGTTGCGCCGATTCGGCATGTCCCGGTCCGCGGCCCGCAGCCTTTGCCGGGTCTACGAACGCGGACTGTACCGCTTCATTCTCTAATCGAGCAGGCCGAGTTGTTTTTCCTTGGTCACCTTGCGGGCGGCCAGGGTGGACTTCGTCAGGAGCGCTTCGGGTATTTCTCGGAGATAACGCGACCTCGGCAGGGCCAGGGTCTTGCCGTAGAGCTGCCGACTGGTGGCGTGGCTGAGGTAGAGGTTGCGCCGGGCGCGGGTCATGCCCACGAACATCAGGCGGCGCTCCTCGGAAAATCGTTGGCCCCGCCCCGGAGTCAGGGTGACCTTGGCGGTGAGCAGGTCCATACCCGCGAACGGCAGGATGCCTTCCTCGCAGGCGGGCATGAAGACGGCCTCGAATTCAAGGCCCTTGGACGCATGGAGGGTCATGATCTGGACCTTCTCGGCGGACCGGCGGACCAGTTCTAGCTCGGTCTGCAGGGACACCCAGTTGACCAGCCCCTGCCAGCCGCCGCGCCGGTCGAACTCCAGCTTGAGCTCCTTGAACTGGCGGCTCTCCCAGAAGAACTGGTCGAACGGCGGGGTCTCGCTGAGGAAAGCGGCCAGCCCCACCGGCCCCTTGGTCAGGATGTGGTCGGGAATCTCGATGGTGTCTTCCACGCCGGACAGGGTCATGCCCAAAAATTGTTCCGCAGCCTTAAGAATGGCGGCCACGCGGGGCTCCTGCCAGAATCCCTCCAGCTCCGGGGTCGAAACCGGTACACCCGCGCGCTTGAGCGCCTTTTCTATCACCGGGATGAGCGCCTTGAAACGGACCAACACGGCGATATCGCCAGGGGCCAGTTCGCCGCCGCCTTCGCCGTCCACGATGGAGTGGCTGGTGGCCCCGATGAGCCCCTTGATCTTGTCGCTGATCCAGGTGGCCTCGCGCATGCCGTCCGGGGCTTCGAACATGTGCATGGTCGCGTCCACGTTCTTGCGCGCGATCAGCCGTGGTGAGTCGGGGAAGAGATTGCCCGCGCCGTCCAGGATGGTCTGGCCCGACCGGTAGTTGTCGACCAGGGTGATCATCTCGATGTTCGGCCAGACGCCCTTGAGGTGCGCCTCGACGTCGCTGACCGCCCCCCGGAACCCGTAGATGGACTGCTTGGGGTCGCCGATGCAGAAGAGTCCCTCGCCGGAGGCTCCGGCAATGCCCTGGACCACGGCCAGTTGCAGGGGAGTCAAATCCTGGACCTCGTCCACCAGGACGTGGGTGTAGGGCATGTGGAAGGTCGGCGCGCCCGACTGTTCGAGCATGAATTCCAGCAGGTCGGTATAATCCACCAGGTCCCAGTGATTCTTCTGGTTGCCGTAGCTGATGTGCGCGTCGGCCAAATCCTCGGGCAGCTCGGTCAGCTGCTCGCGGGCCAGGATATACTTGTTCCAGTAGTGGTCGAGATTCTTGCCCGCGAACTCCGGGTTGACCTCGGCGAAAAGTTTCTTGGCTGCGCCTTCGGGGACCACGATGGGGGTCTCGGAATAGGCGTGCTTCCAGTAGTCGAAGCACAGGGAGTGGAGCGTACCGGCCTGGGGCATGTCCGCATTCTCGCCGCGCAGGGCGTGCAGGCGTTCGCGCATCTCCTGGGCGGCCCGGCGGGTGAAGGTCAGGGCCAGAATGCGTTTGGGGTTGACCCCCTCGTCCATGAGCCGTTCCACCCTGCCCATGAGGGTCTGGGTCTTGCCCGTGCCCGGTCCGGCCAGGACGAGTACCGGCCCCGGTCCCGCGTCAATGGCCGCCTGTTGGGCGTCGTTGTAGGCCAGCGGCACGGCCTCCATCTTGGGGCGGGAAACGGCCTTGCAGGAGGCCGTCATGCCCGGATCGGGCCGCATTTCGGGGCGGGGGATGTGGATGAGCGTGGCTCCATTCTTGATTTGGGACCGTTCTTTTTCGGAAAAGACCGAGATGACACCGAACTCGCCGTCGAAACCGGCCTTGCGGATGACCTGGCCGTCGCGCATACGGGTGATGCCCTCGGCCAGGTAGCAGGAAAAACGGCTCAGGTCTTCGGCGGGTACGCGCTGGAGCACGTCCAGCTCGTTGCCGAATTCGCGGATGAGCTTCAGGTACAGGTGATCGACCTTCTTGGAGCCTGCCCCCACGCCGAGCACCTCGGACAGGATTTCCTTGAGCGGGATAAGCGAGACGAAGCCGGGCGCGCCCGCGGGCTGAACCGGTTCCTCGCGGTCGGCCAGCTCCAGGATGCGGTTGTACACGCCTACGGTCACGGGTTTGCCGCAGACCGGGCAGATGCCGTCCCGCGCAATGGTCTCGTGGGGGTCCATGGACACGCCGCACTTGCGGTGCCCGTCCATGTGGTACTTGCCCTCTTCGGGGAAGAATTCGACGGTACCGAGAAATTTGTGGCCCAACCCCTCGCCGCGCAGGGCCCGGTAAATGCCCTCGTAGGAAATTTCGCCCCGGAACAGGTTGGCCTCGCGGCCGAGCTTTTCGCCGGAGTGGGCGTCGGAGTTGGAGATCAGCCGGATGCGGTCCAGCTCGGACCAGGTCCAGTTCATTTCCGGGTCGGAAGAAAGCCCGGTCTCCATGGCGAAGATTTCGTCCGCGTAATCGCCGAAACACTCGCGGATGGAGTTGAAGCCCGATTTGGAGCCGAACAGGGAAAACCAGGGGGTCCAGATGTGCGCCGGGACCAGGAAGGCCTGAGGGTGGGTGTCCAGGACGAGGTCCATGAGGTCGCGGGAGTCCAGGCCGAGAATGGGGCGGCCGTCCGAAGCGAGGTTGCCCACCTGGCCAAGGCGTTCGTTGAACCGGCGGACCGCGTCCAGATTGGGCATAAAGACCAGATTATGGACTTTGCGGACCTTGCCGCCGCGTTTGTAGATGGAACTGATTTCGGTCTGAAGCATGAACCGGGTGCGGCCGGGGATGTCGCCGTCAAAGGCCGGGATCTCCTTTTCCAACCCTTGAGGCTCTCGCAGGGTGAACAACCCCTTGCCGTTGTCCTCCAACTGCTCCTCGATCTCCGCCAGCCATTCCGGGTGGGTGAAATCGCCGGTGCCGAGTACGGAAAGGCCCTTCATGCGGCCCCATGCAGCCAGATTCCGGATGGTCAGTTTCTTGCTGGTGGCACGCGAAAAACGGGAGTGGATGTGCAGGTCGGCGGTGAATCTTTCCATGGAGGGAACAGTATAGGTATACTCCTATTATTGCAACCCGTGGGCCCCTTCAAAATGGGTTGACTGCGGGTTTTGTTGCAGATACAACTTTCAGTATGAATCTTGATCGAATGAACCCGAGGGAGTCTATTGGCTTTCTCGCATGGAAGGTGGCCCGCATTCACGCCAACGACCTGGCCGCCCGCTTCGCCGAAGCGGGGGTCAAGATCACGGTGGAGCAGTGGCGGGCCTTGTTGCCGGCCTACAAGGCGGACGGGTTGACCCAGGGAAGGCTGTGCGAAATGCTTTCCCAGGAAAAAACCGGAGTCAGCCGCCTGGTGGCCGCCCTGGAAAAACACGGTCTGCTGCGTCGGGAGTCCGGAAACGAAGACCGGCGCGTAAAGTACATCTTCATCACGGACAAGGGCCGTGAGCTGGTGGATTTTACCTTCGACATCGTCCAGGAGAGCCGAGCGGAAATCGCCCGGCACGTTGACCCGGAGGAGTTCGCCGTGTGCAAGCGGGTCCTCTGGCAGCTCATAGAGCCTCACCTGGATGCGGCCTGTTGCCTCAAGAAAGAATCATGATGCGTCTTGATACCAAAACAGTATTGATGCGAGCACTCCTGTGCCGGGCCACCGACCCGGGCAGGGCGTCTTCGCCCTGATTTCCTGCTGCGTACTTGCGCCACGGCGGCGGACAGGGCGTGGACCACGACAGGAGCAGGGGATAACTTACGGGAGAGAGTGAGTGATGCGGAGAATCCTGGTGATTGCGGTTGTTGTCTGCCTTGTTATCCTTCCGGCCATTCCGGCGCTTGCCCAGCAGGGGGGCGGACGGCCGCCATCCCCCGTGGTCACGGCCAAGGTGACCTCCGGCGACATGGCCCCCCAGACCGAGTTCATCGGCACCGTCTATTTTAGCGAAATCTCCAATGTGGCCGCCGAGGTCGAGGGCAAGGTCGTGTCCCTGGACGTGGCCGACGGCCAGCGCGTCACCAAGAATGATCCCCTTGTCATCCTGTCCTCGGACATCCTGGACAGCAGCATCGTCAATGCCCGCGCTCTTCTGGACCAGGCCAAGGCCGACTACGAGCTGGCCAAGCTCGAGAACGAGCGGACCACCAAGCTGTTCAAAAGCCGCACCGTGGCCGAGGGCGAATACGACTCCAAACGACTGACCGCCCTGTCCGCCGAAAAGCGGATGATCGCGGCTCGTGCAATCCTCAATCGGCTGCTTACCGAACGCGCCAAGAAAACCATTCGCGCGCCCTATGATGGCGTGGTCATCGAACGCAAGGCCTTTCGAGGTGACTGGATTTCGATCGGCGAGACCGTGGCCGTCATGGCCGAGGACAAGGATTTCGACGTGGTGGTCAATGCCCCGCGCGAGGCGTTTGGCGTGGTCAAACCCGGCCTGGAGGTGACCGTCAAGGTGGCGGGTCGGGACGTGCCGGGTACGGTCTTCGCGGCCATCCCGCGCGGTGACGTGGCCACGCGCACCTTTCCGGTCAAGATCCGCGTGCACAATGACGGCTTTCTGGCCGAGGGCATGGAGGCCCGGGTCGTCCTGCCCAAGGGGCTGGGCGGCATGACCATGATCGTGCCTCGCGACGCGGTCATCTCGTCCCGGGGGCAGACGGTGGTCTGGGCCGTGGTGGACGGCAAGGCGCAGCCCATGCCGGTGTACGTGGTCGGCTACCGGGGCATGGAGGCCGGGGTCAAGTCCAAGACCCTCGAGGAGGGCATGGACGTGGTCATCAAGGGCAATGAGCGGCTCCAGCCGCAGCAGCCCGTGGCCGCACAACCCCTGACCGGGCAGTAGGGGGCGCGCATGGACATCGTCGGAACCGCCATACGCAAGCCCGTCGCCGTTCTGGTCGGCGTCATCCTCGTGGTCATGTTCGGCACCGTGGCTTTGCTCGGCCTGCCGTACCAGCTTTCGCCCAACGTGACCGAGCCGGTCATCACCGTGACCACCACCTGGACCGGGGCCACTCCCTACGAGATGGAACGGGACGTGGCCGAGGAGCAGGAAAAGGTGCTCAAGGGCATCCCGGCCCTGACCCAGATGGAGAGCGCCAACTACAACGCCCGCACCGAGCTGACCCTGAAATTCGAGATCGGCACCGAGATCGACAGCGCGTTGCTGCGCGTTTCCAACAAGCTGGACGAGGTTCCGGAATACCCGGACGGCGTGGACCGGCCGATCATCTCGGCCACGGGTGCGTCCACCTCGCCGGTCATCTGGCTGGTCCTCGAGACCCTGCCCGGCAACGACAGGGACGTGACCACCTACCGGACCTTTTTCGAGAACGACGTGCGCCAGTACATTGAGCGCGTGGAGGGCGTGGCCGAACTGTTCGTCGGCGGCGGCCGAGAGGACGAGATGGACGTCATTGTCGATCCGGTCAAACTCGCCTCCTACAATCTGACCGCCACCGAACTGATCCGCGTGCTCCAGAGCGAGAACGTGTCCGTATCGGCAGGTACGCTGGGCGTGGGCCGTCGCGATTTCCGCATCCGCACCCCGGCCGATTTCAAGACCCCGGAGGACATCGAGTCCGTGGTCATCTCCTCGTCCGGCCAGTACCGCGTCACCCTCGGCGACGTGGCCACGGTGGCCCGCGGCAACGAGAAGCCCACGGTGGCCATGCGACATAACGGCAAGACCGGCATGGTCGTGGGCGTGCGCCCCGAGCCGGGCACCAACATCCTGACCATGACCGATCAGGTCCATCAGGTCATAGAAGATCTCAACGGCGGCATCCTGGCCGATCAGGGCGTGCGCTTCAACTGGGTCTACGACCAGCGTCCGTACATCAACGGCGCCATCGACCTGGTCCAGCGCAACATTCTCATCGGCTCCCTCCTGGCCGTCGTGGTCCTGTTCGTCTTTCTCCAGTCCTTCAGCTCGACCATCATCGTGGCCGTATCCATCCCGGTGTCCATCGTGGGCGCGTTCATCATGTTCGCGGCCGCCGGGCGTTCCCTGAACATCGTATCCATGGCGGGCATCTCGTTTGCCGTGGGTATGCTCGTGGACAACGCCATCGTGGTTTTGGAGAACGTGGACCGGCACCGGCAGATGGGCAAGTCGCCGTTCAAGGCCGCTTACGACGGGGCCAGCGAGGTCTGGGGCGCGGTCCTGGCCTCCACCCTGACCACCGTGGCCGTGTTCCTGCCCGTGGTTTTCATGGAGCAAGAGGCAGGGCAGTTGTTCAAGGACATCGCCATCGCCGTGACCTGCGCCATCGCCCTGTCCATGCTCGTATCCGTCCTGGTCATCCCCATGCTGGCCAACCAGTTCTACCGCATTGCGGACAAAAAGCAGTCCGGCTCCTCGCCTGACGGACCCCGAACCCCGGCCGGGCTCTCCCTGGTCAAGCGGGTGATGACCCCGCTGACCCGGCTGGGCGGCAGGCTGGCCGACGGGATCATCAAGCTGCTCTCCTGGGCCATCGACAGCTGGAAAACCCGGTTGGTCACCGTACTGGGACTGACAGCCGTGTCCGTGCTCATGGTCGTGACCATGTTCCCGAAGATGGAATACCTGCCCCAGGGCAACCGCAACCTGATCATCAACATTCTCATTCCGCCGCCGGGATTGTCTTTCGAGGAGCGCGACGACATCGGCAAATATGTCTTCGATCAGGTCAAACCCCGGTTCCGCAAGGAGGAGAACGGCCAGCCCGGTGTGGACGAGCTGTTCTACGTGTCCGCGCCGACCATCAATCTGTTCGGAGCCATCTCCACCCAGGAGCAGAACGCTGGCGCGCTCATCCCCATGTTCATGCGGATCATCAACTCCATTCCCGGCATGTTCGGCGTGTCGCTCCAGGCATCCATCTTCGAGCAGGGCATCGGCGAGGGCCGCGTCATCAACGTGGATTTCTCCGGCGATGACCTGAACCAGCTGGTGGCCGCGGCCGGGACGATGTTCGGCATGACCATGCAGACCATCCACGGCGCGCAGATCCGGCCCATTCCCTCACTTGAGCTGCTCTATCCCGAGGTACGCTTTCACCCTTACCGCGATCGGCTCAAGGCCGTGGGGTTGAGTTCGGACGATCTGGGCACGGCCATAGATGTCATCCTGGACGGCCGGACAATCGGTGACTTCAAGGAAGAGGGCAAAAAGAAGATCGACCTGGTGCTCAAGGCGTCCGCCGAGGGCGTGGGCACGCCCGAGGAACTCTATTCACAGCTGGTCGCCACGCCCAATGGGTGGGCCGTGCCGCTCTCGTCCCTGGCCGATATGGAGAACACCTACGGGGTGACCCAGATCCGCCACCTGGAACGCCGACGGACCATCACCCTGCAGGTCACTCCCCCCGTGGACATGCCGTTGCAATCCGCCATGGAGACCATCGAGCAACAGCTCCTGCCCCAGGTGGAGCAGACCGGGCTGATGCAGGGTGTTTCCGTGCGTCTGTCCGGCGCGGCCGACAAGCTGACCGTCACCCGCGACGCGCTCAAATGGAACTTCATCCTGGCCATGATCATCACCTATCTGCTCATGGCCGCCCTGTTCGAGAACTTCATCTATCCGCTGATCATCATGTTCACCGTGCCCCTGGCGGGCGCGGGCGGGTTCATGGGGCTGCGGCTGGAGAACCTGTTCATCGCGCCGCAACCGCTCGACATCCTGACCATGCTCGGCTTCGTCATCCTTATCGGCGTGGTCGTGAACAACGCCATCCTCATCGTGCACCAGTCCCTGAACAACGTGCGGGAGCAGGGGATGGAGTACAAGGACGCCGTGCTCGACGCCGCCCGGACGAGACTGCGGCCCATCTACATGTCCGCAACCACTTCGGTCTTCGGTATGCTCCCCCTGGCCGTGGCTCCCGGCCCCGGCTCTGAGCTTTACCGCGGTCTGGGCGCGGTAGTTCTGGGCGGTCTGGCCCTGTCCACGGTCTTCACCGTATTCGTCATCCCGGCCCTGCTCATGTTCGTCATACCCATGGAGAAGAAGGGCGGCGGGCAGGAAGAGTCCTGACCCAAAGGTACAAAAGGAAACGGCCCGTCATGGAGAACATGGCGGGCCGTTTTCTTTTGTCTGTGTGATTACAGCGGGCTAATCGCTCGCCCGGGTGGGGTTGTCCAGGACCCGTTCCACGGCCTTGCGAATCTGGGAGCGCAGCTCGTAGTCGGAGATGCGGTCTGAGAGTACGATGGACCCGGCCTGGGCATAGGCCGCGGGCAGCAGGTTCAGAGCCAGGGCGTAGATGTCCTGGATGTCCAGGTCCTCGAAAATATAGTCTTCGTAATATTCGTCGAGCATTTCTGGGATCAGATCGGCCACGCGCCGCTCATTGCGGTTCACGATCTTGGTCACGTCCACCCCGTTAATCATCTTTGATTTTTTCAGCATGATGGGCCTTCCCCCGGCGGTTGGCGGTTTTGTCAGGAGTTGCTCCATACTAACCTTGATCGCCACTTGTTGGCAATCGAATGGTATGTTTCATGCTACAAATATAGAGTGAACGTCTGCGGTTTATCGTTACAACGCCTGCGCGGGAAGGCAAAATGGCAACCCAACCTATTGAACAAGCTGTACAAGGGTACACGTACAAGCGTCCGAAAAAATCCGCTTCGGATAGCGAGTTTCCCCTTGGCCCGGAACAGTCAAAAACCCGTCGGGACGAAACTGCCGCCTCCGGCTCGGTTCTGCGCGGCTATCTCCGAGATCTGCTTTCCACCGCATCGCCCGATTCAGACGGGCAACTAACCTTCGCCGACGTCGAAACACGCCATACTGAATTGCTCGAAACCTGGAACGACGAGATCAAGGGTGATCTGCAGGGACTTGGCGTAGACACTTCGACCGCATTCCGTCTGCTCTACGATCCGGCGGGCGCAGCCAGGGTGGTGGGCGAGCATCCGGACAAGGACATGATCAACGCGTATTTCTCGGCCAACCCGGAGCGGGTTCAACAGCTCGGCCAGGCCCTTCAGTTCGGCAAGCTCTCGGCCGCAGCCCAAAACAGTCTGTCCGAACAGGACATGAATCGCCCCCTGTCCGCCGAGGCCATGGCCAACTGGTACGCCACAAACCTGTCCTCGCAAACCCTGTTCGCCCCTGGCGGCGTTGTGGTTGGCGCGGGTACCGCCCCTTACAGGGGGCTCGACATTCGGGTTTAGGTAAATTGAGGAATAGTTCATTAGACGAAAAAGAGGGGGAGGTATATTGTCATACCTCCCCCTCTTTTTCTGATCGTATTGGTCCGGCTAACTGAAGTCCTTCAGATATCTTTCCAACCGGTTCATGCCTTCTTCTATGTTGGCCATGGAGGTGGCGTACGAGAAGCGGATGTAGCCTTCGGCGCCCTGGCCGAAGTCGATGCCCGGGGTGACGGCGATGTGGGCCTTTTCGAGGATATCGTAGGCCAGTGCCAGGGAAGAGCCGTCGAATCTTTCGGCGTAGGGGCGCATGTTGATGAGCACGTAGAACGCGCCGGTGGGCTCGTGCTTGACGGGCAGCCCCATGTCCTTGAGGCGGTCGAGCATGTAGATGCGGCGCTTGTTGTAGGTGGCCTTCATGCGTTCCACGTCCGCCTCGGCCTGCTTGAGCGCGGCCAGCCCGCCCCACTGGGCCATGGTGTTGGCCGAGATGAAGAAGTTCTGGCAGAGGTTCTGGAGGGTGCGCATGAAGTTGGGCGGGGCGATGAGGTAGCCCAGCCGCCATCCGGTCATGGCGTAGAGCTTGGAGAAGCCGTTGAATACGAAGGCGCGGTCCGTGTATTCGAGGATGGAGTGTTCCTTACCCTCGTAGACCAGGCCGTGGTAGATCTCGTCGGACACGATCCACAGGTTGTGCTCCTCGGCGATCTCGGCGATGGCCTTGAGACGCTCCTCGGAGAGCAGGGTGCCGGTGGGGTTGGCCGGAGAATTGATCAGGATGGCCTTGATCCCGTCGTTTTCGGCCAAAGCCTTGCGGATGGCGGACACGCGGTACTGGAAACCGTCGTCCTCGAAGACCGGGACCTTGACCGGCTCGGCTCCGGCAAAGGTGATGAAATTGTCGTAGCAGGCGTAGCACGGGTCCGAGGTGATGACCTTGTCTCCATGCTCCAGGATGGTGGAGAAGAGCACGAGCATGGCCGGGCTGGTACCCTGGGTGATGACCATGTTGTCCGGTTCGACTGTCACGCCATAGCGCTTTGCGTAGTCCTCGCAGATGGCTTCGCGCAGTTCGCGGATGCCGAGCGAGTGGGTATAGTGGGTCTGGTTGTCGTCGAGCGCCTTGCACGCAGCCTGCTTGGCGCAATCGGGTGTGTCGAAGTCCGGCTCGCCCACGCACATGCGGATGACGGACTGCCCGGCCCGCTCCATGGCCTCGGCCTTTTCGTTGATTTCCATGACCAGGAACGGGGTAATGCCGCAGCAACGATCGGATATGCTCATGACGACTCTCGCAATAGAAAACCCCGCCCCTCGCCGGTGCAGCAAGAGGCGGGGAAAGTTGTTAACCGTGTGGTTTGTTATGCTACTTCAACGACTTCGATGTCGAACACCAGGGTCTGACCGGACAGGGGATGGTTGCCGTCAAGGGTGACCATCTCCTCGTCGAATTCGGTCACGCGGACGTAGGCGGGCTGGCCGTCGTCGGTCCGGATCTCCAGCATGATGCCCTCTTCCAGCTCCACGGTGGGGGGGAGCTGCTCGCGGCGGACCTGGAAGACCAGCTCCTCGCTGGGGGAGCCGTAGCCCTCCTCGGGCGGGATCTCCACGGTCACGGTGTCGCCGGCGGATTTGCCGATGACGGCCTTTTCGAACCCGGCGATGACCATGCCTTCACCCAGCTTGAACTCCAGGGGCTCGCGGCCTTCGCTGGAATCGAACTGGCTGCCGTCTTCCTTGAGGGTGCCGGTGTAATGTACTTTAACGGTGCTGCCATTCTGCGCAGTCATAGAATCTCCTGGATGGTTGTTTGGCCCGGTCGTATCCGGGTGGATAGGGACACCCTAGCGCGTTTTCGCCTAGAAGTCGAAGTTGATGACCTTGCGGACCTCTTCCATGGTCTTTTCGGCGTAGGAACGCGCCTTGGCGTTGCCCGCTTCCAGGATTTCCCGGACGCGCTCGTCGGTGCAGGCGGCGCGGCGCTCGTGCAGGGGCGTGAGGAACCGTTCCAGGGACTCCATGAGCAGCTTCTTGCAATCCACGCAGCCCCAGGACGCGTCCTTGCACCCCTTGACGATTTCGGGGAGCTTTTCCGGATCGGTCATGAGCCGGTGGTAGGGGTAGAGGTTGCAGATATTCGGGTCGCCCGGATCGGATTTGCGCAGCCGGTTCTCGTCGGTCTTCATTCCGCGTACCTTGGGCATGATCTCTTCCAGGGGCTCGGAAAGCATGATGGAGTTGCCGTAGCTCTTGGACATCTTGCGTCCGTCCAGGCCGGGCAGTACCGGCTCCTCGGTGAGCATGTCGGCCGGTTCCGGGAACAGGTCGGTGTTGTTCAGATGGTTGAACCGGCGCGCGATTTCGCGGGTCAGCTCAAGGTGCGGCAACTGGTCCTTGCCCACGGGCACGGCCAGCGGCTTGTACATGAGGATGTCCACGGACATGAGCACGGGGTAGCCGAGGAAGCCGTGGGTGTTCAGGTCCTTCTGGGCCAGCTGTTCCTTCTGGTCCTTGTAGGTCGGGCAGCGTTCCAGCCAGCCCAGCGGGGTGTACATGGACATGATCAGGTTCAGCTCGGCGTGCTCCTTGATCTGGGACTGCTGAAAGATGGAACACTTTTCCGGGTCCAGTCCGGCGGCCACCCAGTCCTTGACCAGGCCGGGAATGAATCCCTTGATGCGGGTGGGGTCGGCGTATTCGCTGGTCAGTGCGTGCCAGTCGGCTACGAAGAAAAAGCAGTCGTACTCTTCCTGGAGCTTCAGCCAGTTGTCGATGACGCCGAAGTAATGGCCGAGATGGAGGGGCCCCGTGGGACGCATGCCGGAAAGTATTCTTTGTTTTTCGCTCATGATGAAGTGGTCTGCGGTTAGAAGGTTAGAGGGGTACGCCCAGCAGGGAACCCAGGCCCTGGACCAAGGGGACGACCACCCGGCCGACAAGGTCGAGCCCGGTATAACGACCGAGCACGATGATGGCGATGAGGATGATAAATCCGTAACGGCTCAGGGACATGTATTTGTAGGCGGCTCGCGGGGAAAGAAAGTACGCGAGGACGTTGCTGCCGTCCAGCGGCGGAATGGGTATGAGATTGAACGCGGCCAGGATGAGATTGACGAAGACCCCGTAGTAGGCCACGGCGTAGAAGGGGCTGCTCGGGCTCAGGTTGAACATGACCATCAGGTGGAAGGCCCCGGCGAACAGGGCGGCCAAAATGAAATTGATGCCCGGTCCGGCCATGGCGGTGAACATCATGCCCTTGCGCGGGTTCTTGAAATAGCGGGCGTTGACCGGCACGGGACGTGCCCAGCCGAAGTGGACGAAGAAAAAGGCCAGGGTCCCGATGGGGTCCAGGTGCTTGAGCGGGTTCAGGGTCAGCCGTCCGGCGGACTTGGCCGTGGGATCGCCGAGAAGATAGGCCACGTAGCCGTGGGCCACTTCGTGAAAGACCAGGGCGATGAGCAGGCCGGGCGCCAGGGTCAGGTAGACCTGAATGTCCTGTGCGGTGATATCGAACATCAGGAGCGGCTACCATGCAACGGGGTGGCGCGGCAAGGTATTTCGGGCCGTGAAGCCCCTTGGAGCCCCGGTTGTTACACGATCTCCGCCCTGGACAGGAGCTGGATGAAACGCTTGATCATGTCCGGTTCGACCAACCCCTTGTCGTCGGTCAGGGCCTTGAGGGCGTCAAAGGGCTTGATGGCCCTTCTGTAGGATCGATTGCGGGTCAGGTCGTCGTAGCGGTTGCACAATGCGACCACGCGGGTGGGCAGGGGGATTTCCTCGCCCGAGGCCTGGGTGGGGTAGCCCTTGCCGTCGATCCGCTCGTGATGGAACAGGATGCAGTTGGTGGCCAGGATGGGCAGGTCGAAGTTGGCGCACACGCGCACCCCGATGAGCGGGTGCATGGAATAGGTCTGGAACTGGGTCGGGCTCATGGTTTCGGGGTCGGTATTGAGCAGTGTCTCGTCCATCCCGGTCTGGCCTATGTCGTGCAGGAGCGCGCCCATGCCGCAGGCCAGGACGTCCGCGTCCTCGTACTTGTATTCCAGCATCAGGTTCACGGCGTAGACCATGGTCGAGATGCCGTGGTGGTAGGTCTCGTACCCCTTGCCGATGAATCGGGTCAGGTTCTTCAGCGGAGCCGGTGAGTTCAGAAAGCTCGTGCTGCTGCGGATGAGTTCCTGAAAACGGACGTAGCGTTTCTTGAAGGCCGGGCCCGGCAGATTGGTCTCGAACAGTTCCTTGGACAGGGCCGAGGCCGCGTTGGTCCAGGCCTGGGCCCGTTCGGGCAGGGAGATGGACTCGTCTTCGAGCAGGTCGATGAGGTTGGCCTGGATGTAGCTGTGGTAGAGCTTGCGGGACCGCTTGTCCACGTAGATGGTCACGATACCCGCCAGGGCCAGTTCCTTGCGTTTGGCCTTGGTCAGGGTCCGGCCGCTGGCGTTGAACAGCACGTAGCTGTCGTCATGGCGCAGGAAGATGTCGAACGGCACCTTGAAATCCGGCCGCAGAATGAGTGGCGAGATGGGGAAATATTCGGCTTTGGTAATTTGTGCCATGGACGTCTTCCTGTTTTCCGGGCGGTCGGTCGAATGCCGGGCCGTCCCGGAATTCTCTCAGGTATTCACGAAATTTTCCAGTTGTCAATTATAGCGGGTGATCCCGGCGAGCGGGCAAAAAGGAGGACGCCCCCCCACGATGGAAGGGCGTCCATTTCGGAGTGAGTATGAAGGAGAAAAACTATGCGCCGGCCTTGTTCAGGGCCATTCGGACCTTGTCCTTCAACTCGGTCAGATCCACGGACTTGACCACATAGTAGTCCGCCGCGATTGATTTGAGGTCATGCTGGAAGGAGTCGTAGGCCGTCGAAAGAATGACCGGAATCTGCTGATCCTTGGTGCGGATCTCCTGCAGAAGGTCGAGGCCGGAACGGTTGACGCCCAGTTTGATATCCAGAATGACAATGGTCGGGTCCTCCCTGGCTATGACATCGAGAATATCCTCTTCGCCGTCCGATGTGGCGACGAGGTAATCATCGGCTTCCAGTTCTTCCCGATAGAGCATGCGGATGTGTTTTTCATCATCGACTACGAGAATCTTCGGTTGACTCATGGCTTCCTCCTTGGATTTAGCCCTTGGTACGAACATAGGCGATATATCACTTTAGGGTCAACATCGGTTTTGCAATTATTGGCAGATAATCACCTGACCCCGCCTCGGGCGGCCTGATGGGCCGAACTTGAACTCGGCCGCCAACCTGAGTACTGTCCGCCCCAGCCGTTGGCCCTCAATATGACCTGCGGCAAAGGAGATAACTATGATCATTGTCAATCTGGAACCTGACGGAAAGCGCATCGAGATGCAGGACACGCGCTCGGTGCTGGCCGTGCTGAACAAATTGCGGCTCCGTTCCACCATGGCCATCGTCGCCCGCGACGGTGAGCTGCTCACCTCGGACCGCAAGCTCTTCCATGGCGACGAGCTGCTGGTCCGCAAAGTCACCTCGGCCGGTTAAGGGGGATGCTCATATGAAATGCACCCGCTGCCGCAAGACGGCCCACGTTGCCCTGCCGAGCCATCATTCCGGCTTTTGCGCCGACTGTTACCCGCTCTTTTTCACCAAACAGGTGGAGACCGCCATCCGGCGGGAGAAAATGTTCACCCACGACGAGCGGATTCTGGTGGCCCTGTCCGGGGGCAAGGACTCCCTGGGCCTGATGCTTGAACTGAAATTGCAGGGGTACGACGTGACCGGCCTGCACATCGACCTGGGCATTCCCAATTCGTCGGACAAGGCCCGCAAAAAGGTCGAGAACTTCTGCGAACTGAACGGCCTGAACCTGCGCGTTTTCGAGATGGCCGCCTGGGGGCTGCCCATCCCGGACGTCAAGGAGCACATCAAGCGCCCGGTCTGCGCCGTGTGCGGCAAGATGAAGCGCCACCACTTCAACCGCATCGCGGTGGAGGAGGGCTTCGACGTCCTGGCCACCGGGCACAACCTGGATGACGAGGTGGCCCGGCTGTTCGCCAATACGCTGCGTTGGGACACGGCCTACCTGTCCGACCAGGGACCGGTCCTGCCCGCGTCCGATGGATTCGTGCGCAAGGTCAAGCCCCTGTTCCGCTTGAGCGAGTTCGAGACCGCCAACTACGCCTTCATGAAGGGTATCGAGATCCATTCCGACCCCTGTCCGTACGCAGGCGGTGCCAGCTTCACAGGCCATAAGGAATTGTGGGGCGAGTTGGAGCACCGTAGCCCGGGCCAGAAGTTCCAGTTCTACCAGTCCTTCCTCAAGAAGGGCAAACCGGCCTTCGCCCAGGTTGAAAAGGAGACCGGAGCGGAACTGAAGCCCTGCACCGAGTGCGGTTCGCCCACCAGCGCCGAGATCTGCTCGGTCTGCCGCATCAAGGAGGCCGTGCGCGAAAGCAAGGCTCAGGCGGAGTAGAGCCGTGGCCGTGCCCCGAATATCCGTGACCATGCCCTGCTACAATTGCGGGGCAACCGTGGCCGGAGCGCTCGATTCGCTCCTGGCCCAGGAGGGCGCGGATTTCGAGGTGGTGGCCGTTAACGACGGATCAACCGACGACACCGCGTCCGTCCTGGCCGAATACGCGCGCCGGGACGGACGCGTCCGTACCTTTTCCATCCCCCACGGCGGGGTCATCAAGGCGGCCAATGCGGCCATCGAGGCGACAAGCGGCATGTATATCGCCCGAATGGACGCAGACGACGAGGCGTTGCCGGGCCGTCTGGCGGCCCAGGCCGGGCTGCTCGACGAAAATCCGAACGTCGGCCTGGTCGGCTGCCGGGTGCGCTTCGGCGGTTCTCGCAGAAAATGCCGCGGGTACGCCCACTACGTGGACTGGACCAACACCCTGCTGACCCATGAGGCCATCAGCCTGAACCGTTTCGTGGAGTTTCCGGTCCCCAACCCGTCCATCATGTTCCGGCGTGACTGCCTGGAGGAGCACGGCCCCTACCGCGAGGGAGACTTCCCCGAGGATTACGACCTGCTCCTGCGCTGGCTGGAAGGCGGGGTGAGGATGCTCAAGGCGGACGCGGAACTGCTGGTCTGGAACGACCCGCCCGACCGGTTGTCGCGCAACCACCCGCGCTACGACGTCGACGCCTTTTATCGCATCAAGACCGAATATCTGGCCCGCTGGCTCGTGCGCAACAATCCGCACCATCCGGTTGTCCATATCCTTGGCTCCGGGCGGACCACCCGAAAGCGGGCCGACTTGCTTCTTAAGCACGGCATCGAGTTTGCGGCTTACTATGACGTGGACCCGAAAAAGATCGGCAACGTGGTCCACGGCCTGGAGGTTCGCGATCGCGACAAGGCGCCGGGGCCGGGACAGGGATTCTGCATCCCGTACGTGGGCAGCCGAGGCGCCCGCGAGGAAATCACCGAATTTTTGGAAGGACGCGGCTGCCGACTTGGTCGGGACTATATTCCGGCCGCCTGATCCTTCCCTCTTTCTAGCCATTCCATTCGGAATCTGGCACGGTTCGTTCAAGACAAGGAGTATTCATGAAGTTCGTATCCACCCCGGATTGCGCGCCCCCGGCGGGGCATTATTCACAGGGCGTCGTGCACGGCGGTCTGGTCTGGGTCTCGGGCATGCTCGCCGTGGACCCGGCCACGGGCGAGCGCAAGCTCGGCACCGTGGAGGAGCAGACCCGCCAGGCCCTGGCCAACGTGGACGCGGTCCTGCGCGCCGCCGGCTCAAGCCGCGACCGGGTGCTCAAGTGCACCTGCTATATTTCCGACATAGAACTGTGGGGCCGGGTCAACGAGGTCTACGCCGAATTCTTCGGCGACCATAAACCTGCCCGCGTCGTGGTTCCCTCCCGCGAGTTGCACTATGGATTCCAGGTGGAGATCGAATGTGTGGCCGCCGTGAACGATACTGAAGGGGAGGGCGCATGACCCGGTTCGTCTGCCGCGACTGCGGCCTGGATTTCGACGTCATGTCCCCGCGCTGGCGCTGCGACTGCGGCGGGCTGCTGGATCTGGATTTCACCCCGAGCCTTGACCCGGCCAAGGTTGCCGGTCGGCCAGCCACCCTGTGGCGGTACCGCGAGGCGTTGCCCGTACCCGAGGGCGCGGAACTGACACTGGGCGAAGGGTTCACCCCCATGGTCGAGGTGGAGCTGGCCGGGCGGCCGGTGCTGGTCAAGCAGGAGCAGCTTTTCCCCACAGGATCGTACAAGGACCGGGGGGCGGCTGTCATGATGGCCATGGCCGCGCACATCGGCGTGACCGACGTGGTCGAGGATTCGTCCGGCAACGCGGGTTGCGCCGTGTCGGCCTTCGCGGCCAAGGCGGGCATCCATTGCCGGATTTTCGTGCCCGCCGACAACTCGCCGGGCAAACTGGGCCAGATCGAACTCTACGGAGCCGAGCTCAACCCCGTGCCCGGTTCGCGCGAGGACACGGCCGCCGCGTGCATGGCCGCTGCCAGCGACCATTATTACGCCAGCCACGTGTACAACCCGTTCTTCTTTCACGGCACCAAGACCTTCGCTTACGAAGTAGTCGAACAGCTCGGCTGGAAGGGGCCGGACACCGTGGTCCTTCCGGCGGGCAACGGCACTCTGCTCCTGGGAGCGCACATAGGTTTCACCGAACTTCGTGACATGGGGATCATCGAGCGCGTGCCCCGGCTTGTGGCCGTGCAGTCGGCCCGGTGCGCACCGCTGTGCGCCGCCTTTGCCGAGGGTGCGGACAATGTGGACGCCGCCGTGTCCGAACCCACTCTGGCCGAAGGCATCGCCATCGCGTTGCCCATGCGCGGAACCCAGATGCTGGAGGCTGTGCGCAACACGGGCGGGACCTGTATGTCCGTATCCGAGGAGGCCATCCTGGCCGCCTTCCGTGACGCGGGACGCAAGGGGTTCTGCATCGAACCGACCTCCGCGGCCGTGATCGCCGGAGCCACGCAGTATGCGGCGAGCGCCGAGCCTGACGAGATTATCGTGACCATGTTCACCGGCCATGGGCTCAAGGTCGGCGACAAACTGCACAAGCTGGTCAGCGACTGACCGGGAGGGGCACCAATGGCCGAAACAGACGCGCACAATTCCCTCGGTACCAAGCCCCGCAATCCGTGGCTCGCCCTGTTGCTCTCCCTGGTGGCCGTGGGGCTCGGTCAGGTCTACAACGGGCAGTGGAAAAAGGGCGTGGGGTTCTACCTGGCCGAACTGTTGGTGGCCCTGTTCATGGTCCTGTTCTGGGCCGATTTCGCGGCCATGCTTCTGTGTGTGTCCATTCTGCTCGGCTACAATCTGTTTGCGGCGGGGGAGGCCTTTGCCTCGGCGCGCAAGCTGACCGGCTACACCCTCAAGCCGTGCAACCGGGTCTGGATATACCTCGTCTGTCTGGGCATCAGCCTCGGCACGGGCGCAGCCTTCGAGCAGGTGGTCAACGGCTGGTTCTTCAAGGCCTACAAGGTCCCGTCCGCGTCCATGCTGCCGACCATCCGGGTGGGCGATCACTTCATGGTCGAGGTCCTGGAACCCGAAGATACGCTGGCGCGGGGAGAGATCGTGATATTTTCCATGCCCGGCACCAAGGGACGCGATTTCGTCAAGCGGGTGGTAGGGCTGCCCGGAGAGACCGTGGAGGTCAGGGAGCGTCGGGTGTATATCGACGGCGCGCCTCTGGACGAGCCCTACGTCTGCTACACCAGGGAAGGCATTCTGCCGGTGCGTGACACCTTCGGGCCGGTCTCTCTGGGGTCGGACCAGTATTTTCTCATGGGCGACAACCGCGAGGACAGCCTGGATTCGCGATGGTTGGGGCCGGTTCCCCGGGACAGGATAAGCGGGAGGGCCGGGTACATATACTTCCCCGGCGATCTGAACGCGCCCGACTGGGCGGACAGGGTGGGAGCGCCTCTGCGCTAGCGCCCGCGGCCTACCAGAACTCCCGGGCCGCGAACAGTCCGTCGGCCTGGTTGATCTTCAGCGGGCGGACTTCCTTGATGCCCAGGGCATCCATGTAACCCAGCACCATGATCAGGTTGGTCAATCGGCTTTCGGCGAATTCGCTCTCGAAGGCCTTGTCCGGCTGGTTGGTCCATTTCTTGAGGGCCTGGGCCACTTCATCGCGGGTATAGGTCTTCTTGCGGCCGCCCAGCACCTCGGGAACGGAATAGTAGTGCACGCCGCCGATACCGGCCACGGTCAGCCCGGAGCGGGCGACGCGGTTGGCGATATACAGGGGCACGGTCATGGCCGCGTGGGCCTGAATGTAGGCCAGGGCCTGCTCAACCTCTTCGGCATTGACCGGGTTGGGGCTGACCGTGGTGTTGATATCCTTGTGCTGGATATTGTGGATGACCACGTTCTTGAAGGCGATCGAGGCCATGGGGTCGATGTAGAAAAGCAGCCCCCCATCCGGCTTGCGGATGGTCATCTGCATGGAATTGCCGCCGATGTCCCAGACCAGAAGGTCGTGGTTCTTGTCTTCCAGCTCCTGGCGCACGGCGTGGTAACCGAGCATGGCGGCCTGTTGTTCGGATATGACCCGCGAGGGGATACCCGTTTCCTGGCGGATGCGCACGAAGTATGCCCGCCCGTTCTGGGCCTCCTGGAAGATGCGGCCGCCCACGGCCGAGTATTCCAGAGCGTTCTTCTCGACAGCCACGGCCTTGAGTCTCTCAAGGGCCTGGATGCCCTGGGCCATGACTTCCTTGCTTAGGTTGCCGTCATAGGATCGGGCGAGGTCTTCGGCGAAATCGACCTTTTCGGAGAGAGTTGCAACGGGGTTGACGATCAGACCGGTGGAGATGTCCACGTCCGCGACGATACATTTGATATTGGCGGAGCCGACGTCGAAGGCTGCGCGGCGGACCACTGTGGCATCCTGCGCGGAAGAAGGCGAGGCCATGCACAGGCACAGGAAAAGACCGGCCAGCAGTGCGAGATTCAGTTTCAGTCGCATCATTCTCCCCCAAGGTCTCCTATTGATCCTACCGGTGTAACCTATAGAAAAAAGGAAGGGTTCGCAATGTAAAGACGTGACAGGGTCATTGCTTTGTCGATCGGTAGGTGGATCGGTTGCGCCTGATCTGATATTTGCGCACGGCCTGATTGTGTTCTTCCAGGGTCCGGCTGAAATGGTGCGAGCCGTCGCCTTTGGCCACGAAATAGAGAAAGTCGTGATCCTCGGGATGGACTGCGGCCATGAGCGAATCCAGTCCGGGGGAGCAGATGGGGCCCGGGGGAAGGCCGGGATGGACATAGGTGTTGTAGGCGTTGCTCCGGTCGGTCAGGTCGCTTCGTTTGAGGTTGCCGTCGAACTTCGGCCCAAGCCCGTAGATGATGGTGGGGTCGCACTGGATGAGCATGTGCCGTTTCAACCGGTTGCGGAACACTCCGGCGATGCGCGCCCGTTCGGTCACGTCGCCGGTCTCCTTCTCGACCAGGGAGGCGAGGATCACGGCGCGGTGCATGTCCTTGAAGGGCGGCAGTCCGGCGGGCCATACTTTCTGCGCGTTCTTGAAGAATTCCTGGATCATGACTTCGGCCATGTGCCGGGCCGGGTGATCCTTGGGCGGCGTGAGCAGGTAGGTCTCGGGAAACAGATAGCCCTCCGCATCCTTGGCCTTGATGCCGTATGCGGCCAGCAGTTCGGGGTCGGCCACGGCCCTGGCGAAACCGTCCGAGTCGCCTAACCCGGCCTGCTCGATGATCGGGCCGGTCTGCCACCAGGTCAGCCCCTCGCGCACGGAGACCCTTCGCATGACCCCGGAGGACGAGGTCAGCTCGGTCAGAACGCGTTCGGGAACCCAGCCTGTGGACAGCCTGAACACGCCGGCGCGCACGGCCGAGCCTTTGCCGGTGCGAACAGCCAGCCGGTAGAAGCGGTGGGTGTCGGTGATCAGCCCTTCGCTTTTGAGGTTGGCGGCAATGGTGGTGAAAATCTGGCCCGGTTCCACGCGGAACAGGACTTCGCGGCCCGGGGTCTCGGGCGCGGTCTTGAGGAATTGCTCCTCCTGCCACGCCTTGTACCACTTGTAGCCGCCCGCGCCGAGACCGGCGAGTACCGCCAGCAGAACCGTAGCAATCAGGAAGTAACGGAATCGAGCCATGAGCGAAGGATGACCACGGCGGCCTGGCTGTCCAGGGCTGCCTTGCGTTTGGCGCCGTATAGTCCGGCGGCGTTGAGTTCCTCTTCGGCCTGGGCCGAGGTCAGCCGTTCGTCCATGAGATGGACGGGCTTGTCGATCCTCCGTTCCAGGCTCTGCGCGAAATTGCGGGCCTGCCGGGTGGTCAGGGTGTCCTCGCCGTTCAGAGCGAGCGGCAAACCGACCACAACGGCTTCGATGGCTTCATCATGAATGATTCCGGTCAGTTCGTCAAAGAGAGCCTGCCGGGAAGTTCGTTCGATGGTCTTGAACGGCGAAACCAGGGTGCCGGTCCTGTCACTGACGGCCAATCCCACGCGTTTGAGACCGAAATCGATGCCGAGCGCGCGCATCTAGACGTCCTCCAGCGGGATCTTGGTTCGGTAGCCCATGGCCTGGACGTCGGCAACGAGTTTACCGGTTTCATCCGTCACCCGGACCGAATAGGTGGCCATGTGCCCTCCGGCGGAAAGTTCGCTGGCCGTGGCGGTTAGCTCCTTGCCTGTGGCGGGCTTGAGGTAGGCGATGGAGAGATTGACGGCCAGGGCGACGTTGCCGTTTCCGTTGGCGGCCGCGCCGAAAGCGGTTTCGGCCAGGGTGTAGATCGCCCCCGCGTTGACCGTGCCAAAGGGGTTCAGGTGCTCCTCGCGCACGGCCATTCGGCATACGGCCGCGCCGGGCGAAACCTCGGTCACCTCTACCCCGGCGTGAACGGCGAACCGGTTCTTTTCATTGAAGAGGCGTTGTACTTCCTGACTGTTCATGGACATTCCTCATGGCGTGAATGATCGAATCAAAAAAGCATGCCAGCCGCTCGCGGTCAAGGTCCGGGTTCACCGGGTGGGGAAGAGGTTGTTTTTGGGCGCATCGGTTTGACGCAAAAATGGCGTCAGGTGAACGAAGCCGTCGTATGTGTTCACCGAAAGGAGAAAGGCCGTATGGCTTACAGCTCGGCGCAGGGACGGGGTGGAGGGAAGCCCGACCCCACTGTCTCCCGCCACGATGGGCGGGAGGGTGAGGCCGGGAAAATCCGTTTTGCAAACCCGAAAGCCTGCGGAGCGCCCTGAGCCGAAGCCTGGGGGAAGGGGACTATGCCCCCTTGCGCTCCACGGTTTCGAGCAGTTTGACAAGTTCCTTCTCCCACTTGGGACCACCCACGCATTCGGCCAGGTATTCCACGGCGTGCAGAACGCGGTTGGGCCGCTTCATCTGGAGCATGGAACGCTTGATGCCGATCTTGCACGACGGGCAGCCGACCACGATGGGCCGCTTGCGGTCGAGACCGAGGTCGTCCCGCAGCTGTTCCTGCTTGCGCTCGCGCAGCCTGTTGTAGATGGCCGGGCTGGTCATGGCTCCCATTCCGGACTCGCCGCAGCAGCCAGGAGAGAGGTCCACGTCCGTGCCGGTAATCTTGGACAGGGCCGCGCGGTACATCTCCGGAGCCTTGAGCTTGGGTACGCCGGTCCACTCCATATGGCAGGCCGAGTGGTACAGGACCGCTTCGGTCTGGCGAACGGCGGGCAGCCGCTCCATGAGGAACTGGACAACATCCAGGTGTTTGAGCGGGTCGGCCAGCTCCGAGGAGAAGTCATAGGTCTCCAGCGACTCGCGGCAGGTGCCGCAGGCCGTGAGCAGGGTGGTGGCCTTCAGGCCCGCCTTGCCGGTCTTGACCAACAGGTCCAGGAACTCCTGAACGTTGCGGTGCCGGTTGGTCTTGTAGGCCTCTTCGCAGCCCGAGGCGAGCAGCGGGTAGCCGCAACACATGTGGTGATCGGGCAGGACCACGTTCACACCGCTCTTGAGCAGCAGGTAGACCGAGGCCATGCCGATGGGCCGGGAGAAGAGCGAAGCGCCGCAACCCGGGAAGTAGAGCACGGTCTCGTCGCGGTCCGCGTTCGGGTTCTTGAACACCGAACCCTCTTCGAGATGGAGCTTTTCCGACAGGTTGTGGTAGTCCATGTCCGGGGTATGGTGTTTGACCACGGGCGACTGGATGCGTGACAGCCAGCGGGCCGGGACCATGCCCAGGGTCTTGTCCTGGATGGACTGGCCGATGGACAGGAATTTGGCAGCCACAGGCAGGGTCTGGGCCGGGTTCTTGGCCAGATTGCGCAGCACGATCTGCTTGAGCGGATGGCCGGACTTGCCCTTGGAGTCGAGGAACGAGCGCATGGACAGGGCGGCACCGGCCGAGTCGATCTTGACCGGGCAGGCGGCCTGGCACTTACCGCAGGCCGTGCAGTGTTCCATGAGGTCGCGCAGTTCCTTCATCAGCTCATGGGCGGGCTCGCCCGTCTGAATCTGCGAATAGTAGATGCCCTCGATGAGCGCACCCAGCGCGATGTTCTTGTTGCGCGGGTGATACATCAGGCCGCGCGCTGGCTGATACATGGGGCAGACCTGTTTGCACTTGCCGCAGCGGGTGCAGGTCTGGATGTTCTTGAGCAGCCCCATGAGCGCTTCCTTGTCCTTGAGCGCCGTGCCGTCCAGGTCATGGATCAGCCGGTTGAAGGAGAAGGTGAACGGCGTGCTCGGCAGGGTCTTGGAGGTCAGCTTGCCGGGGTTGAAGACCCCATTGGGGTCCACCTGTTTGCGGTATTCGCTGAGCGCCTTGATCTTTTCGTCGCTCAAAAAGCCGATCTTGGTGATGCCGATGCCGTGTTCGCCGGACACCTGGCCGCCCATCTCCAGCACCTTGGTCATGACCGTGTCCGCGGCCTCGTGGGCGGCGGCCAGCATCTCGGCGTCGTTGGAGTTGACCGGCAGGTTGACGTGGCAGTTGCCATCGCCTGCGTGCATGTGGTTGGCGATGACGATGCGCTTGAGCTGCAGCTCCTGCCACAGGGCTTTGATCTCGCGATCGAGCTTGGGGTAGGTGTCGCGCAGCTTGAGGAACAGGAACCGGCATTGGGCTTCCTGCTCCACGTCCGAGAAGTCGTTGGAGGTGATCTCACGGTCCAGGATGGCCCGGATGCGCTCGCGCGCCTCCTTGATATCCTTGTCGTTCGGATTGACGCCCTCCAGGTCTTCGACCTTGTCCAGGGTGGCCGCGTAGATGTTCGCCAGATAGATGAGGTTCAGGTCCTCGAGGAACTCCGAGAACTGGGGGATGACCTCCATGGGAATGACCACGTCCTCGTTGATCTTGAATCCCGAGGTGCGCCGGGCGATGGCCGACAGCTTGTGGCGGTCCTCCCAGAAGACTTCGGCTTCGCGTTCGTCGCGGGCGGCGAAGATGTCCACGCCGTCATAGGGCTGGGCCAGGGCGAGCACGGTCTGGCAGGCGGCGTCCAGGGCCTCCCTGCTGTCCGAATCCAACTGCATGATGATGACCGAGATGGGGTCGCCTTCATATTGGGTGGACTTGGTCTGGTACTCGATGGCCTGGACGTATTTGGGGCCGAATTCCTCAAGGGCCGAAATCTTGACCAGGTCGCCTTCCTCGCGGATGTTGTCACGCATGTTGACCACATCCTTGATGACCAGCATGGCGTTGCCCATGGACCGGCCGAAGAACTCCAGACAGAGCACCTGGGAATGGGCCAGGGTGGGGTAGCAGACGAAGGTCGCCGTGGTGATGATTCCGTCCGTGCCTTCCTTCTGCACGCCAGGCAGGCCGCCCAGGTACTTGTTGGACACGTCCTTGCCCAGGCCCGGGCCGCGGATTTCGTCGCCGTTGAGCGTCACGGTGTCCAGCAGTTTGCCCTGCTGGTCCAGGATCTCGAACACGGCCGTGTCAAAGGGATAGATCTTGTGGCGCGGGTGATTCTTGCGGCGGACTTCGATGAGCGTGCCGTCGGGCCGGACCATGCGATAGCTCAGGATGTTGTCGATGGTCGTGCCGTATTCGAAGGCGAAGGGGCCGCCCGCGTTTTCCGAGATATTGCCGCCCAGCGAGGAACCCGCCTTGGAGGCCGGGTCAACGGTGAAGAGCAGCCCTTTCTTGGCGGCGGCCTGGATGGCGTTCAGGGTGATCACGCCGGACTGGGCGGTCATGGTCCGTTCGGCCGGGTCGATGTTGATAATCTTCTTGAAGCGGGAGAGCGACAGGATCACGCAGCGCGCCTCGGCCGGGATGGCCCCGCCGGTCGCGCCCGTGCCGCCGCCGCGCGGGATGACGCCGAAGTGCATCTCGTTGGCCAACCGGACGATGCCCTGAATCTGGGACTCGTCCTCGGGGAAAAGCACGAGCATGGGCAGTTCCATGCGCAGGTCGGTGGCGTCGGTTGCCGACTCGATGCGCGAGTGCGGCTCGTTGCCGATGGCGTCCTCGGGCATGAACTTCTTCAGACGCGAGACGATGTCGTCGCGGAAGGCCAGTTCGTTCTCGTGGCGCTCCCAGAACAGTTCGATGCCTTTGGTCAGGATGGTGGCGAACTCGCGGTCCAGCATGGGCCGGGACATGTTCAGCCGTCGTTCCACGGCGGTCTTGACCAGTTCGGGGTCGATGAACGGGTTGTAGCGCACCAGAAAAAGTTCGGCGGCCAGGTTCGAGGCAAGCTTCTTGACCTTTTCGGGCCAGTGCTGAAACTGTTCCATGTCCACCACCCCGAAGGCGCGGGTGATGAGCTGTTCGTCGGAAATCGATATATGGGGTCCAAGCTGGGCCATGTCTTATTACTCCATGGGTGGGGGTGAAGGGAAGAGGAGTAAGACCTTTTTTGCCGGTTGGCAAGTTTTGCGGCCCCACCAAGATTTCCGGAGGCGCAAGGCGAGGCTTGTCAGCGGTTCCGATCGGTGCCCACGAGTTCCATGCCGCACCCTCCTGCCTTTGTCCATCTTGCGTTTCCGACCAGCCCGTTATACTGATCAAAAACATTTTTCATGGTACGGAGCTGACTTTTCTTTTTGTCACAATCACTGAAGGGTAGAGACTATGAGCAAGCCGAATTTTGCGCCTTTGAAACTGTTCATCACCGGGCCGACCTACATACGGCAGGACGTCAAGGAAGCGGCCCTGTTGCCCGAATTCGGGCACCGGGATACGGAGAACGACCTGCGCTGCGTACCCATCCGCGAGAATCTGCGCAAGCTCGCCGGGTGCGGGGATGACTTTGAGCCGATCCTCTGCCTTGGCTCCGGTTCCACCGCCATGGAGACCTCTGTCCGCTCCCTGGTGGCCGACGGGGAAACCATCCTGAACGTTTCCGTGGGGGCGTTCGGCGACATGTACTACAACATCGCCGTCAGCAACGGGAAAAAGGCCGAGAACCTCAAGTTCGATTACGGCCAGGCCATCGACCTGAACGTGCTGGAAGACAAACTCAGGGAGCTGAAGCCCGAGGTTGTCTCCTTCACCCACAACGAGACCTCCACCGGCGTTGTCAACGACGTTAAGGCCGTGTGCGAAGTCATCTGCAAGCATGGTGCCATGCCCCTGGTGGATGGCGTGTCCATCTTCGGCGGCGCGCCGCTCGATCTGTCCGAATCCGGTGCCGCCATGTATTCCACGGCCACGCAGAAGTCCTTGGGCCTGCCTGCCGGTTTCGGCATCGGCTTCGTCTCGAAAGAGGCCGAGGAAAAGGCCGCGAAGGTGACCAACAAGGGCCATCACCACGACATCACCAAGCATTTGGACAAAGCCCGCAAGAATCAGACCCTGACCACGCCGAACACCTGCCTGGTCAACCAGATGTGGTACCAGCTCGACCGCATCGTGAACGAGGAAGGCATCGAGAACCGCTTCGCCCGTCATGCGGCCATGCGCGGCCAGGTGGAGCAGTGGGTCGCCGGGATCGACGGGTACGAAATGTTCGCCGCCGAGGGCTATCGTTCGCCCACCTTGTCCACGGTGCGTTGCCCCAAGGGCGTGACCCTGGCCCAGCTCAAGAATGGTGTGAAGGAAGGCCTGCGCGACGAAGGGTATCTCATGGACCCGGGCTACGGGAAGATGAACGCCGCCCTGGAGGAAGCCGGGCGCGGACTGGTTTTTCGAGTTGGCCACATGGGCGACATCACGCCTGAAATGCTTGCTGAGTATCTGGATAAGCTCGAGGTGGAGTTGAAAAAACTCTAACCGGGGCTGCGACGGTCCAGGCCCGATCCATACCACTTCAACCGATTCGAGGAAGCGCCATTTGATTTAGGGAAGCCCAAAACGTCCGACAATGCAGCATATCAAGGGGAAGCGACCATGCGGATACTTGCCAACGACGGTATCGTGGAAGAAGCGCAGAAGTACTTGAAACAGCAGGGATTCACCGTGGAGGCCGAGAAACGTGACGAGGAGGACCTCCTCTCCGAGATCGGCTCCTTCGACGCCCTGCTTGTGCGATCGGCCACCAAGGTCAACAGGGCCCTGCTGGAGGCCGGAGTGAAGGACGGGGGCAAGCTCAAGATCGTCGGACGTGGCGGGGTGGGCACGGACAATATCGACCTGGAAGCGGCCAAGGCACTGGGCGTGATCGTCAAGTTCGCGCCCAACGGCAACACCAACGCCACGGCGGAGCACGCCCTGGGCCTGATGTTCGCCATCGCCCGCAAGGTGCCGTTTGCCCACCGAACCCTCATGGGCGGCACCTGGCACAAGAAGCGGTTCCGGGGCGTGGAGCTGTTCGGCAAGACGCTCGGCATCATCGGTTGCGGCCGCATAGGCCAGGCCGTGGCGACCAAGGCCTCGGCGCTGGGCATGAAGGTCCTGGGCTACGATCTCTACCGCTCCATCGACGCCCCCCTGACATACGTGGACACCGTCGAGGAGTTGCTGCGCAAGGCCGATTTCGTGTCCCTGCACTGCGGCGGTGTCGATCCGGTCATCAGGGAACCGGAACTCGCACTGATGAAGGACACCGCCTATCTGATCAACGCTTCGCGTGGCAGGAACGTGTCCGAGGACGCCCTGTATCGTGCGCTCAAGACCGGGCAGATAGCGGGCGCGGCGCTCGATTGCTACGAGACCGAACCCAAGCGCGAGGGACTGCCCTTCGTCAACAAGCTCCAGGAGTTGGACAACATCGTCATGTCCGCCCATCTGGGCGCGTCCACCAACAATGCGACCATCCGCACGGGGCTGGAGATCGCCGAGGTGGTCACCGGCTACCTCAAACGCGGAGAGTACGGAAACTCCGTGAACGTGGGCGAGACGGTGGAAGAGGAAGGGGCCGACGTCTACACCATCTTCATCACCCACGAGGACAAGCCGGGCATGTTCGGCAAATTCGGCACCCTCATGGGCGAGATGGGGGTGAATATCCGTGAGAACAATTCCCGCAAGCTCGGTGAGCAGGTCCAGACCGTATACATGGTCCACGCCAAGCCCGATGAAACGGTGCGCAATGCCCTCAGCGCCATTCAGGGCGTGAACCGGGTCACCATCTGATCGCGAGCGTTAAATGGATTTCAAGAAGGGCCGGAGGTATTCCTCCGGCCCTTCTTGTTTCCCAATCGTCACATTAAAATAATGGATGGAAATGAATCTCTGTTGGATGACGTGCTGATACAGTAGTCATTCTCAGGAAGGAGATTCGCATGTTCCATGGATTGAAACTCAGAACCAAATTGATGATCGGCTTCGGTACCGCAAGCTTCCTCCTGCTCGTGGTCGTGGCCCTTTACCAATTTGCCAATACAGCGTCGGTACGGGATTTCGACCGGTTGTTGCAAGAGCAGGTGGCGATCAGCTCTCACGCAAGGCAGGCGGAGATCGCCATGCTGCAATGCCGTCGCAATGAAAAGGATTTTCTCCTTCGACTGGACAAGAAATATGTCTCGACGCTTGAGGCCAATCTGAACCGTGTGAAGGAGCAGGCGGCCGCCATCGAGCCGCTGGCCACGGCTATCGGCCAGCCGGAACTGGCGGGCAAGGCCCGGTCCGTTGAGGCTGCGGCCGCCGAATACATGGCCGCTTTTCAGGAGTTGGTCGCTGCCTGGGAGCGCCGCGGGCTGACCCCGGATTCCGGCCTTCAGGGCACGTTCCGGGATGTGGTCCATGCGGCGGAATCCTCTTTCGAGCGGCATCAAGTTCAGGACCTGTACATCGACATGCTCTTCATGCGTCGTTGGGAAAAGGATTTCCATCGTACCGGCGCGGACCGCTACCTGAGCCGCCTGCTCGACACAATGGACCGGTTCGAACACGACCTGAGCCTCAAGGAAAAGAGTGCGCTGCTTGATGATGTGGCCAAGGAGTTGGCCGCGTATCGGGCCGCCTTCGATCTCTTCCGCACGAGCCGTTCCGAAGCCGATTACCAGGTTGTCCGCTCCGTGGCCGGGAACGTGGAGAAGCTCCTGGATTCCGTGTTCGTGCCTGACGTCAAGGGGCTCCTGCTCATGGTCCGTCGTGGTGAAAAGGATTACCTGCTGCGCGGACAGGAAAAATACGTGCACAAGACCCACGCCAGCCTGGAGAAGCTCGTTGCCGCCTTTGAACGGTCCGGTGCGGACGAAAAGTTCGTGAACGAGGCCGTTGCCATGACCAAGGCGTATGCGGTGTCTTTTGATGCGCTGGTGGCCGAGGATGGACGTATCAGCGAAATCACCGAGCGGATGCGCAAGGCCGTCCACGCCATCGAGCCGCTGGTGGAGAATCTTTCCGTGGAAGGTGAGCGGCTGGCCGGTGAGCGTGCCGTGGAAGTCGGGACTCGTGCGGCCTGGCTGGCCCGGCTGGCCATGGGCATCGGACTGCTGGCCATTGTGCTGAGCCTGGTGTTTGCCGTGTTCATCGTGCGGGGCGTGCTCGGTCAACTCGGTACTGACCCCATGGAGCTGGTGCGCATCACGCGACTCATCGCGGAGGGCCGACTCGGCGTACGGTTCGATGGGACAAAGGACGGCAGATCGGTCTACGGGGCCATGCGGTCCATGGTCGAAAAGCTGGTCGGTGTGGTCAAAGACGTTTCCGAGGCGTCTTCAAGCGTGACCACCGGGGCCGAGGAACTGAACGCCACGGCCGAGGTCGTGGCCGAGGGGGCCAATCAGCAGGCTGCCGGAGTGGAAGAGGTTTCGGCCAGCATGGAGCACATTGTGGACTCCATCAGGCAGAACTCCGAGAACGCGGCCAAGACCGAGGCCATGTCGCGGCAGGCCAGCGGCGACGCCGAGGAGGGCGGTCGGGCCGTGGGCGAGACCGTGGAGGCCATGCGCGAAATCGCGGAGAAGATATCCATCATCGAGGAGATCGCCAGGCAAACCAATCTGCTGGCCTTGAACGCGGCCATCGAGGCTGCCAGGGCGGGCGAGCAGGGCAAGGGGTTTGCCGTGGTCGCGGCCGAAGTCCGCCAACTGGCAGAGCGCAGCGGAAAGGCTGCCGCCGAGATCAGCGAATTATCCCACAAGTCCGTGACCGTGGCCGAAAAGGCCGGGGGCATGTTGGCAAAAATGGTTCCGGATATCCTGCGAACCTCGGAGCTGGTTCAGGAGATTTCGGCGTCCAGCAATGAGCAGTCCAATGGAGCAAGCCAGGTGAACAGCGGGATTCAGGGGTTGGATGAGGCCATCCAGCAGAACGCTTCGGCCTCCGAGGAACTGGCTTCCACCGCCGAGGAATTGTCGGGGCAGGCCAAGCAGTTGCATTTTGCCATCGGCTTCTTCGATTTGACGGATTTGGGTGGGGACGGCGGGTACGCGTCCCCCAGGGCGCTGCCCGGCTCTTCGGGGGTTGCGCAGAGCGATGGCCTTGAACGGTTCTGAGTGTGAAATTGAAAAAAGGGGGTCGGCAAATGCCGACCCCCTTTTTTTATCGCCTGGAAAGCAGCCAGATGACGTGCACCAGCCCGGGGAAGTAGCCGAGCAGGGTCAGGAGCAGGTTGACCCAGAATTGCAGCCCGAGTCCGACCTTGAGAAAAGCGCCAAGCGGGGGGAGGAGGATGGAGATGATGATGCGTAGAATTTCCATGGGGGCTCCTTGGTTCAATAATTACGGATAATTATTCTTATCGTATTTTTCCGCGGCGGGCAATGTTGGTCACTGGATACCGGTAGCTGTCACGATGTCCGGGGCCATGAGTCCGGCCAGATGGTCGTAGGGGATGGTCACGACCTGTTCGCCTGCTGCGTAGGGGGCCACCTGATAGGGGCCGAAGAAAAAGGCCACGCCTTCGTCGGTCAGAACAAATCGCCGAAAGTTTTCATCCGTGGGAGCCAGGCCCGCCTCGAGCATGTCCGGTAGGAGCATGTCTCCCAACGAAGCGGACAGCACCTCCCGGCACATACCGGACACCTTGCTCAGGGCTGATTTGCGGTCCGGGAAGAGCCTTTCCAGGGTGATCTCCTTACCATCGGTCATGTCGAAGACCCAGGTCATGGGCCAGTTGTTCGGATGAGCTCCGCCGGTGTAGGCCATGACATGCAGCTTGACCGAGGCGTATCGGGCGTTGTGCGCAGACCAGACCGCGTAGCGGGTGATCAGTTCATAGGGGTGGGGGAAAAAACGTAGATCGTGGTCCGGATCGGTCTTCTTGAATTCGTGGACGGTCCGGGACACGTAGTCGCGCACCGTGCGGGTGGGCGCATCCGAGCAGAGCGCCGGGTATTCGGCGTCCACCTTGAAACCGGACGTCTGTTCCTTGATCGACACCGCGGCGAGGACCGGCGGGGTGCAGGGCGGGGCGGCCTGGAGCGGTGACGCGCCGAGCAGCAGGAAAAGAACGGTCAGCAGCGTCAGAGTCCTGGGCATGGTCCCTCCCTAAGGTTCGTTGAGCAGTTTGTGCAGTCCCCACGCCGCCTGGCCCAGGGATATGCACCCGTCGTTTGGCGGCAACTGGGTATGGACCAAGGGTAGCAGACCCGCGCCCTGGAGGGCCAGAGGCAATTCCTTGGCCAGGGTCAGGTTCTGCATGACCCCGCCGGACAGGGCCACGTTGTGGATGTCCAGCAGCATGGAGAACGAGAAGGCCATCTCGGTAAGTCCGTTGATCAGCCCCAGATGGAAACGCCGGGCGATTTTGCCCACGTCCACACCGTGCTCCAGGTCGTCGAGCGCGGCTGCCACCATGGTCAGGGTGTCCAGGGCTACCGGGTCGTCGGACTTGAGCGGGCAGGGGTATGCCCCGGTCTCGTCCATGTCCTGGGCTTTTTCCAAAAGGATGGCCGCCTGTCCTTCGTAGGTGATGGCCGTGGTCAGTCCGCACAGGGCGGCTACGCCATCGAACAGCCGTCCGCAGCTCGAAGTCAGGGGCGCGTTCAATCCCTTTTCGAGCATCTGCGGCAGGAAGCGGCTTTCCGCTTCGTATTGGTTCAGCCAGGGCCAAACATATTTGCCCGGCTCCTTGATGCCGATCTCCCACAGGGCGGCCTGGGCGATGCGCCACGGTTCCTTGACCGCCGCCTCGCCGCCGGGCAGCCGGAAGCGCGTGAAGTGGGCCAGCCGCTGGTGATCCAGTTCCGTCGGGTCCACCAGCAGACATTCGCCTCCCCAGATGGTCCCGTCCTCGCCATAGCCCGTACCGTCCAGAGCCAGACCGATGACCGGCCCGTCGAATTTGTTTTCGGCCAGGACCGCATGGATGTGGGCGTAGTGGTGCTGCAATGCGGCCACGGGGATACCCCGATTCCGGCCCAACTCCTCGGCCAGGGAGGTGGTCATGTAGTCCGGGTGCAGGTCTCGGACGATGAGCTTGGGCTCGACCTGCAGGATGTCTTCGAGATGGGCGCGTATCTCGTTGTGGAACTCCAGTGTTTCCAGGTTCGACATGTTGCCGATGTGCTGGCTGGTGAACGCCTGGTCTCCCTTGGTCAGGGTCAGGGTGCATTTCAGCTCAGGCCCCACGCCGAGGACGGTCTCTCCCTTGGTCGGCATGAAAACCGGGGAAGGCACGAAACCGCGAGCCCTGCGCATGAAGATCGGCTCGGCCGTGTCCGGATTGACCCGGACCACGGAGTCGTCCGTACGGATGAGGATGTCCCGGTTGTGGAACAGAAAGATGTCCGCGATGTCCTTGAGCCGCTCCAGGGCTTCGTCGTTGTCCAGACAGATGGGCTCGGAGCTCATGTTGCCCGAGGTCATGACCAGCGCGGCCTCCTCCCCCTTGAGCTCGGCGTAGTCGTGGAGCAGGACGTGGTGCAGAGGCGTGTAGGGCAGCATCAATCCGACGAAATCCGTATCCGGGGCCACGCTCTTCGCCAGAGGGAACGGACGCTTCTTGGCAGTCAGGACAATGGGTCTGCGGATGCCGGTCAGCCATTCCTCCTCGGCGGGGGAGACGTGGGCCAGCTGCCGGGCTGCTGCCATGTCCGCCACCATCACGGCCAGCGGCTTGTCCGGGCGGTGTTTGCGGCGGCGCAGTTCATCCACGGCTTCGCGTGTTCCCGCGTCGCAGACCAGATGGAAACCGCCCAGCCCCTTTACCGCCGCGATTTTGCCCGCCGCCAGTTCGATGGCCAACCTGCGCAGGGACTCGTCGCCCTGGGCCACGACCATACCGTCACGATCGGTCAGCCAGGTCCTTGGGCCGCAGCGCGGACAGGCGTTGGGTTGCGCATGAAAACGGCGGTCCAGCGGGTCGACGTACTCTGCGCCACACTCCGAGCACAAGGTGAACCTGGCCATGGAGGTCTGGGGTCGGTCGTACGGGATGGATCGCGTGATGGTGTAGCGCGGTCCGCAATTGGTGCAGTTGGTGAAGGGATAACGGTAGCGGCGGTTGTCCGGATCGTTCATGTCGTCCAGGCAATCCTGACAGGTGGCCACATCCGGGCTGATGAGCACGGAATGGCCCTGGCTCTTGGTGGATTCCAGGATGATGAAACCATCCTCACCGTCCACCGCGTCAAGCTCCTCGAAATCCAGGGTGACGATTCGGGCCAGCGGCGGCAGCTTGCCGGTCAGATCTTCAGCAAATCCGTTGACCTGCTCGGCGTCGCCCTGCACCTCGATGAGCACGCCGTCCGAAGAGTTGTTCACGGACCCGGTGACGCCGTGGTCAATGGCGATGCGGTAGACAAAGGGCCTGAACCCCACTCCCTGCACCTGCCCGGTGATGGTGAAACGCTGCCGAATGGTCATGGTTGTCCATACCGTTCAACCCTATTTTACGCAAGGGGAATCAATTTTTTGCAAGATGTTTCAACAGGCTGCGTACACGTCCACGGATCAGCCGCATGGGTGCGAAGGACAGTTCGCGTACTTCGGAAAGCGTGAACCCAGTGGTGTCAAACCCTTCTAATGATTCAAGAGGATAGGTCAGTCGGGCAGGGTTGGCGCCTTCCATGTCTCGGGTCCGGGCTTCCTCCCACAGAGGGACTTGTTCCGGGGTGAGACCGAGCAGGGTGCCGGCCATGGTGTCAAGGGCCACGCCATTTTTTGCTGCGGCCAACATGCCGAGCGGGAACGGCTCGCCCTTGATGGGGCCGTCCCTGTGCATGGGCTCGATGGCGTCCATGAGGTGCACGGCCTGGGGCAGAGCTCGGTATATATCCAAGATCATGGAGCGGAAAACCGTGTGGCTGTGCCCAAGTTTGTAGTGGGCATGGGCCTTGCGGAAGCCGACCACGCAGCCGAACAGGTTCTTGACCGCGCCGGACATGGTCATCTGGCAGTGAACCTTGAGTTTGGGCAGGTTGAGGATGTGGTCCGCCTCGAATGCGTCGCGGGACAGGCCGATTGTTCCGCCCAGGGTCAGGGGCAGCGGCGTGGGGTGGGCAAGGCTTATGGTCTTGAGGTCGAGGTCGGCCAACGCCGTTTCCAGACCGGAAGCGCGAGCCACGGAGGAAGCGGGGCCGAAAGCCGGTGAGTCGCCCACGGAAACCTTCGCGCCGTGGTCCAGAAGCCAGGCGCAGGCCGCACGAACCACTTGCGGATGGGTCGTACAGTTGGCCGCGTTGCTCCCGTTGACCAGGTTCGGCTTGACCAGCACGCGGTCGCCGGGCGCGGGGGCGAAACCGATGGTTTGCAGCAGCCGGTCAACGGCCGTGGCGAGTTGTTCGGGCCTGTATTCCGGGACGCGAAGAATGGCGACTGTTTCAGACATGAAGGGAGCATAGGCCCGGTGTGTTTCGTTGACAAGTCGGGGCTTGCCAGCCGGGCCGGGAAAGGAGACAATAGCCAAATGAATCCACTTGTTTCCTTTAAAGATGTGTCTGTGACCCGCAACGGCAGGCGTCTGCTCGGACCCGTAACCTGGCAACTGGAGCGCGGTCGCCATACCGCCGTAACCGGGCGTAACGGCTCGGGCAAGACCACGCTGTTGCGTCTGCTGCGCGGCGAGATCACCCCGGATATCGGGGGCGAACGCGTCTACGACTTCGGCGAGGGACCGCAACGGACCGTGCTCGGTTTGCGCCAGCGTATCGGCCTGGTATCGGCGGATATGCAGGACTTCTATTTCCTGCACACTCCCCGGGTGAAGGGCCGCGACGTGGTCCTGGCCGGATTTTACGACACTCCCATTATGTATGATCGGGCCGAGCCTGAAGAGGAAGCCGCCGCGGATGCGGTCATCGACCTTCTCGGCATACGCGACCTGGCCGAGAGCGAGATGCGAACGCTTTCAACCGGTCAGGTACGAAAGCTCCTGGTGGCCCGGGCCCTGGCTCCCGAGCCGGACATTCTGCTCCTGGACGAGGCCCTGGACGGGCTGGATGCCGGGTCGCGGGGCGAGGTTGTCGAACTGCTCGACCGGGCCGGAGAACGGACCACCCTGGTCTGCGCCGCCCACCGAGCGGGCGATCTGCCTAATTGCGTGCGCCACGCGCTGGCTCTGGATCACGGCGGGATTCTGGCCGAGGGAGAGCGGGAACAGGCAGAGCGCGCCCTGAGCGCAACCGCACCGGACGCGGTTGCCTGCGATCTCCCGCCAGCGCCTAGGCCGGAAAATTTCGAGTATCTGCTGCGCATGACCAACGTGTCCGTGGTGGCCGACGGCAAGCGCATTCTCCATGACATCAACTGGCAGGTCCTGCCGGGCGAGAACTGGCTGGTGCTCGGCGAGAACGGGGCGGGCAAATCCACGCTGCTGAAGCTGATCCTGAGCCACATTGCCCCCTATGCCGATGGCGACCGGGGCACCGGCCTGGTGGAGCGGTTCGGCGGCATGACCATGGACGAGGCCCGGCCGCTCATCGGCGTGGTCTCGCCGGACCTCCAGATCGGGTATGCCCGAGAGCTGGGCTGGGAAGTGACCGCCGAGGAAACGGTCATGTCCGGGTTCCGCGGTTCCGTGGGCATGCTCGACGAGCCCACCAGCAGGGAACGGCTCGGGGCCGAGCAATGGCTGGACATCGTCGGACTGTCCGGTCTGGGTTCCCGCCGTCTGCGGCACATGTCCTACGGTCAGCAGCGCAGGGTCTTTCTGGCACGGGCCATGGCCCCGGGGCCGAGGCTGCTGCTTCTGGACGAGCCGCTTTCCGGTCTGGACCCGGCATCCTGGGGCCTGACCATCGAGCTTGTCGAACGGCTGGCCGAAGCCGGAACGCCACTGATCATGGTCTCCCATTATGCCGAAGACAGGGTGCCTGCAATCAACCGAATCATGGTGCTGGGGGATGGCCGACAGCGGTTTTGCGGCGACCGGAGCGGGTTTGAGGCGGATATGTCCAGGGGGTGAAAATGGAACCCCGCCAATTAATTCCGTTTAAATTTTAAAAAACCCCTTGACTTATTCTGTTATTTGGAGAACTGTGCCCACTAGTGTGTCAGCGGGACCCTTAGGGGACGGTCTCATTTCCGGCCGACGCTGACTGGGGAAAGGAAACAGGTATATCGAGAAGCAGTGTGCGCATCGTGTACGCTGCTTCTCTTATTATTTCATCGATGCGTAAGCATCAAATTTCATTCACCAGGAGTGAATAACATGTCCAAGAATATCTATGTCGGCAATCTGCCCTGGTCCGCCACCGAAGACGAAGTCCGTGCTGCTTTCGAAGCCCACGGTCAGGTTTCTTCCGTCAAACTGATCGAAGACCGTGAGACCGGCCGCCCGCGCGGTTTCGGTTTCGTGGAAATGGACGACGATTCCGCCGCTCTGGACGCCATCGAGGCGCTGGACGGTAAGGACTTCGGCGGCCGTAACCTGAAGGTCAACGAAGCCAAGCCCCGTGTGGAGCGCCCCCGCTGGTAGTCCGCACCCGCCAATAAAAGGCATATATGCCCGTCTCTCTCAAGGGAGGGACGGGCTTTTTATTTTCCGGCGTCAGGCCGGCCACCCATAACAGGGAGTTGTTTTGGCCAAACCGAATTACAAGTTCGCAAAGCGGCAAAAAGAGTTGGCGAAGAAAAAGAAGAAAGAAGAAAAACTTAAGCGCAAGCAGACAAAGAAGGAGGACGGTTTTGACCCGGCCACGGACGCGGAAGCGGACGACGGCCCGGACGAGACGTCCTAATTTCATTGTCGGGCCGGGGGGGCGGGCGCATTGCCAAGACCCCGGCCAACGGGTAGTATCCAACAAATTTCATGCGGATATGTGCGGAGGAAGCCATGCGACACAAGGGTGAAGTGACCTGGTTCAACGAACAGAAGGGATTCGGTTTCATCACTGGCGAGGACGGTCGCGATGTTTTCGTCCACTACACCGAGATCGTCCGCGACGGCTTCCAGACCCTGGAGCCCGGCGAAAAGGTCACCTTCAGCCTGACCGATGAGGACACCGGCCCCAAGGCCGTCGAGGTCCGCCCGGCCGAAGAGGCCAAGGCAGCCTCCCTGCTCTAATCCTGCCCCAATCCCATGCCCGGTTCCATGATGCTGCCGGTCATGTCCGTCTCGTATCCGCCCTGGGCCTTGATCTTGGTCTGGACGGATTTTTTTGCGATTGTCGACAGAAGCGTCTGGATACGCGGGTCGTCCATGTGTTTGTCCGGAATGACCAGGTCATAACGCTCATGGGCCAGAGGCACGAAATCCAGGCCCAGCGCCTTGGCCGCCGCGTAGATGCCTAGGCCGCACGTGGCAGCGCCGGTGAGCACGTTTACTGCCACGGCCATGTGGGTGAATTCCTCGTTGTCGTAGCCGGTCACATCGCGCGGATCAATGCCCGCCTTCTTCAGGTGATGGTCGAGCAGGATGCGCGTACCGGCCCCGCGCTGCCGGTTGATGAAGACCACGTCCTCGCGGGTCAGATCCTTTACGCCCCGAACGGACGAAGGGTTGCCCTTGGCGATGATGAGTCCCTGGTGACGGATCGCGAGGTTGACCACGGTCACCGGCAGATCGCACAAATACCGTTTGATGAAGGGAAAGTTGAAATCTCCGGTCTCGGGATCGAACAGGTGAGCACCCGCAAATAGTGCCGAACCCGCCTTGAGCGCGGTCAGGCCGCCCATGGACCCGGCGTGGCTGGAAACCAGACGCAGGGGGGCGGACAGCCCCATCAGTTCGTTCGCAAGCAGATCCAGGGTGTTGTCGTGGCTGCCCACGTGAACCAGCACCCGGTCCAGGTCGCTCTTGTGAACCAGCAACTCGGCCCGAACCGTCTGGCCCTGTTCCACACCTTCGACGTCCTCGGGAATGTAGGTCACTGCCTGAGCCTTGGTCATGGTCGAGATCATGCCCGCGCCTCGGGCAAGTGGGGCGCCCACGATGTTTTCGCCGATGCGTCCGGCGGCCAGGCGGATGGCCTCGCGCATGCCCGGCCTGGAAGGCGTCTTGCGGGCCAGGACGATGTCCGTCTCGTGACGTTCGGGCGCGGACTTGCCCATGAGCCAGTGGACCACGGGCGCGAGAATCTTCTCGTGGCAGACGATGGCCGAAACCGGGTAGCCCGGCGCGCCCACAAGAAGTCTGCCAGGATAGCCGCTGCGCTCGTCGGTCACGGCCAGCAGGCTCGGCTTGCCCGGCATGACCGATATTCCGTGGACCAGGACCGTGCCGATGGATTCGAATACCTTCTTGGAGTAGTCCTTGCTCCCGGCGCTGGATCCGGCACCGACCACGACCATCTGGCATCCCTTGCGCAGCCCGTCCACGACGGCCTCGCGCAGGGCGTCTTCATTGTCCGGCACCGGGGCTGACCATTGAGCGTCGATGCCCCAGCTCTTGGCGTAGGCCCGAAAAACCTGGGAATTGGATTCGATGACCTGCCCGGCGCGCGGCTCGGGCCTGTCCAGGAAATTCAAGACTTCATCGCCCGTGGGCAGAAAAATGGTCCTGACGCGATCGCGGACCTCCACGTCGTAGATGCCCGCCGAGATGAGCGCGCCGATGTCGGACGGGGTCAGCTCGCGGTTTTGGGGGATGAGCAGTTCCGTGGCCACGATGTCCTCGCCGATGCGGCGGACGTGCTGCCAGGGGAAGGCGGGACCGTCGATGAGCACGGTCATCTCGTCCTTTTGGACCACGTTTTCGATCATGACCACAGCGTTTTTGCCGTCGGGCAGGGGATTGCCGGTGTTGACGAACAGAAATCCCTCTCCTTGCTCCAGGGCCACCGGCGCGTCTTCGCGGGCCGCAAAGGTGGATTCGGCGACAACGGCCACGCCGTCCATGGCCGCCGCGTGGAAGGTGGGCGAGGAATACCTGGCATAGATGGGGCCGGCAGTAACCCGGCCCGCCGCCTCGTGCGTGGGTACCCGCTCGGTGCCGAGCAGGGTGTCGCGGTCGAGGTTTTCTTTGGCCAGGGCAACCGCCTCTTCGGGCGGGACAGTCTTCAGATAGATATTACGTGTGCTCATGGTGGAAATGCCTCCGGCGGCCATAGGGGCTACTTTTGAAAAGTTTCCCCAATGGACTCCCCTTCAAAACTTTTTGCGCGCTTCGCGACGTTATCAAACGTATGTAGATGTATCGCTTCGAAAGGAAGAAAGGCAACCCTTTCCGAATATTCCATTTTACGGCACCTCCCTCCGCGAAGCTGCGCAAGTGGTTGAGGAGGGAGCGGGATAGAATGGCCGGGGAAAGGGGAAAGCGGGAAGTCCTTTTCAAGGGTTCCCTCTCCCCTTACCCCGGATGCCGAAGGCTCTTTCTATTCGTACTGGAACTCGCCGTCGGTGTAGATGACGACTTCCTCGCCGCCCTTGAGCGTGGCGGTGACGGTTTTCTGTTGGGTGTTGACCAGATCCCAGTGCAGGGCGGAGTCGTTGAAGCCGAGTTCCTTTTTCAGTCCCTCGTCCAGGGTGGACTGGTCGCCGGAGAAGGTGTCGGCGTAGGACGCGCCCACGGCCACGTGGCAGTTGCCCTGGGGGCCGCCGAAGTTTTCGTCGAACAGGGTGTTTGCCATGAAGGCGTTGATCTTGGAGAAGCGGCGGTCGGTCAGGGAGAATTCGCCCAGCCTGTTGGCGCCGTCGTCCAGAGTCAGCTGCTTGGCAACGAAGTCGCCGCCGGTCTTGGCCTCGGTCTTGACGGCCACGCCTTTTTCAAAGGTCAGGCGCACGCCTTCCACGAAGTTGCCGGAGCGGAAGGACGGCTGGTCCGCGTAGTACACGCCTTCGGTACCGCGCCAGTCCGGCGAGAGGAATATCTCGAACGACGGGATATTGTGGCCGGACACGCCGAGCCAGCGGCGCTGCTCGCCAGGGACCACGATGAGGTCCGTGTCCTTGGATTGGATGCGCAGATGCTCGATGGCCAGGCTGTTCAGCCAGGATTTGACCTTTTCGGCCTCCTCGAAGATCTCGTTCCAGCGGGCGGGCGGGTTGGCGTCGTCCAGGTAGCAGGCCTTGACGACCTGCGCCTTGAAGTCGTTCATGGACAGCTTGGCCGCCTCGGCCAGGGCCGGAGTGGGGTAGATGCACAGGGTCCAGCCGAAGTCGCCGGTCTGCTCGCGCTTTTCCATGATGTCGCGCATGAACTTCCGGGCCACGGCCGCCTGCCCGATGCGCTTGGAGTCGATATTCTGCAAATGGGTCAGGGAGGACGGGGCGATGAGCGAGATCAGCCCGTTCAGGCCGCCGATGAATTCGCGGTCTCCGGCCGGGACGGCGGTCAGCTGGTTGTCGTTGCCCTTACCATAGAAGGAAAGCTCCATGTTGGAGGAAAGATTCTGGCGGGGAATCGGATTGATGCCCTTTTCCATGAGCAGGTCGTACATCGCCTCGGCCAGGGGCAGGGCGTCCGGGTCGAAGCGCAGAAGCACGAAGTCGCCCGGCTCATAGGGTTTGGTTCGGGCGGTGGACAATCCCCACCACAGGGTTTCGGCGTATTTTTTCAATTCATCATTTGTAAACATATGAGTACCTCGTTTGGTTGGTCTCGTTATTTCAGGCCCTAAGGTTAAACGACTCCGGGCCGCATCACAAGCCGCCATCGCAGGTCACGAATTTGTAGGACTTTGGAAAAGCGCTTTCATGGCTTGACACAGGGCTGCCATGAATATATCAGCAAGTTCGTGCCCGGTCCCGCGTGACCGGAATCGTACTATGAAATGTCGTGTCCAGTCCCGTTCACAAGCTGAACGGACAGCGCGAGAAACAGCCCCAAAGTGGGCATCCCAATTATCTTCTGGAGGGAAAAATGGGCTACACTATCACTATCGACACCGACAAGTGCACCGGCGACGGCGAATGCGTGGACGTTTGCCCCGTTGAAGTTTACGAACTTCAGGATGGCAAAGCCGTTGCGGTCAACGAAGACGAATGTCTCGGTTGTGAGTCCTGCGTCGAGGTCTGTGAGAACGACGCCATCACTGTCGAAGAGAACTAGTCTTTACGATCTGATATGGCTACGGGAGCGGCGGATATCCGCCGCTCCCGTTCCATTTTGTGGCCGCCGGACGGTGGACGCGCCGAAAGGTGCGGCCACGGGGAAACGTCACCGGCAGCCTTTCACCACCGAAGCCGTCGTCCGAAGGCCTCAATTTCTCAGGGCAAGCCTCTCTCTTTTTTGCGGCAGCGCGGTTGACGGCGCCGAATCACGACTTAATTGGTCCTACGCGAAACACCATCTATGGCCGGCGTTTCAGCCGGACCGGTCCAGGAGTAGATAATGGCCCTTGATTTTACGGAGTATTTCAAAAAATACGAAGCCATCGTGGCCGAGGTAGACGCGGTCTTCAATAAGTTCGAGACCGAGATGCCGGACCTGGTCAAATGTGGCAAGGGCTGCAGCGACTGCTGCTACGCCCTGTTCGACGTGACCCTGGTCGAGGGCATGTACATCAACGCCAAGTTCAACGAAAAATTTTCCGGCCTGGAGCGTTCGGCCATCCTGGACCGCGCCGACAAGGCCGACCGCGAGATCCACAAGCTCAAGCGCAAGGTCTTCAAGGCCAGCCAGGAAGGACGTCCGGTCAACGACATCCTGCTCGAGGTGGCCAAGGCCCGGGTGCGTTGTCCCATGCTCGGTGACGACGACCTGTGCTCCATCTACGAGAACCGGCCCATCACCTGCCGTTTGTACGGCGTGCCCACTTCCATCGGCGGCGAGGCCCATACCTGCAACAAGGCGGGCTTCAAGGGCGGCGAAAAGTACCCCACCGTGAACATGGACATCATTCTGGACAGACTGCTGGCCATCGGCAAGGAACTCCAGACCGGCATCGGTTCCCGGTTCCGCGAGCTGGGCGAGATGCTCCTGCCCGTGTCCATGGCCATCGTCACTGATTACGACGAGCAGTATCTCGGCGTGGGCGAGAAGACCGCGCTCAAGGAAAAGAGCCCCGAGGAAGAGGAACTTCCGCAGGAAATTATCGCTCCGGCGGCGGAGAAGGCTCCGGCCAAGTCCGCGGCCTGCGCTTCCTGCACCGAGTCCAAGTCCTCCTGCGAATCCTGCGGAGAGTCCATCGTTCTGGGCGGCAAGGAATAGTCATGACCAAGACGGTGAACTACGAGGAAATGCCCGATCACGAGGTCGAGGCCCGCAAGCGGTTCATGTACGAGAAGATGTCGCCTCGGCGACGCAAGTTCGTGGATCGTATGGGCTACGAAAACTGGGATCCGTTCCAGGCGCCGTTCGACCCCATCGACATCCGCGTTGAGAAGACCGGACTGACCCAGACCCAGCTGACCCAGCTGTTCATCCGGGAGTCGGGCAAGCATCTGAATCAGGAGTACATCGACCAGATCAATGAATTCAACGTTATGCTGGTCATGAACTTCGAGAAGATCCGGCCGGTCTTCGATTTCTGCCTCTGGTACGCGGAGCACTGCAAGAAACACGGCGTCCAGCCATAAATCAAGGATAAGTACATGGAACACTTCGACAATATTGATGATTACATTGCCGATCTCAAGTCCAAACTGCGTGATAACCCGTCCTGCGGCAACACCCACTACAATCTGGGCGTGGCCTATCTTTCGCGCCGCGACTTCATGGAGGCCGAGCGCGAGTTTCTGGACGCGGTAGCCCATTCCCCGCGCATGGCCGAGGCCTATGTACAGCTCGGCGGTATCGCCCTGCAGCGCGGCGACATGGACTCCTGCCTGAGCTACAACGTTCAGGCCACCCAGCAGCGCCCGTTCTTCGCCGTGCCCTGGGGCAACATCGGTTTCGTCTACATGCAGCAGGGCGACAACGACAAGGCCCACAAGTCCCTGAAAAAGGCCCTGAAGCTGGACCCCGAGTTCGCCCAGGCCCAGGCGACCATGTCCAGCGTGCTCATCGCCATGGGCGATTACGAGGAAGCCGACAAGATCCTCAAGACGCTGCTCGAAAAGCAGGCCCATTTCGGTCCCGGCTGGAACAACAAGGCGATCATCGAGGCCGAACGCGGCAACTGGGCCGAGGCCGCCGTGTGCATCGGTAAAGCCGAGGAATCCGGTTTTGAGGTGCTCCCCGAGTTCAAGAAGGAAGTGGAGGCCAACGCCGGGAATTAAGACCCGGTTGGTTGCTCATCCGGAAAAGATGATTACAATAAGGGGGCTGTCAGCAGACGGCTCCCTTTTTTTCTTGGAGGATTGCCATGTCCCGATTCCGCAGCGTCAAGAAGACCGTCCGAAATATCCTTGCCGACGACGATTGGCAGACCCGGCTCGCCGAGCTGGACGACTTCCGCCCCGTGGACCTGGTTCCGCCGCTGCTCAACCTGCGTCTGGACCGTCTGGAGACCGTGCGCTGGCGTTCGGCCACTGCATTCGGTTTGACGGCCGCCCGTATGGCCGAGGCGTCCATGGAAAAGGCGCGGGTGATCATGCGCACGCTGATGTGGTACATGAACGAAGAGTCCGGCAACCTGGGCTGGGGTATCCCGCTGTTCATGGCCGAAGCCATGGTCAACAGCAAGCGTATCGCCGACGAGTTCCACAAGATTCTTGTTTCCTACATATTCTGCGACGAGGAGTGCGACGGCAACTTCCTGGACCATCCGGAGTTGCGCCGCGACGTCTACTGGGGACTGGTTCGTTTGGCAGAGTACCGGCCCGAGCTGGTGGCGCACGGCGAACGGTTCCTGATCGCCGGCCTGGACGATACGGACGCTTACAACCGTGCCTACGCAGCCCGCGTGCTCGGTCTGATAAAGCCGAGGGCGCCAGATCCCGGCTTGAGACCCTCGCGGACGATCCGGCTGAAATCCGCACCTTCCACCACCGAGAGATCATCGACACCACGGTGGGAGAACTGGCGCGGGTGGCCCTGGACGATCTGGGCTAGTTCCCGTCGCTTTGAAAACCAAGGCCGCCCGAAAGGGCGGCTTTTCATTTGTGGACCTACTACAGGTAATACTGCCTGAACTCCTCGCTCGGCTCGATGTCCACATAGACGTACAGGGCCACGCCGTAGGGATCGAGCGTGCAGAAGCCCCTGTCGCCCCAGGGATGGTCCTCCAGAGGCATGATGACAGGCAGGCCTGCTTTCACGATGTCGGCGTGGGCTGTGTCGACCTCGTCGGCATCATGGAGCTTGATATTATAGGTCAGCCCACTCTGATAGAGTGGCTGGTCCGGTGATTGCGGCTGCATGAAGTGCAGGGTGGGGCCGTTCTCTCCGAACTGGAGGCCGATGTACCAGCCGCAGTCGAAAATCAGGCGTCCGTTCAGATGGGTGGTGTAGAAGGCCCGGGCCTTGTCCAGGTCCTCCACGACGATGGTGGCTGATATATCTATGGGATTCATGGTCGTCTCCGTGGAATTCGTGTTCCTCTATCTGTATAGTAAAGCGTGTAGTTGCGCTATCTTAAAGGAGCAAAACGGCGTGGATAAAGGGTTTGCGGCGGGTGCGCGAAAAGTTGATGCGAAAAAATGAAAAAATTCGAACATCGTGCTTGACAACTAACCGCCCTCCATATAGTTTCCACTCCGCTTCGACGAGAAGGCGCGTAGCTCAGGGGGAGAGCATTTGCTTGACGTGCAAAGGGTCGTGGGTTCAAATCCCTCCGCGCCTACCAGAACATCCCCGGAAGGGAGGCCTAGTGGCCTCCCTTCCATTTTTTGGTTGAAGCAAAAAACGCCGGTTCGGGCCGCCACCCCATTGACGACCCCGGGTTCCGATCCTACCTTGTCCGGAGTCGAACGCGAACCGCATCGGCGGATCGGAACAGGTGTTACACGGCGCGGCCAATGGCCCCGTCCAAAGAACCCCGGCCAAGGCCGGTCAAGGGAGAGATGAAGTGTTGGTTGATATCTCCGGTAAACAGGTTGAAGCGGCCGACGGCGCCTCTTGCGCCGACGTCCTCCAGGAAGGACTGTCCAAGAAACAGTTCAAGAATGTCGTGGCTGCCAAGTGCGGCGACGCGATCGTGGACCTGAGCACTCCCGTTACCGAGACCTGCACTACCATCGAGCCCGTCTTCGCGGACAGCGAGGAAGGGCTCAGCGTCATCCGCCACTCCGCGGCCCACGTCATGGCTGAGGCCGTCAAGAAGCTGTTCCCCACCGCCAAGGTGACGATCGGACCGTCCATCACCGACGGATTCTACTACGACTTCGATTATGAACGTCCGTTCACGCCCGAAGATTTGGAAGCCATTGAAAAAGAGATGCTTTCCTCTGTGGGCGCCAACAAGGACTTCACGCGGACTGTCATGTCCAAGGCCGAGGCCAAGAAGTTGTTCGAGTCCATGGGAGAGACCTACAAGTCCGAGATCATGGATGACCTGGGCGGCGATGAATTTTCCATTTACACGCACGGTGACTTTGCCGACCTGTGCCGCGGCCCGCATGTGGCCCGCACCGGCCAGATCAAGGCCTTCAAGCTGCTCTCCGTGGCCGGAGCCTACTGGCGCGGCGACGAGAAGAACAAGCAGCTGCAGCGCATCTACGGCACTGCCTGGCAGGATCCCAAGGCGCTGAAGAAGTACCTGACCCGCCTGGAAGAGGCCAAGAAGCGCGATCACCGCAAGCTCGGCAAGCAGCTTGATCTGTTCTCCTTCAGCGAGGAAGTCGGCCCGGGCATGTCCCTGTGGCACCCGCGCGGCATGCTGCTGCGCGCCATTCTCGAGGATTTCGAGCGCAAAGAGCACCTCAAGCGTGGCTATCAGTTGGTCCAGGGCCCGATCATCCTCAAGCGCGAGCTGTGGGAAAAGTCCGGCCACTACGACAACTACCGCGAGAACATGTACTTCACGGAGATCGACGAGCAGGCCTACGGCATCAAGCCCATGAACTGCCTGGCTCACATGATCATCTACAAGCGCAAGATCATGAGCTACCGCGACCTGCCCCAGCGTTATTTCGAGCTGGGCGTGGTTCACCGCCACGAGAAGTCCGGCGTGCTCCACGGTTTGATGCGCGTGCGTACTTTCACTCAGGACGATGCGCACCTGATCTGCCGCCCGGACCAGGTGGAGGAGGAGATCCTCAACCTGATCAAGTTCTATCAGGACATCTACGCCTTGTTCGACTACGAGTTCGACGTGGAGCTGTCCACCCGTCCGGAAAAGTCCATCGGCTCGGACGCGGACTGGGAACTGGCCACCGAGGGACTGCGTCAGGCGCTCGACAAATCGGGCATGCCGTACGCCATCAACGAAGGCGACGGCGCGTTCTACGGCCCGAAGATCGATTTCCACTTGCGCGATTCCATCGGTCGAAGCTGGCAATGCGGCACAATTCAAGTCGATTTCACCTTGCCAGAGCGCTTTGACATAGTATATGTGGGCGAGGACGGTGAGAGGCACCGGCCCGTGATGATCCATCGCGCCATGCTCGGCTCCATCGAACGCTTCATCGGCGTCTTGACGGAGCACTGCGCTGGTGCGTATCCTGTCTGGCTGGCGCCTGTGCAGGCGAGGTTGCTGAACGTGACCGATGCACAAGCAGATTTTGTCAAGAAAGCCGAGGCGTTCCTCGTTTCCAAGGGCATCCGCGTCGAAGCGGACATCCGCAACGAGAAGCTCGGCTACAAGATACGGGAAGCTCAGGTTGAGAAAATCCCGTACATGTTGGTAATCGGTGACAAAGAGGTTGAGGCCGGGTGCGTCAATATCCGTTCACGAGACGGAGAAGACCCCGGGATGGTGACACTGGAGGAAGCCGCGCAGTTGATTTTGGATGCTGCAAAGGCGCCCTTCAAAGCAGGAGGAATGAGCTATAGCTTTTCGGGGTAACATGCGCCGGGACCAGAAGAGGGAAGACCTGGTCCGGCGGAACGAAAGAATCCGCATCCCCAAGGTGCGGGTCGTTGATGATGACGGTGAGCAGCTCGGTGTAATGGCAACCCGTGACGCGCTTGATCGCGCCCGGGAAAAGGGTCTTGACCTTGTGGAGGTCGCGCCCAACGCCGATCCGCCTGTCTGCAAGATCATGGATTACGGCAAATTCAAGTACCAGCAGCAGAAAAAGCTGCAGGAAGCGAAGAAGAAGCAGACCGTAATCAAGATCAAGGAAGTCAAATTTCGGCCCAAGACCGACGAGCACGATTACCAAACCAAGCTCAAACAAATTGTCAAATTCCTGGAAGGCGGCGACCGTTGCAAGGTCACCATTTTCTTCCGGGGACGAGAGATTGTCCACAAGGACCGCGGGCTGGCCATGCTCGAGAGAGTCGTGGTGGACACCCAGGATTTAGCCAAAGTCGAGAGCAAGCCCATGTCGGAAGGACGGACCATGACGATGATGCTCGCTCCGGTGAAAAAATAGAGACTTGAGAAGGGACCTTTTGTCCCATTCTAGGAGGATACTATGCCCAAGATCAAAACCCGCCGTGCAGCCGCCAAGCGGTTCTCCAAGACCGCTACCGGCAAGTTCAAGCGCCGCCGCAAGAATCTCAGGCACATTCTGACCAAAAAGAATGCCAAGAGAAAGCGCCGCCTCGGTCAGTCCACTACCGTGGATACCGTGAACATGAAGGCTGTCCGTCGTCAGTTGCCCAACGGCTAGCAATCCGCCTGATAAGGCCATCCGGCGGCGTCACAAGAGAGGAGGGGAATGGCCCCGAATCGCACGTACGCCGGTTGCGCCCAGACGAGATGCCCGTTGATCCCATTAACCCTATAAAGCAATCCACCTCGTCGGGGGAGTCCGTCCGGCCCGGGAGGTAAAAGCGATGGAGGTTTTACCATGAGAGTAAAGCGTGGAGTTGCCGCCAAGCGGCGTCACAACAAATATCTGAAAATGGCCAAGGGCTACCGCGGAGCTGGTTCCCGCCTGTACCGTACCGCCCGTGAGCGCGTCGAAAAGGCCCTCTGCCATGCCTACAAGGACCGCAAGCGCAAAAAACGCGAGTTCCGCAAGCTGTGGATCCAGCGCATCAACGCCGCCGCCCGCATCAACGGTATGTCCTATAGCCGTTTGATGAATGGCCTGAAGAAGGCCGGCATCGAGCTGAACCGCAAGGTTCTGGCCGATATGGCAGTGCGCGATCCGCAGGTGTTCGCCAAGATCGCAGAGGCAGCCAAGGCCAAAGTGAGCTAAATTGTGAGTAGTGAATTGAAGTCCTTCCTGGAAGGACTCGACAGCCTGGCCCAGGATTGCGCATCGCGCAAGGGCCAGGCTTGTTCGTTAAAGGAACTGGAGGAACTCCGCATCGAGTTCCTGGGCCGGAAGGGCAAGCTTGCTCAGATCATGGGCATGCTCGGAAAGCTCGACAATTCCGACAAGCCTGAGGGCGGCAAGAAGGCCAACGAAGTCAAGCAGGCCATCACGGCACAGCTGGACGCGTGGGAAGCCGAATTGCAGGCCGCCGAGGCTGGTCAGGCCTTGTCGCGCTTTGATCCTTCCATGCCGGGCCGCAAGCCGTGGGCCGGTTCCCTGCATCCCGTGACCCTGGTCATGGACGAGATCGCCTCGATCCTGGTCGGGCTCGGCTTCGAGCACGCCGCTGGTCCCGAGGTCGAGAACGACTGGCACAACTTCGAGGCCCTGAACATGCCGCCGGACCACCCGGCCCGCGACATGCAGGATACCCTGTACGTGTCGGAAAAGATCGTCCTGCGTACCCACACCTCGGGTATGCAGATCCGCTCCATGCTCAAGCAAAAGCCGCCTTTGGCAATCATCGCCCCGGGCAAGGTCTACCGCCGCGATTCGGACCTGACCCACACCCCCATGTTCCACCAGATCGAGGGGCTGTTGGTCGACAAGAACGTGTCCATGGGCGACCTGCGCGGCACCCTGACCGTGTTCGTGCGCAAGGTGTTCGGCCCCAAGACCAACGTCCGTTTCCGTCCGAGCTTCTTCCCGTTTACCGAACCCAGCGCTGAAGTGGATATCTCCTGCGCCGTGTGCGGCGGAAAGGGCGAGATGCACGGCAAGACCTGCCGTGTCTGCAAGGGCACGGGTTGGGTCGAGATTCTGGGCTGCGGCATGGTCGATCCCAACGTGTTCAAGTCGGTGGGCTACGACCCCGAGGTCTACACGGGCTTTGCCTTCGGGCTCGGCGTCGAGCGCATGGCCATGCTCAAGTACGGCATCGACGACCTGCGCATGTTCTTCGAGAACGACGTCCGTTTCCTGGAACAGTTCGCCTAGATTTTGTGGCGGCACGGGAGGGCGCAAGCCTTCCCGCGTGCCCCTTTTGACATATTGAACTCCACAGAGTTCACCCCTTACGAAGACAACTTTTCCACTCCCTTCCATCTTACGCCATGCGCGGACAATAGGTTCAGGAAGGGAGAGGGGATGGGGGGCCGAGGGAAGGGGAGAGGGGAAGCCCTGTTTCCATGGTTCCTCTCTCCCCTTCCCTCGGCCGCCGGAGGCACTCATGTTAGTTAGCTTGAATTGGTTGCGTGAATTCGTCCCCTACGAGGGGGACATCCAGGTCCTGGGGGACAAGTTGACCATGCTCGGCCTCGAGCTGGACGGCATCACTGATCCCTTTGAGGCCATTCAGGACATCGTGGTCGGCTACGTGGTCGAGCGTGAGCCGCATCCCGAGTCCGATCATCTTTCCGTCTGCACCGTGGACGTCGGCGGTCCTGAGACCCTGACCATCGTGTGCGGCGCGCCCAACGTTGACAAGGGCCAGAAGGTGCCCGTGGCCACGGTCGGCACGACCATGCCCGACGGCATGAAGATCAAGAAGGCCAAGCTTCGGGGCGTCAAGTCCATGGGCATGATCTGCTCCGAGCGCGAGCTTGGCTTTTCCGAAGACCACGAGGGCATCTGGGTACTCGACGAGTCCCTGAAGGTCGGCGACAAGCTGGTCGACGCCCTCAATCTGGAGCGGGTCGTCTTCGACTTCGACATCACTCCGAACCGTGCCGACTGTCTTTCCATTCTCGGTTTCGCCCGCGAGACCGCCCTGGCCTTTGATCTGCCTCTGACCATGCCCGACCTGAATCTGGTCGAAAGCGGCGCAAATGCGGCCGACGAGATCAAGATTCTGATCGACGACGCCGAGTACTGCCCGCTCTTCAACGGCCGTGTCATCAAAGGCGTGGAAACCCGCAAGGCCCCTGATTGGATGCGCTTCAAGCTGCTCGCCCTGGGCCAACGTCCCATCTCCAACATCGTGGACGTGACCAACTACATCATGTTCGAGCTGGGCCAACCCATGCACTCCTACGACCTGGATCTGGTCCAGGATGCCACCCTGCGTGTCGCTCTGGCAGAAGAGGGGATGAAGTTCACCACACTGGACGACGTGGAGCGTACGCTCACGGCCAACGATCTGCTTATCTGGGACGGCAAACGCCCGGTAGGCCTCGCCGGTGTCATGGGCGGTTCCAACACAGAGATGCACGCCGGTTCCACCAATGTTCTTCTCGAGGCCGCCGTGTTCCGTCCCGGAACCATCCGCAAGACGGCCCGCCGTCTGGCTCTTCCGTCCGAGGCGTCCTATCGTTTCGAGCGCGGCGTGGACCAGCAGCTCAACCGGTTCTGCATTGATCGCGGAGCCCAGCTCATGGCTGAGACTTCCGGCGGCACCGTGCTGAAGGGCGTGGTCACCAACGAGCCTCGCCCCTGGCAGGACCGTACCCACGGCTACCGTCACAAGCGGTGCATGTCCCTGCTCGGCCTTGATCTCGAACCGGCCTTCGCCAAGAAGGTGTTCGAGCTCGAAGGGTGCACGGTTGACGATGCCGATCCGGACAACTGGACCGTGAATTCTCCGTCCCATCGGTTGGATCTCGAGCGTGAAGTCGACCTGTACGAGGAAGTGGGCCGTGTCTACGGTCTGGACCGCATCCCGGCGGTGCTGCCCAAGGTGGCCAAGTCCCTGGATGCCGTGGCCGGTACCCCGGTGTACGATTTCATCAAGCGGGTCAAGCTGTGGGGACGCGGCGTCGGACTGAACGAAGCGATCAACTACAGCTTCACCGGCTCCGACGATCTCGATCGCCTTTCTCTGCCTGCAGAGGGACGCGTCTACATCGCCAATCCGCTGTCCGAAGAACAGAATGTCATGCGTACCGAACTGGCCCCCGGCCTGCTCAACGCGCTCAAGAACAACCTGTCCAAGGGCAATAATCATATCCGTCTGTTCGAGGTCGCCAAGCAGTTCGTCTTTGACGAGAGCTCCGAGACCGAGACTCGTGAACAGACCCGCCTGGGCCTGCTGCTCTACGGTCCGCGTCACGCCGAGGAATGGCCCTGGGCCCACGGCGACGTGGACTATCTGGACCTCAAGGGCCACGTGGAACACCTGCTGGGCGACACGCTCAAGCTCGAAGCTCCGGTGTTCACCGTAGCCGAGAACGAGCATCCCTATCTTGAGCCCTGCGTTCAGGTGACCGTTTCCGGCGAGTGCATCGGTGTCATGGGTCGGGTACGCGAAGACATGGCCGACTATTTCCACGCCCGCAAGGACGTCTGGTTGGCCGACTTCAACCTGGACGGCCTGCGCGAGATGGTCGATGCGCACAAGATCGCCTTCCAGTCTCTGCCGGTCTTCCCGCCCAGCCGCCGCGACGTGACCGTCATCGGTCCCGTGACCCTGCATGCCGACGCCATCCGTGAGACCATCCTGTCCGCCGGCGTGGACATCCTGGAGTCCGTGGAGCTGGTGGCCGAATTCATGCCCGAAGGCCAGGAGGAGGAACGCAACCTGTCCTTCCGCCTGACCTACCGCTCGCCGACCAAGACCCTCAAGGACAAACAGGTCGACAAGGAACACAAGAATATCCTGGACGCCCTGGAAAAGAACCTGCCCATTCGGTTCTAGTCGTCATCACGATTACATCCAGGCCCCGCTCCGAAAGGAACGGGGCCTTTTTTTACGCCCGGGGGATGCCTCCGGCGGCCGGGGCGCTGACCCGGACCCCGCTCAAGGACCTTTTGAAAAAGGTTCTTGAGAATCTCCCAAACTTTTTGTGTGCCTTCGGCAGGTCCGTGCGTGTGCGGTAGTACCTGCGTACAAGGATATTCGCTTGAGTACCTGCCACCCGCGTAGCGGGAATAAAAAGTTTAGGAAGGGAGAGGGGATGGGGGGTCGGGGGAAGGGGAGAGGGGAAGCCCTTTTCAAAGGGTTCCCCTCTCCCCTTCCCCCGGCCGCCGGAGGCATCTTCCCTTCAAACGTTGTTGAAGGCGGCGGGGGTATTTGGTAGACATAGTGGATGGAAGATTTACAGGAATTCAAGCGATACAAGATCGGGCAGGCGGCCAAGGCCATCGGGGTCAAGACCTATGTGCTCCGATTTTGGGAAGGGGAGTTCGCCGAGATCGACCCGATCCGCACGGAGAGCGGCCAGAGGCTGTACACCGAGGAACATCTGGAAATCATCCGCGAGATAAAGCGGCTCCTGTATGACGAGGGGCTGACCATCGACGGGGCCAAAAAGAAACTGCGCAGCCGCGAGCAGGCTGACATCCTCACCGAGATCCGCGACGAATTACTGGCCATCCGCAACCTCCTGAATACATAGCGGGACTCTCCCAAAGGGGCGGACCATGGGCAACCTCCTCAAATTCGGGCTGATCGGTCTTGGCCTCTGCCTCACTCTGCTGGCGGTCGCGGCCGTGGTGTTCCTGATCGTCTTCGATCCCAACGACTACAAGGACCGCATCAGCCGGGTCGTCCTCAAGGAAACGGGCAGGACCCTGCACTTTGACGGCGACATCGGGGTATCCTTTTTCCCACGGCCAGGGGTGACTCTGGGCGGGCTCTCATTGAGCAATGCGGACGGGTTCGGGCCCGAGCCAATGGCCTCCGTTCGATCGGCCCATGTAACCGTTCGTCTTTTGCCTTTGCTGATGGGCAAGATCCGGTTCGGACAACTGGAGCTGGACGGGCCCATCCTCAATCTGGGCCGCGACACGCAGGGCCGGGCCAATTGGGACGATCTGGTGGGTCGCAAACAGGATAAGGAGGAAACGGACTCTCACGACGCGGCCTTTGACCTGGATGTGGCGGGCGTGACCGTGACCGATGGTGAAATGAACTGGGACGACCGCAAGGAGGGCGTCCGGTTTGCGCTGGGCGGTCTAAAAGTGACAACGGGCGCGATCTCCAAGGGCGGGTTGTTTCCCGTGAAAGTAGCCATGCATTTCGATTGCCGCCATCCGGACGCGAGAGGGACGCTGACCTTGGAAGGGCAGTCTTCCCTGAATCTGGAGGAACGCCAATACGGGCATATGGATATGCACGCCGCCATCCTTGCCGAGGGGACATCCATTCCCGGGGGCAAGTTGGACGGAACTGTGTCCTTTCAATTCCTGGCACTGGATTTCAATAAGGAGACGGCCCAGGTTACAGGGCTTGAATGCTCAGCCTATGGGGCTACGCTGCTCGCAGACGGTACTATTCGAGGGCTGATGAACGGACTCAGGGAGGCCTCGGCGAGCCTGACGCTGAAACCGACTGGCATGCGCGCCATGTTGAAGTCGCTGGGTCTTCCGGCGCCCGACACCGCCGATGCAAGGGCTTTGACCTCGGCGGGCGGTACGGCAAGGTTGAATTTCAAGCCCGGCCGCTTGGCTTTTGAAGACGTTGAACTGGCTCTGGACGGGACGCGTCTCGTGGGCAAGGCATCTGTAGAGCGGGGCAGGGAATGGCCCCGGTTTACGGCCCAGGTGGATGTCGGCGATCTGGACCTCGACCGCTATCTGCCCCCGGGCCACAAGGTTGCCGGGGATGCGGCCCAGGAAAAGGCCCAGGCCGGTTTGCTCGATGATACGGTTCTTCCCGGCAGGCTGATCCGTCGCCTGGATTTCGACCTGGACGCCAAGATCGCCAAGCTCAAGCTCGGCGGGGCACATTTCAGCAACGTGGCCGTGGCGGTCAGCGGGGCTGACGGCCTGGTGACCATCCATCCCGTATTCGCCGAAGCCTACGGCGGCACCCTCAAGATGACCGGCACGGTGGACGCTCGACAGAGCCAGCCCGTAGCCTCTACCCGTACCGAGGTGGCGCACCTGAACGTTGCCGGGCTGGCCCGGGACGTGGCAGGCGACAGTGGGTTCGCCGGAAACGCGGACTATGCCTCTTCGTTGAATGCGCGGGGCGAGCGCATGGGGGATCTGCTGTCCAGCCTGGGCGGTGAATTCTCCTTCAAGCTGTCCGACGGCGTGTTCCCGGGCGTGGATTTGATCGGTCTGGCCCGGTCCACCCATTCCGCAAAAAACAAGCAGGGTACGGTGGAAGGTCCGGGAACCGGTTCCACCCGTTTCGGCTCCATCGAAGGCACAGGGACCATCAAGGACGGCGTGGTCTACAACGAGGACCTCGAGGTCATGGCCCCGGGTTTGCGCGCCACAGGACACGGCGCGGTCTCACTGGTCAGCCGCAAGATCGACTACATGGTCCGTGCCAAGCTGGTGCCCACGAGCGAAGGGCAAGGCGGCAAGGCTTCCGAAAACCTCATCGGCGTCATGGTCCCCATCCACGTGACCGGAACCCTCGACAAACCGCGCTACTGGGTCTCGATTACGGAGTACGCCAAGGCGTTGGGCGGTGTGGTGGTCGACACCGTGGGGACGGTGCTCGGTGGGGTGAAGAGCGTGGTCAAGGGCGTGGGGTCGGCCCTGGACAAGTCCTGCTGCGAGGATGAATCGGACACGGGCAAGCCCGAACGGAAGAAATTTCTCGGAATATTCTAGCGGGTCTTCATCTTGATATTGGCCGGGGATGCGCCGTTCCTGGGCGCCTTCTTGAGCTGCTGCCTCGGCTTGGCCGCCGGGGCGGCCGGCTTCTTGGGCGCGGCCTGTCCGCCATCCTCGCCAACCAGCTCATGCATGGTCGCGAACGCGCTTTCCAGGGGTTCCTGCTCCTCTACCAGCTGGCGCAGGAAGCGGTTGATGGGGCCGACCATGGCGATGGCCTTGTCCACCTCGGCATTGGCCCCCTTCTGGTAGGCGCCGATGTTGACCATGTCCTCCACGCGCTTGAAGGTGGCCATGTGCCGCAGCAGGGCTCGGCCGTCAGCCTGGGCCTGCTTGGTGGTGATGTCGCTGCGCAGACGGCTGATGGACTTGAGCACGTCGATGGCAGGGTAATGGCCCATGTCGGCCAGGTCGCGAGTCAGAACGATGTGTCCGTCCAGGATGGAACGGGTGGAGTCCGCGATGGGCTCGGTAAAGTCGTCGCCGTCCACCAGAACCGTGTAGATGCCGGTGATGGAGCCTTTGCGGTTCTTGCCCGCGCGTTCCAACAGCTGGGGCAGGTGGGCGAAGACGGACGGAGTGTAGCCGCCGCGCGTGGGCGGTTCGCCCGCGGCCAGGCCGACCTCGCGGCCCGCCATGGCGAAACGGGTGACCGAGTCCATCATCAGCAGCACGTCCTTGCCCTGATCCCGGAAATATTCGGCGATGGCCGTGGCCGCGTAGGCCGCGCGCATACGGATGAGCGGACTTTTGTCGGACGTTGCGACCACCAGCACGGACCGGGCCATGCCTTCGGGGCCGAGGTCGCGCTCCATGAATTCGACCACCTCTCTGCCGCGTTCGCCCACCAGGGCGATAACGTTGATGTCCGCCTTGGTGTAGCGGGCCATCATGCCGAGCGTGGTGGACTTGCCCACGCCGGAACCGGCCATGATGCCCACGCGCTGGCCTTTGCCCAGCGTCAAAAGTGCGTTGACCGAGCGGATGCCCACGTCGAGCGGTTCGTCGATGCGCGGACGCTCCAGCGGGTTGGGCGGTTCGCGGTGCAGGGGGGCGAAGGTTTCGGCGTGGATGACGCCCTTGCCGTCCAGCGGTGCGCCGAAGGCGTCGACGGCCCGGCCGAGCAGGGCGCTGCCCACCGGGACATGCGGCGGGGTGGCCGCGTTCTGGATGAGCGAGCCGGGGCCGATGCCGCGCATGTCCGAGTAGGGCATGAACAGGCAGGCTCCGTCGCGAAAACCGACCACCTCGGCCGGAATGGGGTCATGGCCCGTGGGCAGGAGGTAGCAGACCGAGCCGAGCGGAGCCTTGATGCCATTGCCCTCGGCAATGAGGCCGACGACCTTGGTGACCTTGCCGAAAGTCTGGCAGGGATCGAGCTCTTCCAGCAAGCCGAGCCGCGAATCCATGCCTACTCCTTGTCTCCGGTCGTGATCTGCTCGGCCAACTGGTCGAAGATCGGCTCCACCAGCTTCCAGCGGGTGTCGATGGTGTTGTCCACCTTGCCGCCTTCGGCCTCGATGACCACGCCGCCCATTTCGATGGTCGGGTCGCCTTTGACGGTCCAGTATTTGAGAGTCGGGTTACGGTCCTGGATGATCTTGACGAACTCGTCCAGTTCGGCGGTCTCCTCGGGGTGGCAGCGGATCTCTATCCGCCGCTGTGATTCGATGCGGTCCAGGGCCTCGGCCATGAGGACCTCAAGAGCCTGGCCGCGTTTTTCGTCCAGCTCCACCTTGAGGGTTTTTTTCAGGGCCAGGCGGATGAGCGTGATCACATCCTGCCGACGGGTCTCGTAAATGTCTTTGCCCTGGGCTCCGAGTTGGGCAAACAGCGCTTCAGCCTTGGTCGAGACTTCCTGTATCTGCTGATTGACGAACTCCTGGGCTTCGGCCATGCCCTGGGCGAAACCGTCGTGGCGGGCCGTGGCGCGCAGGGCCTCGGCTTCGAGTTCGGCCATCATCTTGATTTCCTTGGCCGCCTCGATAGCCTTTGCCCGAACACGTGCCAGGTACTCCTCGTTGGTCGAGTCGTCCCATATAAGCTGTCGCTTGCCCTCCAGCTCCTGGATGGTCATCTCGTCCGGGCCGGGGGTGTCCATGCCGACCACGACCTTGCCGGTCATGCGCGGACGGTGGTGGGGCAATTTAGATAAAGACATCGCTGCCACCTCGGCTGATAACGATCTTGCCCTCGTCCTCCAGACGGCGGACGGTCTTGACGATGGACTGCTGGGCGGCCTCGACCTCGGACAGTTTCTTGGGCGGCATGATCTCCAGGTCTTCCTTGATCATGGCCGAGGCGCGCTCGGACAGGTTCTTGAAGAACTTCTCGCGCAGATCCTCGCTGGCGCCCTTGAGGGCCACGGTGAGGTCCTCGTTGGAGACTTCCTTGAGCAGCTCGCGGATGGCGATGTCGTCGATGCCCTTGACGTCCTCGAACACGAACATGAGGTTGCGGATGTCCTCGGCCATCTGAGTGGACTCCTCCTCGATCTCGGACAGGACCTCTTCCTCGGTGTTGCGGTCCACGGCGTTGAGGATTTCGGCCACGGAATTGACGCCGCCGACCTTCTTGCCTTCCTTGCCGCCCATGGCGATGAGCTGGCTCTGCAGAACCTTGTCCACTTCCATGAGCATCTCTTCGGCCACGGCCTCGAGCTTGGCCAGGCGCATGAGCACCTCGGCGCGCACGCCGGCGGGCAGGTTCTGGATAAGCTCGGCAGCCTGATCCGGGTGCAGATGACCCAGTATGAGAGCCAGGGTCTGCGGGTGTTCGTTGCGCAGGATCTGGGCCAGGATGCGCGGGCTGACGTTCTCCAGTTCCTGGAACGGCGTGGGGCCGGTGTCCAGGTCCAGGGAATCCATGATGTATTTGGCGGTCTCCGCATCCAGGGACTGGGTCAACAGGCGTTTGACCTGTTCCGGTCCGCCCACCAGCAGCTCGGCACCGTAGGCAAGGGCCTCGTTGTACTCCTTGAGCACAGCCAGGACCTCCTCCTTGGGTACGGAGTCGGTTTCGAGCATGGCCTTGGAAACGGCGGCGATCTCATTGCGCTCCATGCGCTTGAACACTTCCGCCGTGAACTTCTCGCCCAGGGCGAGGAGCACGATGGCCGTTTTCTGGGGGCCGGTGAAGTCTGCCATGTCTTAGGCCTCCTGGGTAAGCCAGGTTTTGAGCAGGTGGACTGCTTGGTCGATGTTTTCGTCGGACAGCTGGATGGCGTGGTTCTTGGCGTTTTCCAGCCGCCGGGAAGCGTCCAGCGCCTCCTCGTCCATTTCGTCTTCTTCCAGGGCCAGCCGCTCGGAACCGGGCAGTCCGGCCATCTCCTCGATCTCCTGCTCGGCGACTCTGGGCCGGATCAGGGCCATGACCACCGGACGTACGACCAGGATCAGGAAGAGGAATATCAGCAGTCCGTTCAGGAACGGCTTGCCCAGCCTTTGGGCGTATTCCAGCATGGTCCGCATCAGGGAATCACCGTCAGCCAACTGCGGTTCGCCGAACGAGATGTTGCTGACCTCGATGGTGTCGCCGCGCTGGGCGTCGAATCCGACCGCGTTTTCGATCAGGGTGCGGATACGATCAATTTCCTCGGCGGAGCGGGGCACGTAAACCTGATTGCCGTTCGCATCGGCCTGCCATGTTCCGTCCACAATAACCGCAACGGTCAGACGTTTCAATTCCCCGACGGGGGCTACGATATTTTCTTCCTGCTTGTCGATCTCGAAGTTGGTGGTCCGGGATTCGCGGGTGGAGTCCTGCGTGGTCTGGGTGCCGGTGAAGCCGTCTCCGCGGAAGTTGGTGTCGGGCGCGCCGCCAGCAAGGTTGGCTGCGCCGTTGGTTGTCTCTTCACTCCGGGTTTCGGAACGGACTACGGCGCTGTTGGGGTCAAAGGACTCCTTGCGCAGGGTACGCTGGCTGAAATCGAGGTCCGCGTTGACCCGGGCGATGACCTTTTCCGGACCCACGGCCGGTCCGAGCAGTTCGAGGATGCGGCGTTGCAGCTTGCCTTCAACGTCGGCCTTGTGCTCGAGCTGTGCATTGGACATGGCCAGACCGGTGGATTCGTCCTCCGGGGTGTAGAGGGGATGTCCCTTCATGTCCGTGACAGTGATGTTCTTGGGCTCGAGTCCTTCCACGGCCATGGACACCAGATTGACGATGCCCTGAACCTCGTCGGGTTCCAGCTTGCCGTCACCCTTGAGTTGCAGGACGATGGACGCGGACGGCGGGATCTGGTCCTCGATGAACAGGGACTTCTGGGGGATGACCAGATGCACCCTGGCCTTGTCCACGATGGGAAATTCGGTGATGGTGCGGGCCAGTTCGCCCTGGAGCGCCCGCTGGTAGTTGACGTGCTGGACAAAGTCGGTCTGGCCGATCTGTACCTCGTCGAAGATTTCAAAGCCGATGCCCTGGCCGTGGAGGTTGCCCTCGCCGGCAACCTTGAGGCGCAGTTCGTAGACCCGGTCGGCCGGGACCATGATGGTCGTGCCGTTGTTCTCGAGCTTGTAGTCCTCTTTCTGAGCCTGGAGCATGCCCACAACCCTGGACGCGTCCTCGGGATAGAGGTTGGTCATCAGGACCCGGTAGTCCGGCTTGTTCATCCAGTAGATCATCAGCGCGAAAGAGATGATCACGGCGGCGGTCAATCCTCCGATGAGAATGCGCTGAGACACGGTGCGGTCGGTCCAAAGCCCTTGCAGTTTGGTCCAGTATTCGTTGACGAACGGCGGCATCTTTTATTTCTCCAGCTTGCGTTGGCGGTAAAATCCGGTTGCAGCGACGCCTAGAAGGGCATCTGCATTACTTCCTTGTACGCGGTCATGATCTTGGCGCGGACGGCGCCGGTCATCTGCATGGCCATGCCCGCCTTCTGCATTGCGATCATCAACTCGTGCACGTTCTGGGTCTTGCCGGAGGCAAATTCCTCGATCATCGTCTCCTTGGTCTCCTGGAGGTCATTGACCTTGACCAGCGAGGACGTCAGGGTGTCCTTGAAGCTCGTTACGGGCGCCTGAGGCGTTTTGAGGCTCTCGGCGACCTTGGTGTCCACCGTGCGGCGGCGGATGTCCATGGCGTTCTGGTATGCATTGAATGCGACGCTTTTGACGACCATTTGCTTTCTCCCTTTTCTACTGACCGATGGTCAGAGCCTTCTGAAACATGCGCTTGGCGCTCTCGATGGTCTGGACATTGGACTCGTAGCCGCGCATGGCCTGCATCATGTTGGCCATTTCCTCGACGACGTTGATGTCCGGGTAAAAGACGTATCCCTGGTCGTTGGCGTCGGGGTGGTTCGGGTCGTAGACCTGCTTGAACGGGCGTTCATCGCGGATCACGCCGAGCACCTTGACGCCTTCCAGGTTGCGGTTGAGCTGGTCCTGCATGGCCTGGTCGAACGGCGAGTACACCGGCGTGGCCTCGAAGGAGACGGATTTGCGCTGGTAGGGGCCGCCCGCCGCGGTCTTGGTGGTCCGGATGTTGGCCATGTTCATGGAGATGACGTTCAGCTGCGCACGCTGGGCCGAGAGCCCGGACGCACCGATGTCGAGGGCTGTCATGATATCCATTTATTTGCTCCCGTCCTGAATGACCTTGCCCATGCCGTCGAAGCTCTTTTTGATGACCGAGGCCAGAGCGTTGTACATCATGGTGTTCTTGGTGTTGGTGGCCATTTCCTTTTCCAGGTTGACCTCATCCTGACCGTAGATCTCACGTGCCCGGAAATCGTCCAGGCCCTGGCCCTTGAATCCGTCGGGATCGAAGGTGGAGGGCAGGTGGTCCTGCTTGGTGCGGGTCATCTTGCCCAGCGCGTCCTGGTTCAGGGCGGCCTGGAGCTGGCCCTCGAATTCGAGGCGGCGGGCACGGTATCCCGGCGTGTTCACGTTGGCGATGTTGCCCGTGACAATATTTTGACGTTGCAGGCGCAGGTCCATGACCTTCGCCGTCAAGTTGAGGTGATGCTCGAAAAGTCCTCGCATTCCTTGCTCCTCCTGCATTCTCGTGTCGTTTCAAGGGCCGGCGGAGGCATGTTTTTCCGCCGTGTCCGCAGGAGACTTAGCAACTCCCGTTCCAAACAAATAACAGCTTGAAATAAAACGATATTTGGTAATAATGCCCGAACTGGCGTCAGACTCCCGGTTGTCTCGCATGAGGCCGCGCGGGGGGAACCAGGCGTAAAAAACAGGGTAGATTCTTCCACTCAAGCCGGTCTTCTTCCTGTTGCAGCCTGTGGTTGACTCTGGGCGTGTCGTAGAAATATAGTTTTAATTCAGCATGTTGTAGGAGCGATACCCGCCGGGCAAAAACCGCAGCAGCGTTCCTTGGCACATTGATTGCTAGATCGCTTTCGGCCGACTCGGCCAAGGAGATCTTTTCAGCCCGCTTGACGTGCAAAGGAGAAATGGAGGGGAATTATGAGTGGTCATCTGGATTACGAAATCAACAAGGAACTCGGCGAATGCTACCTGTTCATGGGTGAGCTGGACAAGGCCGAGGAGTACTACAAGAAGGCCGTCAGCTCCAACGGTGTCCACCCGGACCCGTACCTCGGGCTGGCCACCGTCGCCGTTCAGCGCGGCGATCTGGAAGACGCCGAACTGATGTACAAGAAGGCCCACAAGATCGAGCCTTCGGACAAAAGTCTTTCCGGGATTGCGCTCATCCGCATGGAGAACAACGACAGGGAAAAGGCTTTTTCCCTGTTTGTCGAAGCCATCGAGATGAATCCCGAAAACATGGTCGCCCTGTTCAGCCTGATCAGGCTCGGCCATGAACTGGAACGCATCGGCGAAATCATTCCGCACCTCGAGAATTACCTCGAAATCGATCCGGCCAAGCACGAAGTGCGCTACTCCCTGGCCGGATGCCTCGCCTGTGTCGGGCAGAAGGACGTGGCAGTCACCCAACTCGAAACGATCCTGGAAAAGGATCCCGAGAACGGACCTGCCAAGGAAATGCTCGAACAGTTCCGGTCCTGATAACGGTCTCCCCTCCCCGTTGATTTCCCGTCCCGCACCCCTTGCGGAGGCGGGGCGGGAAATCAGCCTTGAGACCCGTCATGCGGCCGGTCCGCAGCAGATGCGACAGCCTTCAACTGGGAAGGTTGCGCGGGTCTTGCCGTTTCCGACTGCGCCCGGACGGACTCATCTCTTTCATACATATCCTTAAACTTGTATCCCTTACGGTTTTCGCCGGTTCGCGTTCGCGCGCAGTTGACCCACCGCGGCGGATCGGCGGCAGGATATTGTCCGGTTAGCTCCCTGTTTTCCCATGCTTTTGGATTTCGGTCCCAAGCCCGTTTTGCACACCTGTGGAAAACAAGCGGGCAATCCCTCCGGTTTTCGCCGGAAACCGTGACCATCCGCGCCTTGCGTTTGGGCGGCAAATCTGGCACAGGCACTCAAAACATCAAGTGAGGTTGCGATGAATCTGTTGCCTGTTAAAAGAGCCATACTCTCTGTTACCGACAAAACCGGCCTGGCCGAGTTCGGCAAATTCCTGGTGGAAAGGGATTGCGAACTGGTGTCCACCGGAGGAACCAAGAAGATGCTGAAGGAAGCCGGACTGCCGGTCACCTCGGTGTCCGACGTCACGGATTTCCCCGAAATCCTGGGGGGCCGGGTCAAGACCCTGCATCCGCATATCCACGGGGGCATTCTGGCCGACAAGGACGACGAGGCGCACATGGAGACCCTGCGCGACTTCGGCATCGAGCCCTTCGATCTGGTCTGTGTCAATCTGTACAATTTTGCCGACGCGGTGGCCAAGGGGTTGGACCTCAAGGCTGCGGTGGAGCAGATCGACATCGGCGGCCCGACCATGCTTCGGGCAACGGCCAAGAACTTCCACTCCATCTGTGTTGTTCCCGATCCCAAGTACTACGAGACCGTGGTAAAGGAGATCGAGGAGCACGGCGGTCTGACCCTCGAGTTCCGTAAGGAAATGGCCACGCTGACTTTCAAGCTGACCAGCGAATACGACGCCATGATTACGAAATACCTCAGCGAGAACGACGCTTAACAGTCGTCTTTCGCCCGCCGCGCGGCGTCAGGGGGATTGCCGCGCGGCCCAAGAGGGTGCATAGTTGAATCACTCCGATCAGGGAGTTGGGATCCGAGGTCCCAACTCCCTGATCGACAATGAACTTCCAAATATTTTTGCTGCGGCGGCTTCCCCCGGGACCTGTCGCGGATACGTCTTATCCAGGAGCGCAATCATAGCCCAGAAGCCCAAGGGCAACCTGCAAGGGTTGAAGCCCAGCCAGATCAAACGACTGTCCCGCCTGTACCAACGCCAGTTTCCGGTTGATACGGTATATGCCAACGAACAGGCTAGAGAACTGGCCGAACTCTCCGAGGACACCGGCCGCCAGCTCGGCCTGCTCATCGACCGCCAGGGCAAGGTGGCCATGGTGCTGGTCGGCGACAACCGGTCCATCTACATCCCCGAGCTGCCGCGTGCGCGCATGAGTTCCGGCCGCCTGCGCGGCCTGCGCCTGCTGCACACCCACCTGGCCGAAGAAAGCCTCAGCCAGGAGGACCTCATGGACATGGTCTTCCTGCGACTGGATTCCGTGGCCGCACTGACCGTGAGCGAGGGGTTCCCTGTTTCGGTGGAGGCCGCGCATCTGCTGCCTCCCAACCCGGGTGAGAAGAGCTACGAACTCTTTGCGCCCGTTCGCTGGGATCGCTTTGATCACGACCTGGGGGCCATCACCACGGCCATCGAGGACGAATTCGGCCGTCAGGCGGACGGGCAGGGCCTGGGCTCGGACGAGGACCGCGCTCTGCTGGTCAGTGTGGACGAGACCCCGCGCCCTGTGCAGGAGCTTTCCCTTGAGGAACTGGCCGAACTGGCCGACACGGCCGGCCTGATCGCGGCCGGGACCATGATCCAGCGCGTGCGCCAGAAAAACCCCAAGTTCATCATGGGCAAGGGCAAGCTGGCCGACCTCGAGGTCCGGGCTCTGCAGGCCAACGCTTCGATCATCATCTTCGACCAGGAATTGTCGCCCACCCAGATGCGCAACCTGGCCGAGATCACCGAGCGCAAGATTCTGGACCGTACCCAGCTCATTCTGGACATCTTCGCCCAACACGCCACAAGCAAATCCGGCAAGCTCCAGGTGGAAATGGCCCAGCTCAAGTACACCCTTCCCAGACTGGTGGGTAAGAACCGGGCCATGTCCCGGCTCATGGGCGGCATCGGTGGGCGTGGCCCCGGCGAAACCAAGCTCGAGATCGATCGTCGCCGGGCCAACGATCGGCTGACCCGGCTCAAGGCCGAACTGAAGCAGGTCCGCAGGCACCGCTCCCAGACCCGTGAGCGCCGCGCCAAGGCCGGGCTGCCCATCGTTTCGCTGGTGGGTTACACCAACGCGGGCAAGTCCACGCTGCTGAACACCCTGACCCAGTCCAAGGTGCTGGCCGAGGACAAACTTTTCGCCACGCTCGATCCGACCAGCCGTCGCATCCGCTTCCCGGAGGAGCGCGAGGTGGTTCTGACCGACACGGTCGGCTTCATCCGGCGGCTGCCGCCGGACCTCAAGGAGGCCTTCCAGGCTACCCTGGAGGAGCTGGATTCGGCCGATCTGCTGGTGCTCGTCTGCGATGCATCCCACCCGGAGGTGGAGGAGCAGGTGGAGGCGGTCCGCACCATTCTCGACGAAATGGAGCTGGGCGAGATACCGTCCATCCTGGTCCTGAACAAATGGGACAAGCTCGACGAGGAAGGGCGCGCGGCCATGCGCAACATCTATCCCGAAGGCATCACTGCGGTGGCTGTGGACCGGCCCTCACTGGAGCCGGTGGTCGAGGCCATTCTGCAGAACATCCCCTGGGAGAAGCAGGGGACCTAGCAGCTCCAGGACAAGAGGCGGCCGCGCCGTTGCTGAAAAAATTACCATCCCGGCGTATGGATAGTAGCAATCAATGCGAATATCCCTGCGTCGGGTATTGTATTGCTTTGGATACGTGCGGTCTCCGAGGGCCGTAACGCGGAACGAATCGAACTGAAACGAGAGTTGAGTACAATGGCCTTATGTCCAAGTAAACTGGCTGTTATCGGGATGGGCAACGTGGGCTGCGCCCTGGCCCATCATCTGACCATCGGCAACACCTGCGACGAGCTGGTGCTGATCAACCGCAACCGGGAAAAGGCCTGGGGCGAGGCCGAGGACCTGAAGCATTCCCTGGGGTTCTCCGAAACCCGGATGCGCATATATGCCGGTGATTACGCCGACTGCGCGGACGCCGATATCGTGGTCCTGTCCGTGGCCGCGCCCTATAGCGAGGGAGGTACCCGCCTGGACATGCTGGACAAGGCGGCCCTGATTCTCTCCGACATCGTTCCGCAGGTCATGGACAGCGGTTTTTCCGGAATTTTCATTGTCATCACCAATCCGGTGGACGCCCTGAGCTACCTTGTGCACAAGCTGTCCGGCCTGCCTGCGCACCGGGTCATCGGCACAGGTACATCCCTGGATTCCGCCCGGCTCAGGTATTTCCTGGCCGAGACCATGGAAGTGGACCCTCGCAGCGTGGAGGCCGTGTGCATGGGCGAGCACGGGGATTCCCAGATGATCCCCTGGAGCCAGGTTACGGTGGGGGCCAAGCTGTTCAGCCAGATACTCAAGGATAACCCCGAACGGCTCAAGGGTTTTGATCCGGCTCGGGTTCAGGGCGAGATCCGTCAGGTTGCCTACCGGATCGTCAAGTCCAAGGGAGCAACGGACTATGGCATCGCCTCGGTGGCCGCCAGGATGATCAAGGCCATCGTCAGGGACGAGAATATCGTCATGCCCGCCTCGGTCATGCTCGACGGTGAGTTCGGGGAATCCGACGTCTACGCAGGCGTCCCGGCTGTCATCACCCGTAACGGCATCAAAGAACTGGTGACCTACCACCTTGAGGAGTCGGAGCTGGCTGAGTTCAGGAAGTCCCTCGACGTCCTGCGGGATGTGAACGGGAAAATGATGCGGCTCCTCGATCGCTGAAAGGGTGGCGAGTTTTCATCCGGGTCACCGGTAGATCCGAGCCTCCTGCAATAAACCGGACCGCCACCGCTTGTCCTTGCTGTTCGGGATCAGACTCCATGCTGCGCGCTCACGCGTCGAGCCGAGAGCCTGATCCCGAAGTTGTTTTAGCGGTGCCTCAACTCGTCTAGGGATGAAGCTCCCGACCCGCCTTTTGCCTCGCCCGATAGGCGTCGGCCACAAAGGCCAGCGACACCAACTGCTGGGCCATAAAGATGTAATAGCCCTGGCTACACATCAGGGCCGCGCAACTCAAGTTCCCGAGAATGAATCCGAAATAGCCGTTCACGTCGTTCTTGGCGGACAGATACGTGCCGATCAGGAATCCGGCCGCGACCAACAGTTCGAAGACCTGCGTCAGGGTCGTTATCCCACCGAAGTCGTAGATGCTCGCCGCAAGGCCGAAGACCACCGCGAAGCGTGCCAGGTAGTCGAGCCACCGCGGCTCACGGCCGCGGCCGCGCAGGGCGATGATAAAGCCCATGAGCATGGCGGGTGCGCCGCCTGCTTCAACGGATGCGGCGATCCAGTTGTGTTCAAGGATGAAAACGGTGACCCAGGCGGGCAGCCCGATCAGGAAGATGGCCCACGACCGCAGTCGCCAGGCCTTGTTGACGTCCGGGGCGGTGCTGCGCTCCGCCCTGGAAAAGCATATCTTGTTGAGCAGGTACGAAGACCCGCCCCATATTTGAAGCAGAATATCCATATGTTACCTCGTGTCCGGCCCAGGGCCGGGTAAGGACGTGACAAAAGACATGGGCGTCGGCCCATGGACCTCGAAAGAGGTGGGAGAGCAGCGTCTACTCGCCCGATTTGTCCGTCAAAGGAGGCGACATCATGGGACATTCTCCGCCAAGACTGGCCGCGCAGGCGCCGCCAACGTCCCTCCCGTCATAGGAGGTGTCGCTTTCCAGCGGCTCGACATGGATGGTCACTTCTGCGCGAGGCAGTTTGGAATGGATGAGCTCTTCAATGAGTTCACAGAGTTCATGGGAGTCGTGCACGGTCATGGAACCGGGCACCACCAAGTGAAAATCGATGAAACGCTTGGGCCCGGACTTGCGCGTGCGCAACCCGTGGAACGAAGACTGATACCCCGCGTAGCTGTGAATGGCGTTGGCGATGATCTTGAGCTCGTCCTCGGGAAGGGCGTCGTCCATAAGCCCGCCCACCGAGCGTTTGAGGAGATTCACGCCGGTAAACACGATGTTCACGGCCATGATTACGGCGATGATCGGGTCCAGAATCTTCCACTCGGGGATGATGATGATCACGGCCAGCCCGGCAACCAAACCCACCGAGGTCCAGACGTCGGTCAGCAGGTGTTTTGCGTCCGCTTCCAGGGTGATGGAGTCGAACCGGTCGGCCGCGCGGAGCATGATTCTGGCGACCAGGAAGTTGACCACGGATGAGGCCAGGGCCAGCAGCAGGCCGGGGCCGAGGTGGTGCAGATCCTGAGGGGAAAGAAAACGGCCGATGGCCGCGTAACCGATGGCAAAGGCAGCCACGATGATCAGGACACCCTCGATGCCGCTGGAGAAGTATTCGGCCTTGCCGTGGCCGTAGGCATGGTCCGCATCGGCCGGACGCAGGGCGATGGTGATGGCCGTCAGGGCGAGAACGCCCGCGGTCAGGTTGACCAGTGATTCGGTGGCATCAGACAGCAGGCCGACCGAGCCGGTCATCCCCCACGCGCCGAACTTGAGCACCAGGGTCACTATGGACGCCCCGATGGAGTAAATGGCGTAGCGTTTGGGGGATGCCTTCTGCACGGGATTACCTCTTCTTGATCCAGGGTTTTTCCTCACCCCGGGCCAGACGGCGGATGTTTTCCTTGTGCCGCCAGAACAGGATGAACGTGACGGCCACGGCCACGGGGATGAAGGCGAAGTTGCCGGACAGGAGCATCAGCACGGGCAGGGACAGGGCAAAGGTCAGCGAGCCCATGGACACGTGTCCGGTCAGCCAGATCATGAGCAGGCACAGGACGATGCAGATGAGCGCGGGCCAGAAGGCGAGCCCCAGGAACACGCCCACGGTGGTGGCCACGGCCTTGCCGCCCTTGAAACCCATGAAGCAGGAAAAGACATGGCCGAGGATTGCCGCCAGGGCGACCAGGGACAGGGCGAACGGGGATTCGACCCAGGCTCCGGCAAAGACCACGGGCAGCAAGCCCTTGAGCAGGTCGCAGGCCAGGGTGGCGATGCCGAACTTCACGCCGCACAGCCGGGCTACGTTGGTGGCCCCGGTGTTTTTGCTGCCGTCCTTCCGCGGATCGATGCCGCACGCGGATTTGGCGATGACCAGCCCGAACGGGATGGAGCCGAGGACATAGGCGAGCAGGGCCCAGAAAATGAAGGTCATATGTATTTCTCCTGATAAATCGCGATTGCTGCGTGATATTACAGATTTTGAGGCATGTTGAAAAGCATGCTTATTCTTCCAGCGCTTCGGCCATGCGGATTTCGTTGGTCAACGGGTCGATGCGCGAGAAGCTGATCTGGAATCGTTGCCCGGCGTAGAGTTTGTCGCCGAGCATTTTCTTGGGCGCGCGGACGTTCACCTGAAGATGCGGCATGGCCAGAGTGGCCATGGGACCGGCCTCGTCCACGAGCACGGCGGGCTGCAGTTCGCGGCGGCGCTTGGCCAGATAGACCAGCTTCCAGTAACGGGGGCGGAAACGCTGCACCGCGCTCACCGACTGGATGCGCATGTTCAGATGGGTGATCAACTGATCCAGTTCGTCGCGGTCGAGCCTGGGCTCACCCGAGGCAAGGTAGGCGCAGACCTGGGCCATGTTGATGAAATCCGTATACCGTCTCAGCGGCGAGGTGATTGGTGCGTAGGCCGGTACGCCCAGGGCCGCATGCCGTTTGGGCGCGGTTTCCAGGGTCGGGGGCAGGAGCAGTTTGACCGAGCGCAGGATCTCGGCGGGCTCGGTGAAGATACCCGCGGCCTCCGGCGGCAGGGCGATGTCCTGGGTGCGGTGGAGCAGAGGCACGCCGTTGTCCTTTGCCCACAGGGCCAGACCGGAGTTGGCCAGGATCATGAATTCGCTGATGACCAGTTCCGAGAGCGGGCTGGGCGTCTTGAGATCGATGTGGACCGAGGTCTGTGCGCCGCTGCCTTCCAGACTGACGATGGGCTCGGGCTTGCGGATGACGCAGGCTCCGGATGCCAGCCGCCGCTCCAGCAGATGGGTGGCCAGATCATGGGCCAGCATGAGCGATTCGTCGGTCCGTTCCCGAATGGCCCGGTCCGCGTCCTCATAGGTGATGTTGGCCTTGACCCGGACCCAGGCGGTGCGCGGTTCGACCTTTTCAAGGGTGCCGTCGGCCGCCATGAAGAAGTCCGTGATCAGTGCCGGGCGGGCCTCGCCCTGCAACAGGGAGTATTGGCCGGTGCCCAGCCTTTCGGGCATCATGTGGCTGGTGCCTTCGGGCAAATACAGGCTGGTGGCCCGGTGCAGGACCGCCTTGTCCAGGGGGGAGCCGAAGACCCAGTGGACCTCGGGCCGGGCCAGGACAATGGACAGCTTGTATCCCGTGCCGTGCCTTTCTATACGGAATGCGTCGTCGATATCCCGGGTGGTGCTGGCGTCGATGGAGACCAGATCCTCGATCTCGGGAGTCTCGGCCTGATTGGAAAAGCGGTTTTCTATCTCTTCTATTTCATTGATGAAGGATTCCGACCACGCATCTCCCCACGCGTAGTCGGCCTCATCCAGATGATAGTTGTGATGGGGAGGCAAGACGCCCCAGGTCTGGGCAAGAAGCAGGGCCAGATGCGGGACGTCGGGCAGTCCCTTGGAGATGGCCGTCCATATCTTGCGGTCGTTCTCGTCCAGGTTCTCACCGACCTTGCCCTTGAGGATGCGCTCCAGCCCCCTGGCCAGTTCGGGGTCCAGATCGGGGGTGGTGTGTTTGCGGCCCTGGCTGTGAGCGGCCCAAAGGTCCTTGAGCAGGGTCTGGCCGGCGCTCGTGATGGCCTCCCGTTCCTTTTCCTCGGCCCGTTGCCGCAACTTCAGTTCCACCTTTTCGGCGGGCCATATCTCGAAAGAGGGCGGACGGAATTTGAAATGGGTCTTGGCCTGGAGCATGGCCCGGCCCAGCGCGGCAAGACGGTCCTCGTCCCATTCCTCCCAGAGCAGGTCGGCGAACCAGGAAAGGGGAGCGGATTCCAGCTCGCCCTGAGCGAGCTCCCAAAGTTCCATGACATCCAGTCCGGCCTGTATCTCACCCCGTGCCTCCTGGCGTTCGTTCAGGATGTTCTGGATGTCCTGGCGCGAGACATCGGCGGAAAACATGGGGCCGTTCCACGGCAGCAGACGGGCCGCAGGCAGTTTCATTTCTCGTTTGTTGATGGTCAGCAGGCGGAGCTTGCCGGACGACTCTTCGAGAACCCAGGCAAGCTGGGGCTGGTCGCCGTGCATGAATTCCACCACCGTACCGGGGCGGACCGTGGGGCCGAGCGGGGTTGTTTTAACCATATTCCAATCTGTTCTTTTTACGTTGCGCTAACAGTTCGGTTAGCATGAAACGGTTGTCAGCGTAAGGCCGTGAGCGTAAGGGAAATGCATGCAGATGGATATGGCGGAACTCATCGGCCTGGTGGCCGGATGCTGCACCACAGCGGCATTTTTCCCGCAGGTTTTGCACACCTGGCGGACCCGCTCCGTGGCGGATCTCTCGCTGCGGATGTATCTGCTGTTCACCCTGGGGGTGCTGCTGTGGCTGGTCTACGGCATCCGCATCGGTTCACTGGCCGTGACCTTGGCCAACGGGGTCACGCTGGTCCTGGCCGCTTCCATCCTGATCATGAAAATCGTCTACGGCGAATCCTCCCGCAAGGGGAGCGGCCGCCGTCCCAAATAAAAGGCCTCGCCGAACTCCTGCCCGGCGAAGCCCATTTCTATTCTTTCGTTTCGAACTAGTGCTTGAAGGAGCGCTGTCCGGTGAAGACCATGGCCACTTGAGGCTCGGCTTCGTTGACCGCCTGAATGACTTCGTGGTCGCGGATGGAGCCGCCGGGCTGAGCGATGGCGGTCACCCCCTGGTCGATGCACAGGTCCACACCGTCGCGGAACGGGAAGAACCCGTCGGAAACCACCACGGAGCCGGGCAGACCGCCACGCGCCTCTTCGGTGCGTTTGTCGATGTCAGCCAGCTTGGCCTTCATCTCCGGGTCCTTGATGGCCTTCAGCTTGAGCTCGAACAGGGACATGCCCAGTTCCTTGGAGGCCAGCAGGTCCGCGTACTTGATGTAAGCCTTGGTCACGGCCAGGAGCACGCAGCCGACACGGTCCTGCTCGCCGGTGCCGATGGCGGTGGTCACACCGTCACGGGCAAAGATCACGGAGTTGGAGGTCACGCCGGCTTCGACCGCCCAGGCGAAGAGCAGGTCGTCCGCCTCCTGCTTGGAGGGGGCGCGGGCCACAAAGGCGTTGCCGTCCTTTTCGGCCTCGGCCGGGATGAAGTCGTCGGCGGAGAGAATGGCGTTGCGGAAGGAGAACTGTAGCACCATGCCGCCGTCGGAAAGGGACTTGATGTCCAGAAACGGCGTGGTGGACAGGGTTTCCAGCTCGGTGATGCCGGGGATCTCCAGGATGCGCAGGTTCTTTTTCTTCTTCAGGACGGCCAGGGCGTCGGCATCGAACTCCGGCGCGGCCACGACTTCGAAATAGACGGAATTGATCAGCTCGGCAGTTTCCAGATCGAGCTTGCGGTTGACCACCACGGCCCCGCCGAAAGCGGCGATGCGGTCGGCCTCAAAGGCACGTTTGAGAGCCACGGCCACACCCTCGTCGGTCCAGGCTGCCCCGCAGGGATTGTTGTGCTTGAGGATGAGCGCGGCCGGTTTGGCGGATAAATATTGCAAGATGTTCAGGGCGTTGTCCACGTCGGTCAGGTTGGTCTTGCCGGGGTGTTTGCCCGCCTGGAGCATGTGTTCCTCGGTCAGAGCTGATACGAGCCCCTGGCCTGCGCCGATGAACTTGACGCCGCCGACTTCGAGTTGCCCCTCGGCCAGCTCGTAGAGCGCGGCGGGCTGGTCCGGGTTCTCGCCGTAGCGCAGTCCCTTGGTCTCGCCGTCGATCTCCCAGGTCCGCTTCCTGAACACCAGTTCCTGGTCGCCCAGGGTCAGTTTCATGTCCGCAGGAAACGGGTCCTGTTGCAAGGTATGGTACATCTTTTTCAAATCGCTCATCGCTTGGACTCCCTGTTGTTGCCGTGTGAGGGGGCGGTCATAACACACCTTCCACAGCCGGGCAATGATAGCTGCCCGCACCTCCCCGGAATTAAAGCATGTGTTTGAAATAATCACTGAATAATAATTGTTCTAACGGTATTACATAGTAAGATCTAACCAGGTGAATACCCTATGTGAAGAACGCGATCCTCGCCCGAGAGAACGGCTGGCGTGGTAATTATTCAGCGAACAGGAGTCGTTATGCGTATATTCAAGTTCAAGGACTGGGGACTGCAGAGCAAGATTCTCAGCTTTTTCCTGGCCATCGTCGTTCTGATCCTGGCCGGACTGCTCGGGTATTTCCTTCCCGTAGTAGGCCGATCGCTCATGCAGGAAAAGCGTTTAGCCACCCAGGGCGTGGTCGAGGTGGCCTACGGAACCATCGAATCCTGGGCCGCCAAGGCGGAATCCGGCGCGATGACCAAGGAAGCCGCGCAGGAAGCCGCCAAGGCGGAAATCGCTGCAATGCGATACCATGGACAGGAATATTTCTGGGTCAACGACCTGAACCAGGTCATAGTCGTCCACGGGGCCAATCCGGCCCTCAACGGCCAGGACCTGACCGACAAGAAGGACCCCCACGGCGTCTACCTGTTCCAGGAAATGGTCAAGGTGGCCAAGGCCGAGGGCCAGGGATTCGTGAGCTACATGTGGCCCAAGCCCGGAGCGGAGAAGCCTGTTCCCAAGATATCGTTCGTCAAGCTGTACAAGCCCTGGGGCTGGGTCGTGGGGTCGGGCATTTACGTTGATGACGTGGACGCACAGGTAAGCTCGTTGCGCTGGCAGATACTCATTCCCACCGTGGTGGTCATGGGCATTGTCATCATCGTGGTCTTCTGGGTGTTGAGCGGTATAGTCAGGCCGTTGCGCGAGGCCGTTGAAGTGTCCAACGCCATGGCCGAGGGCGACCTGAGCTTGAACATCGTTTCCAGGAGCAAGGACGAGGTCGGCCAGTTGACCGAATCCATGGCCAACATGCTCGGAGCCCTGCGCAACGTGGTCTCCGAGGTCAGTCTGGCCTCGGAACAGGTCACCTCGGGCAGCGAGGAACTGGCTTCCTCGGCCATCGACCTGTCGCACGGAGCCACGGAGCAGGCCTCGGCCGTGGAAGAGGTCTCGGCCGCCATGGAGGAGATGACTTCGTCCATCGGGCAGAACGCGGAGAACGCCCAGACCACGAACACCATGACCAACAAGGCGGCCCGTGACACCGAGTCGGGCGGCAAGGCCGTGGCCAAGACGGTCGGAGCCATGAAGCAGATTGCGGAGAAGATCTCCATCATTGAGGAGATCGCCCGCCAGACCAACCTGTTGGCGCTGAACGCGGCCATCGAGGCGGCTCGCGCCGGTGAGCATGGCAAGGGCTTTGCCGTGGTCGCGGCCGAGGTTCGCAAGCTGGCCGAGCGCAGCGGCGCGTCCGCGGCCGAGATCAGCGAACTGTCCTCATCCAGCGTCGAAGTGGCCGAAGAAGCCGGAAAGCTGCTGGCGCACATCGTGCCGGACATCCAGAAGACGGCCGAGCTGGTTCAGGAGATATCCGCCGCCACCAACGAGCAGAACGCGGGCGGCACTCAGGTCAACGCGGCCATCCAGGACATGGACAAGGTTATCCAGCAGAACGCTGCCGCGTCCGAGGAAGTCGCTTCCACGGCGGAAGAGCTGTCCTCCCAGGCCGTGCAGCTGCAGAAGGTCATCAGCTTCTTCAAGCTCGGCGGAAACGCCTATGTGCCGGCGGCCAACAAGGTCAAGGTGTCCAAGGCCAAGCCGAAGCCGCAGGCGATAGGCAAGAGCGCGCCCAAGCCGGTTGCAGCCGCCCCTGCCGCACCCGCTTCAGGCAATGGGATGGACCTTGATATGGACGAAATGGACGACGGCGATTTCGAGCGCTTCTGATCCGACGTCCCTTCTTGCAATCGACAAGGCCGCCCGGTTCTCCAGGCGGCCTTTTTCATCCGGGAAGGACAGTGATTTTGCCTTGGCGGGAGAGGTCAATATTTGCTATGCAGAAAATCCCGGCATGCGTTTTTCATCAATCAAGGAACACCGATGTCAGAAAGCTACATGGAAAAGGCGCTCTTGAAGCTCGCCCGTCAGATCAATGCCTACGACGAGGCCTCGCTCATGAGCCTTTGGGAAAAATATGCGGAGAAAGTCCGCCACTTCGAGCCCACCAAACGGTGGGAGGAATCGGTCCTGGTGTTCAATCTCATCCAGTCCACCCGTCTCAAGAATCAGCTTTTCAATTACAATTGGGCACAGTCCCGCCAGCCCGGGGAAGGGCCGGTTGAACTCGACCTGGCCGCCCTGACCGCGCCGGAAAAGGGCGTCGCACCGAGGGAAAGCAATCTTCCGCATGACGCGGATCAGGACCACGGAACCGGCACGGACAAGAAGGACCGCCGCGGCAAGCTGCTCACCCTGACGCCTAAAAACGGCAAGTAGCCGCCGCACTGTCCGGTTGACATAGACGCCCGTTTATATTTACGGAACATAACCGTTTGTGCGCGCTTCCCCGGCCGGGGGCCGCAATCCCGGTATTTCAAGGAGCTAACAATGTCCAATATGGTGGTTTTCGGTTCCCAGTGGGGAGACGAAGGTAAAGGCAAGGTCGTCGATATGCTCGCCGAAAAGGCGGACGCGATCGTCCGTTTCCAGGGCGGCAACAACGCTGGGCATACCCTAGTGGTCGACGGCGAGCAGTGCATCCTGCACCTGATCCCCTCCGGTATCCTGCATCCCGGCAAGCAGTGCCTGATCGGTAACGGCGTGGTTCTGGACCCGTTCGTGTTCTGTCAGGAGCTGGACAAGCTGGCCGCCAAGGGAGTGGATGTGTCTCCCTCCCGGATGATGATCAGCAAGAAGACCCACGTGATCATGCCGTACCACTGTCTCATGGACGCGGCTCGCGAGTCCGCCAAGTCCGCTGACGGCAAGATCGGTACCACCGGTCGAGGCATCGGCCCGTGCTACGAGGACAAGATGAACCGTTGCGGCATCCGCGCCGGTGATTTTTCCAATCCCGAACTGCTCAAGGCCAAGATCGTTCAGGCCCTGGAAGAGAAGAACGTGCTCTTCCAGCATCTGTACGGCGCGGAGCCCCAGGACGCACAGGAAATTTTCGACAAGGTCATGCCCGTGGCCGAGCGGCTGGTGCCGTATCTCGGCGACGTGTCTTCGGCCATTCAGGCCGCCGACTCGGTCCTGTTCGAGGGCGCCCAGGGCACCCATCTGGACATCGACCACGGCACCTATCCATTTGTCACCTCGTCCAACACGGTTACGGCCAACGCCGCCTCCGGTTCCGGCTGTTCGCCGCGCGAACTCGACCGGATCATCGCCATCGTCAAGGCCTACACCACCCGCGTGGGCAGCGGCCCGTTCCCCACGGAACTGCTGGACGCCGACGGCGATTACCTGCAGTCCCATGGCCACGAGTTCGGTGCCACCACCGGACGCAAGCGCCGCTGCGGCTGGCTGGACCTGGTGGTCCTCAAGGAATCCGCCCGGCTCAACGGCCCCACCGAACTTGCCATCACCAAGCTGGACGTCCTGTCCGGTCTCAAGGAAATCAAGCTCTGCGTTGGGTATGAGTACAACGGCGAGACCATCGCCTACCCGCCCCAGGAGCAGAACGGCATGGCCTATGTCACTCCGGTGTACGAGACCATGCCCGGTTGGGACGAGGACATCACCGGCGCGCGCAGCTGGGACGACCTGCCTGAGAACGCGGTCAGCTACCTCAAGCGCATCGAGGAGATCTCCGGCGTCAAGATCGGCATCGTCTCCGTCGGCCCGGACCGGGTACAGACCTTTTAGGGAGCGTAGGGCATGACGCTGCACGACGACCCGCTGGCTGCCCTTGCCGGGCAGGAGCACGCGGTCCGGCGGCTCAACGCCATCGCCCACGATCCGCCCCAATCCATAGTTATCGAGGGGGGCGACGCGGAATCCCGCGTCGCCCTCGCCCTGTATTGGGCCATGCGTCTGAACTGCTCGTCCGGAGATGTGCCTTGCGGCCAGTGTCCGGCATGTAAACAGATCGCCGACCTCGCCTTCAACGATCTTCTGTTTTTCGACGGCCGGGAAGGGCTGATAAAGGTGGATTCGGTACGCGAGAAGCGTTCCACCTGGGGCCAGCCGCCCAACGGCGACGGATACCGCGTGTCCATCTTCGCCGAGGCCCAGATGTTCATGACCGAGGCGGCCAACGCCTTGCTCAAGTCCCTGGAGGAGCCGAGGCCCGGCAACGTCTTCGTCCTGGCCGCGCCCCAGCGCGAGCGGCTTCTGGAAACCCTGGTCTCCCGTTCCTGGGTGGTCACCCTGTCCTGGCCGGACGTGCGCGTGAATCCACCCGAGGTGACCGAATGGACCACGGCTCTGGTCAGCTTCTGGCAGACCGGGCGGGGCTGGTTCGAGCGCACCCAGGTGCGCGGCGCGGTAGACCGCAATCTGGCCATGGATGTGGTCATCGGCATGCAGCGCGAACTGCGCGAAGCCATGTCCGGTGCCTGCTCCACGCCCCTGTCGGCGGGCATGGCAAAATCCTATGGCCCGGCGGACCTGAGGCGCATCGGTCTGATCCTAGAACAGGCCCAGGACGCGCTGAACACCCAGGTTCCGGTCAACCCGACCATGGTGCTCGACTGGGTCGCCACCCGGATGGCTTAGGCCGTGCGCATAGTCGAATACGACCGACACGATACCGACGCCATCGTCGAACTCATCACCACCATTCAGATTACGGAATTCGGCGTGGCCACTTCGGCCGAGAATCAGCCGGATCTGCGGGATATTCCGGAATACTATCAGTACGGCTCAGGCAACTTCTGGCTCGCCTTCGATGGCGACGAGCTCATCGGGACCATCGCGCTCAAGGATGTGGGCGACGGGGTCTGCGCATTGCGCAAGATGTTCGTGAAGAAGGCCTGGCGCGGCCGGGAGCGCGGTGTGGGCGCGAAGCTGATGCAGACCCTGCTCGACTGGGCGCGGGAGCACGGCGTGAGCGAGATCTATCTCGGAACAGTGGACGTGTACCATGCGGCGCACCGCTTCTACGAGAAGTCCGGCTTTGTCGAGATCTCCCGTGGCGAGGTCCCGGATACGGTCCCGCTCATGGACGTTGACGTCAAATATTACCGCTACGCTTTCTGACCTTCGGGTTATGGAAACGAAAAAGCCCGGATCGGTTCTCCGATCCGGGCTTTTTTGTTGTCGTTTGCAAGCAGGCTAGGCGTCGACCTTCTTGCCCGCGAAGCGGATGACCAGGGCCGTGGCCAGAATGCCCAGCGGCAGGGTCAGGGTTACAGGCAGACCCAGGCCGGCCGGAAGGTAACCGGTGACGATGGCAAGCAGCGCGACTACCACTGCGTAGGTAAGCTGGGTGCGCACGTGGTCGATGTGGTCGCAGCCTGCACCCATGGAGGACAGGATGGTGGTGTCCGAGATGGGCGAGCAATGGTCGCCGAAGATGGCACCGGTCAGGACCGAGCCAACGGACAGGATCACGAAGTCCGGAGCGGGATTCATGGCGAACGCCAGCGGGATGGTTAGGGGCATGAGGATGCCCATGGTCCCGTAGGAGGTTCCGGTGGCGAACGAGATGATCGAGCCGAGGATGAAGATGATGGACGGCAGCAGGTAGGCGGGCAGGGCGTCGGACAGCGCGCCCACCAGATAGGTGGCCGTGCCCAGCTCTTTCATGACCCCGGACAGGGACCAGGCCAGGAGCAGGATGACCGCGGTGATGTTCATGGATTTAATGCCCGTCACAAAGGTCTCGATGGCTTCCTTCAGCGGCATGATCTTACGCGATACGGCCATGGCAATGGCCACCAGGGAGGCGAGCAGGGCCGCCTGGAACAGGACCACCGAGGCGTCGGAGGCTCCGAAGCAGATGCGCATGGAGGAGAATGACAGGGGCGAGGCGTTGACCGCGGCCAGCACCGCCTGGTCGTCCAGGTTCTGGTAGCCGTTGAAGTAGAAGCCCAGGAAGGCTGCGACCATGAGCGTGCCGATGGGCAGGATGGCGCTCCACACGGAGGGCTTCACATGGGAGGCGGGCTCCAGGGTGGTGGCTTCGTCCGAGGCCATGGGCACGGCGTTGTCGCCGATCACCTTGCCCTCGGTCCGGGCGCGCATCTCGGCGGTGTACATGGGGCCAAAATCGCGCTTGAGCCACACGGCCAGCAGGATGAAGAGCAGGATATAGATGTTGTAGAAGCGGTACGGAATGGTCTGGACGAAGATGCCGTATGCGTTGCCGGTAATGCCGATGGTCTGGTAGCCGTCGCGGATCAGGCCGACTTCATAGGCCACCCAGGTGGAGATGAGCGCGATACCTGCGATGGGGGCGGCCGTGGCGTCGATGATGAAGGCCAGCTTTTCGCGGGAGACCTTCAGCCTGTCCGTCACCGGGCGCATGATCGGGCCCACGGTCAGGGAGTTGGCGTAGTCGTCGAAAAAGATGAACAGGCCCATGCACCAGGCGGCCAACTGGGAGGAACGCGGGGTTCTGGCCCAGCGGGAGATGGCACCGGCGATGGCCTGGGCGCCGCCCATCTTGGAGATCAACGCGATGAGACCGCCGATGGCCAGGACCTGGAGCACGATGCCCGCATCCCACGGATCGGCCAGAGAGGTCAGAACCTGGGTGGACAGGTGCAGGAACCCGCCGATCAGGGCGTGGTACACGTCATATCCCTTGAGTTCGAGCATGAAGCAGCCCGAGAACACGCCGATGAACAGCGACAGGACGACGTTTTTGCTGGCAAAGGCCAGGGCGATGGCCAACAGGGGCGGGATCAGGGTCAGCAGGCCCCAATGTTCGGCGTTGGCGGCGACGACGGCCGGATCGGCGGCCAGGGCAAAGGCGGGCATGAGAGAGGCCGCCAGGCAGACGGCCCCAAGGATGAAAGATTTGCGCATGAAGTTCCCTTTGAAATATGCTCGTTGCAGTACGGAATAATCGAAAACAAGGCCATAATACAAAATTGTATGCGGCCTTGACGGAGAGCAGGCATATATCATTCGTCAGGGTTTGTCGATGGTGAAGAGATATCGACTTGCGAATGAATTGCCAAAAAAGGGAAAAATATGGAGATCGGCTAGGGGAAGCGGCTTTCGCGTTCGACCTTGCAGACGCGGGTCGTGAAGGAGGCGTACCACTCCTTGCGGCCGCGCGCCTGGGCGGCCTGGTGCTCGGGGTGCTCGCGCCATGCCCTGATGGCTTCCACGCTCTCCCAGTAGGATACGGTGATACCGACGTCCTCGCGGGCGGAATCCACGCCCAGGAAACCGGGCATGGACTGGGCCAGTTCGAGCATGCGCCCTGCGGTTGCGGCATACCCGTCGTTGCTCTTTGTGCGCACGGAGGTGAAGATGACGGCCCAACAGACGGGTGAATCTATGGGAGTCTGATCCTGCGGCATTGGCATCCCTTGGGTGTGAACATTCCCAGTTTGACTGTTTCAGCCAGCGGTTGCCCGATCTTTTCGGCCAGGAAACGGGCCGGGTCGTGTTCGAACAGTTGGCCGGGACGCAAAAAGGTCTGGCAGAACATTTCTCCCCAGTTCGTCGAATAGATGGTCGAGACCCTTTCTATCCGGCTGGCTTCGCGCGGAACGGCCATGTTGACGATGAAAAAGGCCTTGTCGACCTGCTCTGAACGCAACCCCTCGTTGATGTCCGGTTCAAAGGTCTCGGCAAAGGGAAAGAAGTCGTGCAGGGCGGCCATCAGTTTCTGCAGGTCGACCAGGGCGATGGGCGCTATGGAACGGTCGGCCTGCAACAGGCTCTTCGGGTGGTAGATGCGGTTGGCCAGCAGCCAGCCCAGCATGTAGACGGGGTTCTGGTTCTGGTGCAGCTGCTGCAGATGTTCCGCAGCCTGCTTGGCCTGCCCCCTCGTCCCTCCGCGTACGGTCCAGACAGTCGGTTTGCCGGCTACCTTTTCCGCTGAGAAGTGCAGCAGGGGAAAGCCGTCTTCGCGTGTATCCATGAACGGCACACGCATGATCTTATGGTTCTTGCGCGCAAAGTTGGCCGCGATGCGACGGCCCATGCGCGTGAGGTCCTCGGGGTTGATCATCGCCCTGGTCTTCCCCTTGCCGCCTTCTCCGCCGGTCAATCCCTCCTGAATGCGCTGGTAGGTGTCGACCATGTACCGGCGCACATGCGCGCCCATGCGCAGGGACTTGGAGAACGGCCAGGTGCGGTGCGTCTCGGCCAGTCGCCCCGGCTCCACGTAGCCCGAACCGAACAGGACCGAGATCAGCGACTCGTCCTCGGGCCGGGTGGGCAGGTTCATGAACAGGGGAATGTCCGACAGGTTGGCCTTGAGCCGGAAGGATTCCTTGAGGAGCGCAGCGGCATTGTCCTCCCCGCGCCCCGAATAGTAATCGTGCAGGGTGGAGTAGAGGGCGGTATACGGGTCGGTGTCCAGCCGTCCCTGGCGGTTGCGGATCAGGTTGCGTTTGATGCGGTCGCACAGAGGCAGGGCGGAGGCTCCCGGAGCGGCGTAGGTCTCCAGCAGGCCGAGCTTGAGCACGGACTTGAAGGGCGAGTGGATGGCCTTGACCATCTGCCACAGGGACCCGCCGAAATATTCGGCCGGCGGCACTTCGGCCAGATGCCCGAAATCCTCCAGGCGCGGCTTGCCGCACAGCGGATAGCGCCGGGCCGCGCGAATGCACGATTCGTACATCTTGCGGCTGGCCCCGGCCGGAGTCACCCACCAGGCGATGTTCTTGCCCGCCAGCTTGAGCGCGGTGCGGTAGAACTCTTCCTTGAGCAGCAACTCCTGGGCAGACCCGGAACTTTCCTCGTCTCCTGCCAGGAAACGGTTGTCCCGCACGTCATCCATGCGCATGGGGTAGAAGTGGACCTCCAGGCCGAACTCGCTGTCCGCCCACAGGGCCATGGCGTCGAGCTTGCGCTTGAGATCGTGTTCCACGGACATGGTCACGTCGCCGTCGTAGCAGACCCAGCAGTCCAGGTCGGAGCTTGAGGTCTGGGCCACCGTGCCGAGGCTGCCCATGGCATAGACCGCCTGGATGCGCACTTCTGGAGAGGGCTCGAACTCGGGCTCAAGGCCCATTCGGTCATTGGCCAGCTCCAGGTCTGTCAGACAGGGATAGTACCCCCAGACGCGGCAGGATGGGATGTTGCCGAAATTGTGGCGGCGTTCGAAGAGATCGCTGTCCAGAAGCAGGGGGAGCATGCGCAGAAAGGCCTGCTGGTCGCGGGTCAGGGTGCCCATGGCCCGGTGCATGCGCTGGCGGTTGTTCTCGAGCATCCTCCGTTCCCGGCGCATGAAGGCCAGCTCCCGGGACCACGCGGCCAGCGCCTTCTGGGCCTTGAAGGGATCGCTTTCCGTAGCTTCGCCTTTTGGGGAGATGGCGTTCTTCTCGGTCTCCCGGGCGAACAGGGTCATCTGGCGCAGTCGGTTGGCCAGAAATTGGGGATGCCCGGCATCGGAGTTCTTGATCACGGACCGGGTCACGAGTGAACCGGGCAGCTCCATGGACAACAGCTCGCAGTCGCGGATGTACAGGGCGTGCAGGCAGGTGCGGCGAAACTCCACGCCCCGGAACTCGTCGCCGATCAACTCGGCGAACGAAAGGTCGCATTCCTCGAAGCGGGTGGACCGCACGACGCAACCGTGCAGCGCGCTCCCTGCCAGGGTGCAGGCCGTGAAATCGCAGCGGGTCATTCGGCAATCGCGCATCATGACTTCGCTGAACGTCGAGGTCCGGAACCGGCATTTGATGAAGGTGCAGCCGGAAAGGAAGGCGCCCGTCAAGGTGCAGTCCGTGAACACACATTCCTCGAAGCGGGTGCCCGAGAACTCGGTCCCGGTGAGGCGCACTGCCTTGAACTCGGTGCCGGAAAGCGAGCAATCGCTGAAAAGTCCGTCGGTCAGGTCCGTGTTGAACAGCTTGCCCCGAAAGAATCTCGTACGGACAAAGGAGGACCCGGCCAGGCCGAGGCCAGTCAGGTCCCTGTTCTCCAATTGTTCGTCTTCCACGATGGAACCGGGCAGGTCCATGTCGCGTACGTTCGCGGACCTGGGCAGCAGTTCCTGGAGGGCCTTTGGTTTGGCCCTGAACAGCCCCTTGAGAAATCCTTTTTTGGGCGGTTCGGGCACGGGGCGGTGCAACGGGCCCGAGGGCACGGCTTCCAGAACCCGGGGAGAGCCGGTCCCCCTGGGCGGGCATTCTCCGGCTACGTTGCGCACGAAGTCGGGGGCCATGGCCTTGAGCGCGCCGAGCATTTCCAGCTGGGCGTCGGCTCTGCGTTCCTCGGGCATGGAGGAAATGTACTGGACGTAACCGATGTCGCCGAGCAGAGGCGCGCGCGATATCGCTGCCGCTCGCAGACCGGGCATGCGGGACCGGACCGAAGCCAGCAGCTTGCCAATGGCCGGGTGGTCCTGGCTGATGAGCGCGTCCAGACACGCCCCGCCGAGCTTTGCGTCCGCCTTGGGCAATATCTTGAGCAGCATGTCCAGGATGGTCTTGTTGCCGGCCTCGCCCACGGCCGCGATGGTCCGCAGGAGTGAAACGTCCGGCTTGAGACGGCCGAGCGCGATGGCCTTGGCCATGGCCTCCCCGTATGCCGAATCGCCCACGCCCCGGATGGCCTGGCAGAGCTCTTCCAGATCCTCGTCTTCCACGCCGTTGGTCAGGCGGGAGTTGAGGTAGCGGCCGAACAAGCCGCCCACAATGACCTGTCTGACCGGAAAGGCCAGTATTTCGCCCTCTGCGCCGAGCCGGGCCACGAACGGAACCAGCTCCTCGGGGTCGGTGCCCATGAGCGGTTTGAGCAGTTCCTCGACCCAGGACAGAGTGTCGCGATCCATGTCGCCGGGAAAATCCTTGAGCATCTCGTGGACCAGGGCGAGCCGGTCGCGGGCGGGCCAGGCAGATACCTTGGGTTCCAGGCGGGGCAGAGGAGTGTTGCGGGCGTTGACGCACCGTGCGCACAGGGTCCGGCCGAACCTGCCCGAGCGGACCAGGGCCTGGAGGCAGGTCTGGATGGTGTGAATGTCCGCCGAGTTCGTCGCCAGCCGGTGCAGGGCCAGGGCCGCTTCTGCCAGGGACACGGCCTCGTCGTGGGCCGGGAGGGGGGTGGCGTCGCACCAGCGCATGACTTCCGACGCGAGCTCTCCAATGCCGGGGCCGCTCGTGAGCCCACCGTCGGAAAGAACGCCTATGGCCCCCGCCAGGGCACGTATGTTCGGAATGTCTTGGCTTGTCACCGCTGCCGCCTTTTTGAGATTGCGCGATATTGCAGTGAATCGGGGGCGAAGTCAAAGCGCGTTTACCGTCCCATTGTACGGCATTTTCCGGTTCGTGGAAAAGGGCTTGTTTTCAGGTGGTGAAAACGGACCGGGAACGCCCGGAAAGCCGCTGAAACGCTTGTTTAAGAGGCAAAAACACTTTGACTCACCTTGTACAATGGCCTATCGTCCCGGACTATTATTGATAACTGAAAACTCCAGTCAAATAACAACCTTTCAGGGAAGCTGCTTATGTATACACTTCGTACCCTTCCGGGAGACGATGTCCGTCAGCTCATGTGGCGTTTCGCCGAGCGTTTCGATCTTCAGATGTCCGTGCAGAGCGCCCGGTCCATCGCCCGCACCACCGTCGCCAAACTGGTGGCCGAGGGCGCGCGCAACACGCACGAATGGACCGAGCAGAAGGGCGAGCTTCTGACCGCCTTCGACCAGGCCGGATTGACCGCGCTGTTCATGGACCCCCATCAGGGCGGTTTCATCGAAGGCCCCAAGAACCTGGCTCTGGCCCTGGTCGCCTACGAGCTGGCCTGGGTGGACGCCGGTGCGGCCACCTCCTCTCTGGCCTCCTGCCTGGCTCTGGCCCCCATTCACGAGAAGGGTACCCCCGAGCAGCGTGACAAATACATGTCCGCCTGCGTTCCTCCCCAGCCCGGCGAGGACCGCGAAATCTGGCGCGGGGCGTTTGCCCTGACCGAGCCCCTGCCTTACGTGGGCGTGGACACCGGCGTGCTGTGCGGCAAGGCCACCGTGGCCGAGTGGAAGGACGGCGAGGAACCCATGCTCCAGGTCGACAAGCGCGGCCGGTTCATCACCAACATGGACTTCGCCAACTTCGTCACCGCCGCCGTGGAGTCCAACGACGAGCGCATCAAGGGCACCTTCATGGTCATCCTCGAAGAGGGCGACGAAGGCACCTTCGACCGTGGCGCGCCCACCCTCAAGATGGTCCACCAGCTTTCCTCCACCCGCGACCCTGTGCTGAATCTCAAAGTGCCCGCCTCCCGCATCATCGGCGGCTACGACGTGGTCGACGGCGTGATCGTGCCCAAATACAATCACTCCGAGATCATCGGCGCGGTTTTCCACCGCACCCGCATCCCCGTGGGCCTGATGACCTCGGCCAAGCTGCTTTCCGCAGTGGAGCCGGTCATCCGTTACCACCGCAACCGTTTCCGCGGCGGCGATGCCTGCAAGGAAGGCTCCCCGCGTTTCGAAAAGGGGTTGCAGATCAACGAGGACGCCCTGCAGCGTCTGGTGGACGTCTGGGCCACCGGTGAAGCGGGCTGTTCCCTGGCCTTTGCTGCCGCGCGACTGGCCGACAGCTTCGATCCCATCGAAAAGGCCAAGGAGGCCCACTTCGAGGCCGAGGGCGTGACCAGCATTCGCAAGCAGATGTCCGCCCTGCGCACACTCCACGATCAGGTCCGCGAATTCATCGCGCTGGAATACGCCCCTGCGGGCATCCGCGATGAGGACCGCTACAACGAACTCTCCAACGACACTCTGGTCCAGTACGCCTACATGGAGGCCCTGGCGGGCATCCTCAACCCGGGCGTGAAGCTCTGGAACACGGGCGAAGGCGCCAACAAGATGCGCGAGGCCGTTGCCCTGGTCGGCGGCTACGGCATCACCGAGGACTGCCCCGGCTTCCTCATGCAGAAGTGGTCCGACTGCCAGCTCGAGGCGACCTATGAGGGTCCCGAGGCCGTGCAGCGCCGCCACCTGACCATGACCATGACTTCCGACATCTTCGGCTGCATCATGGAAAACTGGATCGAGCAGATGCGCCGCGCCGGCAAGGATGTCCCAGGGCTGGGCGGCTATGTCCTGGCCTCGGCCATGGAGCTGTGGCAGTGGACCCTGGCTTTCCTGCAGGAGGCCAAGGACGAGAACGGCAAGAAGCTCTACCACAACAAGCGGCAGGGCGTGACGTTCCCCATGGCCGACGCACTGGGCTGGATTCTCGGTCCCTACTTCCTGGCCTGCGACGTCATGGAACTCATTGAGAAAGGCCCCATGTCCATGACCATGGCCGAGGGCCTGGACGATCTGACCGGGTTCTACAAGGACCTGTGCCATGTGCAGGCTGCCCGCGCAGCAGGCGAAGTGGCCCGTATCTGTTCCGAGCTGGTCTACGGTTACAATTGGAACCGTTGCCCGACCCCGGACGGCGGCATTGCCGAGAAGTGCGAGCCCGAGCTCAAGACCAAGGAAGAATGCGCGCAGGACGGCACGCTGGGCGACCAGTCCAAGTGTTCGCGCCCGGAGCTCATTCGCTTCCGCGAGCTCAAGGCCACCGTGGACATGTGTCTGGCCGGTTCCCGTCTGGCCAAGGACCGCGCGGGCAACGCCCTGGCCGAAGTGATGATCCCCGAAGCCCTCGACTACCCGCAGGGCTAAGAAAGATAGCAAGACGCGAGAGGGAAACCTTTTGAGAAAGGTTTCCCTCTCGCGCTCTCCCTTCCAAAACTTTTTGTCGCCGCGCCGCTTGGAAGGGGAGAGGACAGCCGTGTCTGATACCGGCGGCGCGGGGGATGCGGAGTCGAATTCCGCGTCCTGAACAGTAAACTTCAACCAGACCCACCCCACAGGCGCACCGGGAAGGGGCGCGCCTGACCACTCCCCCCCAAACCATCGCGAAGCGACACAAAGAGTTTGGGAAGGGGAAGAGGGGATGGGGACTCGGGGGAAGGGGAGAGAGGGACAACCCTTTGCAAAGGGTTTCCCTCTCTCCCCTTCCCCCGGCCGCCGGAGGCACCCAATGAGCGACGAGACGCCGCGTGTCGAGATGGAAACGGACATTGTATGTGTGGGCTTCGGCCCGGCCGCGGGCGGGTTTCTGACCACCCTGACGCGGGGCCTGATGAATGAGGACGGCACCCCGGTGGCCGAGTCCAAGGCCATGCCGGGCATGCCGCCGCAGGTCATCTGTTACGAGCGCGCCGACGACATCGGCTTCGGCGTGTCGGGCGTGGTCACCAAGGGCCGCTCCATCAAAGCCACGTTCCCGGACCTGGACCTGTCCCAGATCCCCATGGCCTGCGAGGTCAAGGAGGAGAAGGTCCTGTTTCTCAAGGACCCGGTAGGCGCGAGCCGCAGGCCCGGCCTGTTCAAGCTGGCCGACAAGGTGCTTGGCGGGTTCATGAAGGACGACGCCTACGAGCTGCCGTTCATCCCGAAATTTCTGGAAAAGCATCCCGGCATGCTGTTCTCCATCGGCCAGCTCAACCAGTGGGTTGGCTCGAATCTGATGGGCACGGGCATGGCCCAGATATGGCCGTCCAGCCCTGTCGCCGAGCCGCTGATGGAAGGCCAGGCGGTCAAGGGCGTGCGCATGGCCGACCAGGGCGTGGAAAAGGACGGCACTCCGAATGCGGGCTACATGCCCGGCATGGACATGAAGGCGGCATTGACCGTCATCGCCGACGGCCCGGTCGGGCCTGTGGGCCAGCATCTCGACCGCAAGCTGGGCATGCCCGAAGGCAACCACCAGCGCGAGTGGGCCGTGGGCATGAAGTGCGTGGTCGATCTGCCTGAAGGCTGCCACTGGGAGCCGGGTACGGTCCTCCACACCATCGGCTACCCCGAGCCCGAGATTTTCGGTTTTCTGTATATCTATCCCGGCAACGTCGCGAGCTTGGGCATCTTCGTGCCGTCCTGGTTCGATAATCCTGTCCGTACCGCCTACCGCTACATGCAGCACTGGATGCTCCATCCCTACCTTTGGAAGGGGCTGAAGGGCGGCACCCTGCGTTCCTGGGGAGCCAAATCCCTGAACGAGTCGGGCAAGCGTGGCGAGCCTATCCTGTGCGGCGACGGATTCGCCCGCATCGGTGAGGGCTCCGGCTCCACCAACATCCTGACAGGATCGGGTGTGGACGAGGCCTGGGCCACGGGCGCGCAACTTGGCGAAGCCGTCCTCGAACTGCTCAAGTCCGGCCGCGAGTTCACCAAGGAGAATCTCGAAAACACCTATGTCTCCCGCCGCCGCGCCTCCTGGGTCGAACAGGAGGCCGAGGTGGCCAAGAAGTCCCGCGACGGTTTCACCAAGTCCGTTATTTCCGGTTTCCTCGGCATGGGGCTCTCGGGCCTGACCAACGGGTTGTTGAACATGCCGGGCAAGTCGGTCAAACCGCAGGACCGCGTCCCGTCCGTTGAGGATTATTACCGCGACGTGATTCCGGCGGGTGAGATCGCCGCTCTTCGCGCCGAGTGCGCCAAGAAGGGTGCGAGCCTGCACGATGCGCTGATGGACCGCGTGGGCTGGCCTGAAATCCCGCTGGACGGCCAGTTGCTGGTTTCCCACCAGGATGCCCTGCTCATGGGCGGCAAGGTCCAGGCCAACCCCGGTTACGGCGACCATGTGCGCTTTGCGGACACGGCCCTGTGTGCCAAGTGTCGCGAGCAGGTCTGCATCGAGGCGTGTTCGGGCCAGGCCATCTACACCAATCCGGAAGGCGGCGTGCCGCTGTTCGACCGTGAAAAGTGCGTCCATTGCGGGGCGTGCATGTGGAACTGCAGCAAGTCCAACCCCGAAGACCCGGAGCGGACCAATGTCCGGTTCATGGGCGGTTCCGGCGGGCTGCATTCCGTGGAAAATTAGGATAAAGAAGGATCGAATCGCCTTCGGCGAAGTTGTTCACTAAAAGAAGAGAGCCGCACTTGCGAGGATGCACCCCCGCGAAGCGGCCATAAGAAGTTTTGGAGATTCTCAAGAACCTTTCTCAAAAGGTTTTTGAGCCGCCGGAGGCATCCCCGCGCAGCGGTGGCCGAAGGCATCGAATGGACGGCATGAGAAATACGATTGCCGCCGCTAATCAAGGAGAACATTGAATGGGTAGTGAATTCCACATCGTGGTCTGCGGTTCCATCGTCCCGGACCCGCTCCAGACCCTCGCGCCCCAGGACGGACCCACCGGACCGTCTTTGAAAAACGAAATGATGCTTCCCGCCGTGCTCGATCCGTGGGCCGGGCATGCCCTGTTCGAGGCCGCGAATCTGGCGGCCAAGAATCCGGGCAGCCAGGTCTGGCTGGTCAGCCTCGGCCCCAAGGCCAAGCTGCAACAGGTCATGATGTCCGTGTCCCAGAAGGCCCCCTTCCAGTTGGTCGTGGCCGACGGATCGGCTTCGGGCTTCACCGACGCCTATGAGACCGCCAAGGTTCTGGCCGATACGATCGAGGGCATCGGCGGACTGGACAAGTCCAAGATGCTGCTGTTTGGCGGCTGGCAGTCCGCTTCGCGCGGCTCCGGCGCGGTCCTTCAGATGGTCGGCGAGCTGCTCGGCGTGACCGAACAGTTCCAGGGCGTGGACAAACTCACCGTGGGCGGTGACGGCTCTCTGGAAGTGCTTGAGCGCGTGGAGGGCGGTGCCTACCAGAAGTCTGTCGTGGACGGAGCGCCTGCCGCGTTTGGTTGGGCCACGGGCGAGCTGCCCGAGCCGCCGAACAACCCGCAGGTGGGTATGCAGAACATGCAGAAGAACATGCCCGCGCTGATGCAGGCCAAGCCTGCGGACCTGTCCGGTACGAGCCTGAAATTCTCATCGGTGGAGCTGCCCAAACAGCGCCGCGAGACCCGCATCGTCAAGGATGTGTCGGTGGATGAGATGGCCAAAGAAATCGTCGAATGGATCAAGGGTTAGGGGGAATCGCCATGACTGTTTTGTATCTTGCACACACCGAATGCGACAATTCCCTGCACAAGTCCGCCCTTGAGGCGCTGACCGCTGCCAAGGCCCTGGCCGAAGGCATGGGGTCCGACCTGGTGGTCGGCCTTATCGGCGCGGACGTTGCCGAAGCCGCCGAAACCATCGGCGGCTGCAACGCCAAATGCTACTCCGTGTCCGGTCCCGAGTTCGCGGACGGACGTTATGCTTCCGATCTGGCTGCGGCCGAGGCCATTGCCAAGGCTTGCTCCCCGGATGTGGTAGTGGCTCCGGCCACTTCCCGTTTCAGCCGGGCTCTGCCCGGTCTGGCCATTCGTCTGGGCGGCCGGGTGGACACCCACCTGTCCGGTCTGGCTGCCGAGGACGGCAAGCCCGTGGCCAAGCGGTGGTTCTATCGCCAACGCATGGAAGGGACCCTGACCCGCGAAGAGCGGCCCTGGGTGCTGACTATGGATTCCGGTTGCGCCGAGCCTTTCGAGGGCACTGGCGCGGCGGACGTGGAAGCACTGTCCGTGGACGTGGCTTCCCGGACCAAGGTGGCGGGCATGGAGTGCGCCTCCGAGGACGCTCAGACCATCCGTCCCGACGCGGACATGCTCTTCGTGGCCGGCGCCGGCTGGACCAAGAAGCAGGCTGACGGCGGCACGCATGTGGCCGAAGCGGAGAAGACCATCATGGGCTTCCTGGAGACCACCAAGTCCTCGCTGGGCTCGTCCAAGTCCCTGGTGGACATCTCGGGCGAAGGTGGCGCGGTGATTTCCTTCCTGACCCACATGCATCAGGTCGGGCAGACCGGCGCGACCCCGCGTCACCCCAAAGGGTTGTCCACCTGCTGCCACGGCGAGGAACCGCACGTGGTCGGCTGGCGTTTCATCAAGGAGCGCCGGGCCATCAACCTGGATGCCGGTTGCGGCTGGGCTCAGGGCAAGTGCGACGTCCTCTACGTGGGCGATGCGTTCGCCATCATGGCCAAGGTCAACGAACTGCTCGGCTAATCCGGGCAAATGTGAGATAATGGAGGCCGCACCTGTTTCAGGTGCGGCCTTTTTTCCTATTGGCGTTCGGGAGGATACCCATGCATCCAAGATATATTGTTCTCATACTGGCCGTGCTGACTGCCGCTTTGTTCTTCTACAGGCAGCATGGGCAGGGCTCGCCGGAAGGCGTCTCGGCCGTTACCGCGGCTCAGGCCCAGGCCGAACTGGTCGCCGATCCCGACATCCTGGTGCTCGACATCCGGACCCCGCCTGAATTTGCCGAGGGGCATATACAGGGCGCGCGCAACATCGACTTCATGAGCGCGGATTTCGCGAAGCGGCTTGAGAAGCTCGACCCGAACGCGAAGTATCTTGTGTACTGCCGGTCCGGAAACCGTAGCGCCCAGGCCATGAAGACTTTCGCGCGGCTCGGCTTCAACCGGATTATTCACATGTCGCGGGGGATAAAGGACTGGCAGGGGCAGGGGCTGCCGCTGGTCAAATAGGCCGCTCCTGCGTGGCCGCCATGCAAACGGCGTCCAGGAGCTCCACGGCGTCAAAGGGCTTGGTGACGACCGTGTTCATGCCGGCAGTGAGGAATCGCTTGCGGTCCTCTTCGCCGGTGAACGCGGTCAGGCCGATGATCGGGATGTCGGCGTTGATGCCTTCGGCCGCACCGGAGCGGATGATCTCCGTGACTTGCATGCCGTTGATGACCGGCATCTGAACGTCCAAGAGGACGAGGTCGAAGCCGCCGTCCATGAGGGCGTCGATGGCCTGCTGCCCGTTGTCCACCACCGTGGCGTCGTGGCCGTTGTTGCGCAGCAGTTGCGAGGTAACCAGGGCGTTGACTTCTTCATCCTCGGCAATAAGGATGTTCAAATTTCTTTTTCTTTGTTTTGCCGCACAGGCCTCGCCTCTGTCCGGGCACAAGCGGAGAGGCACGATCAGGGTGAAGACCGAGCCCTTGCCGGGGCTGCTTTCCATGACGATGGTTCCGTCCATGATCTCAGCCAGCTTGCGCGAGATGGCCAGCCCCAGCCCCGCACCACTGTAGCGCTTGGTCATGTAGTCTTCGCCGAGCATGAAGCTCTCGAAGACGGCCTCGTGTTTGTCCTCGGGGATTCCCACGCCGGTGTCGGCCACCGCGATATACAGGTTGACCCGCTCGTTTTGGTCCGCCGTGATCACGCAATGTGCGGAAACCGTGATCGTACCGCTCTCGGTGAATTTCACGGCGTTGTGCACCAGATTGATGAGGATCTGCCGGAGTTTTTCCCCGTCGCCCCGTACTCGGGCGGGTAGCTTCCTGTCCAGACGGCAGTCCAGGCACAGGCCCTTGGCCTTGGCCTGTTGAATCAGGGGGGCCGTTGCCGAGCGGAGTATTTCGTGCAGGTCGAAGTCGGCGCAGTTCAGGGCGTTTCCACCTGATTCGATATTGGAAAGATCAAGGAGCGAAGAGAGGACGCCGGAGAGTTGGACGCTCGAATCCAGGCTGAGGCTCAGGTATTCCTGTTGCTCAGAGGTCAGTCCCTTGGTGCCCAGCAAAAGTTGGGTCATGCCCATGATGCCGTTCAAAGGGGTGCGCAGCTCGTGGCTCATGTTGGCCAGGAATTGGGTCTTGGCCCGGTCCGCCTGCCGGGCTTCGCGCATGGCACGGATCAGGTCCGCCTCCATGCGTTTGCGCAGGATCATGTACCAGACTCTCTCCATGATCAGGGTGAGCTGAACCGCATCGGCCTCGGTGTAGTCCTCGTCCTTGTTGGCCACTCCAACCAGCATGCGGATGCGGTCCTTTTCAATGACAGGGACGTTCATGTGCCGGAAGAGCGGGACATGGCCTTCCGGAGTGCCTTTTCTGGACGGGCTCTCGGGGTAGTCATTGGTGATGATGGCCCGGCGTTCCCGGATGGCGTCCGCCCACAGCCCTGCTCCGGCGACCTTGAAGGTACTGGACGGGTCGGCCACGGTACATTCTCCCAGGTCCGGAACAGACCAGGGGCGCAGGCTGAGTTCGGTTTCGTTTTCATCCAGAAAACCGATGTAGCCCATGCGGCTGTCGGTCATGTACACGCTCTGAACAAGGGCGTAGTCGAGAATTTCCTCTTCAGTGCGGTCGAACATTCTGGACAGAGTGTACAGGGTCTTGAACCGTTGCTCGTCCAGGTCGGATTTCATCTCGCGCCGCCTGCGTACGCTGATATCGCGCAGGGTGATAACGAAGAGGGAGTCGCCGTCGAGTTCGAGCGCGTGGGAGCGGATCTCCACGGGGAGAGCACCGTTTCGGCCATACAGGGTGTGTTCGATGCGCTTTGAGCCGGTCTCGAAGATTGCCTGTCCTTCAGCCAGCGCGGAGAAGTTGGTGATGACCTCGCCCGGGGTTTGGGACAAGAGCTTTTCACGAGTCTTGCCGAGCATGGCGCAGGCGGCCTCGTTGACCTCGATGATGCGGGCTCGGCTAGGGGGCTCACCCTCCGTCCGGCAGGCCATGGCGGCTTCCGGCTCCTGCAGTTTCAGGATGTTGCGGAGGAGGATGGAGTTGGTCATGACTGGGGAGTCTCCCCCAGGGTGCGGGCGATGAATTTGAGCAGTGGGACCTTGCGGATGGGTTTGGCCATGAAGTCCGAGCACCCCGCCTTGATGGAGCGTTGCCTGTCCTCTGCAAAGGCGTTGGCGGACACGGCCACGATGGGCACCGGGCGCAGGCCCCGTTCCTTTTCGAAATTGCGGATTTCACGGGTGGCGTCGAGGCCGTCCATGACCGGCATGAAGATGTCCATGAGCACTAGCCCGTAGGATCCGTTCTTGAACCGGGTCACGGCCTCGCGTCCGTTGTCGGCAAAGTCCAGGGCGTAGCCGGAATCGGTAAAATACAGGGAGAGGAGCATCTGATTGCTCTCAGAGTCTTCGGCGATAAGGATGTTCACGGGCTTGCTCGGCCCGCTCCCCCTTGTTTGCTGAATATTATTCACTTTCGTCTCCCTGTTATCCAGTTTCCGTACTGTGTGGGCCACGGCTCAGAATGTCAACTGTGTCCAGCCGTTTTTCAGCATTTCGGTAAAGGGTTCACCAACATAGAGGACGTTCGCACCCAGTGCTTCCAACGGTTCGATCACCCCGTAGTTTTCGGCGCAGGCCCTGCAGGCCCAGACCTCCACGCCGTCCGCCATCATTTCCTTGAGCCGGGATTGTATACGTTCGTCCCGCGCCGCGAGCGAGGCGGAAGGGCCCCAGATGATCAGCCGAACCTGCTTCCACCAACTTTTGTTCAGGGCGTTTTGGGAATACATGAAGACCAGATTGTCGGCGACCTCGGGGTCGGGGGAACTCCATACGACGCACAGGGCGTCGCGGACAGAATTATCGTTCATCTTATGATCCGAAAACGGTGCCTTGCGCACCGGTTAAAAGTATGATTATCCGACACATAACCCAGTGTGGGGTTTGTGGCAAGTATTCAGATGATAAATATTGATTGTGCTGATACCCGCATCGGGGAAAGCGATTGGACCTCGTTCAAAGCGGTTGGATATGGTGCGAACAAAAAGGGGGTGCCCATGAAAACGGCCCTGTTACTCATCGATCTGCAAAACGATTATTTCCCGGGCGGGCGCATGGAACTTGTCGGTTCCGAGCCTGCCGCAGCCTGCGCTGCGCAAGCGCTCAGACTGTTCAGAGACCGCGGCCTGCCGGTCATTCACATCCGCCACGAGGCCCTCAAGGAAGGAGCGACCTTTTTTCTGCCCGGCACGGACGGGGCTTCCATCCACGAGTTGGTAAAACCCGAGGCGGACGAGCCGGTGGTGGTCAAACACTATCCAAACAGTTTCCGAGAGACGGATTTGCTCGCGCGGTTGCGCGAGGCGGGCGTGACCCGGCTGGCAGTGGCCGGGATGATGACCCACATGTGTCTGGACGCCGGAGTGCGCGCGGCCGTGGACCTTGGTTTCGAGTGCGCGGTTTTGTCCGATGCCTCGGCCACCCGCGATCTGGAGTTCAACGGTGCCGTCGTCCCGGCGGCGCAGGTGCACGGAGCATTCCTTGCCGCGCTTCAGGCCGCGTATGCGCCGGTCATGACCGTGGCGGAACTGCCCTCGAAGTTTCTGGTCTAACAACAGGCGGAATCGACCTTGCGCCCGGTCAGTCTGTGCAGCCATACCGAGATGAGGTAGGAGGCACAGCCTACGCCGGGCGTGACCGTCACCGCCCGGACCGGGCAGTTGGTGGCGCAGGCTCCGCATTCCATGCACGCGTCGGGGTCGAGTATGGCCGCCTTTTTTTCACGCATCTCGAGGATGCGGTGCGGACAAACCTCCACGCACGATCCGCAGCCGATGCAGACATCGGTATCCAGCGCCAGGGTGGTCACGCCGTCCAGGTAGCGGAAATTCTTCATCACAGTCTCCTTTACTTGAGGAACGGCGCGGTCAGCCACAGGGCCAGGGCCGCCAGCCCGGCCACGGCCTGGAGCGGGATGCCCTGGCGCATTTCCTTTTCCACGCCCGAGGGCGAGGTGTAGGGCGTGGAGCCGGTGAAGTTCATGGCCAGATAAGACGAAACGGACGTGGTCCACAACAGGACGGCCATTGGTTCAAGCCATCCGGACAAGGGCAGCAGAAGCGCGGCCGCAAGTCCGGCCACGGCGCCGGCCAGCGCGCCCTTGGGCCAGAAGGACCGCCATGGCAGTCTGTCGAGCAGCAGGGGCACAGCGCAGCAGCCCGCAAAGATCCCGATAAGGGTGGCCAGCAGGGCCGTTATACCCCGATGCCACAGAGCGGACAGCGAGAACACGTCCGGCCCGATGCCCGAAAGCAGCAAGAGCGCGGGCAGGGTCCAGACCAGCGGCTTCCAGAGCAGGAAGATTTCCACCGGGATGAGCACGGCCCGTTCCTTCAGGGGGAAGGTCACCATGCGCATGTTCTGGTCGGCCTGGTTGCCGTTGTTGAGAAAATCCGACAGATCCTCGGCCCGCACCGGTCCCCAGATCACCTTGAAGCCGCACGCTTTTTTGACTTCGCGTCCGGCCACGCCCGTGGCCCCGAGCTGCGGCAGGATGATGTTTCGATGGTTCACCAACTGTTGGAGCTTGGCGTTGTTCACGCTGTAGACGATCTCGCCGGTGGCAAACAGCCCCTTGCCCGCTGCACACCAGACGTTGATGCCGCGGGTATCGGCCACGAGCAGCCATGCGTCGATGCCCGACAGTTCGCGTCGTACGGCGTCGAAAGTCAGCTTGTAATTGGCCGTGACCAGGACAGGTGAATCCGGAGTCGGGTCGCCTACGCAGTAAAGACCGGGCACCACCTTGTAGTGGCTGCGGGTCGCCCCCAGGCGGGCTAGGGCCGTACCCAGCCTGTCGGAAGGCAGCATGTGCGTGCGCACACGGGGGACAGGGCCGGCTGGAGTGCTGACGAAACCGTCGACGAACGGCTCTATGGTGTATCCCGGTTTTTCAAAGACCCCGGCACGGGGGTCCGGCTTGGGGCCTCAACAGGGCGCGTCGTCCTGCTGCGAGGGCGGTGGACAAACGCTTTCCGGGGCCATCAGGTCCAGTGGTTTGAGGGCCTTGTCGTCTTCATGGTTTAGCATCAACGGTTTCATGGCATCTCCGGTGTTATGGACAGGAGCGCCCTGATGAGCGGGCCGAATTTATCCACGGTCTCGCGATCCACACAGTAGCAGGTCCGGGGACCGTCCACTTCGCCGCGCACCAGCCCGGCCTCCTTCAAAATCTTGAGGTGCTGGCTGACCGTTGATTGGGCCAGGGGCAATTCGCCGACGAGCTGTCCGCAGGTGCAGGTGTGTTCGGTCAGCAGTTGTCTGAGGATGCGGATACGAGCCGGGTGGGCCAGTCCCTTGCAGACCTCGGCCAGGAACGCTTCGTCTTCGCTGTGCAGGGGAGGGGTGAAAAACATGATGTCTCCGAAATTGATTTATCGTAAATCTACGATAGGCGATAACTGTGTGGCAGTCAATGGAGGGCCTTCCCGGTCACCACATGGATCAGGACTTCGCCAACCGACGGTGGGAGCGCATGGTCACGACCGACTCCACGGTGTACACGGCCAGACCGGACCAGATCAGGGCAAAGGTCGTCAGGTGGCTGGCGTTGAACGGTTCCTTGTAGAGGAACACACCGAGCAGGAAGGCGATGGACGGAGCCAGGTATTGGAGCAGGCCCATGGTGGTCAACTGCAGGCGTCTGGCTCCGTATGCGAAACCGATGAGCGGCATGGCCGTGACAACGCCCGCCCCGATGAGCAGCAGGTCCACGCCCAACCCCTGTTGGAACAGGGCGGACGCGCCGTTCGCCTGGAGCCAGAGGATGTAGCCCAGAGCAAAGGGGCCGAGGACCAAGGTTTCCAGGAACAGACCGGGCAGGGATTCCACCGAGGCGACCTTGCGCAGCAGTCCGTAGAGGCCGAAGCTTACCGCCAGAGCCAGGGATATCCAGGGCAGTTGCCCGTGGGCGATCACCGAGTTGATCACGCCCAGGGCGGCCAGGCCGATGGCGACCATCTGGAGCGGCCGGAGCCTCTCTCGCAGGAAGATGAAGCCGAGCAGGACGTTGACCAGAGGGTTGATGTAGTAGCCCAGGCTGGTGTCCAGGACGTGCCCGGTGTTCACGGCCCAGATGTAGAGCAGCCAGTTGAATCCGATCATCAGCGAGCTGCCCGTCAGGATGAGCAGGTCGCGTTTGGACTTGAACGGGGCGAAGGTGTCGTTCCATCCCCGGCGCAGAGTCAGGATGATGGCGATGAAGACCAGGGACCAGACCACTCTGTGACAGAGGATCTCGAAGGGGTTCACCGTGATCAGGGATTTCCAGTAGACGGGCAGGAGCCCCCAGCCGAAGAAGGCGGCCAGGGCGGCGGCGAAGCCGTAGGATTTCTGCTTGGGATCGATATGGGGCATGCGATTCTTTCTCCGGGTGTAGGAGCGCGAAGATACTCGGGGACGCAGGCGTGGTAAAGCCGGAAATGCCGATGCCCCCGATCAGGAACGGCACATGGACGCCGCCAGCCGCCCCAGGGTACGAACCCCTTGTTCCACTTCCTCGGTCCACGGATAGCCGCAGCTCAGCCGGATATAGTTGGAGAACTTGTCCTGGGTTGAGAAGATCGCCCCGGGCGCGATACCCACGCCCTCGGCGCGGGCCTGGAAAAACAGTTCCACCGAGTCCACGGAGCAGGGCAGCTCCAGCCAGAGGACCGCGCCGCCCACCGGGTGGGTCACCCGCGTCCCTGCCGGGAAGTGGCGTCCCAGGTGGAGCTGCATGGTGTCCATCTGTCGCTCCAGGTCCGTGCGCAACTTCTTGAGATGGCGCTCCATGCGGCCCTGGCGCAGGTACTCGGCGATGGCCATCTGGGCCGGGGAGGAACTGGACACGTTGGTGGTGGCCTTGATCTCGAGTGCCTTCTGGCGGTACCGGCCGGGCAGCATCCAGCCTATCCGAAAGCCGGGCGCAATGGTCTTGGAGAAGGACGAGCAGAGCAGCACCAGGCCTTTCTTGTCGAACTGTTTATAGGTGCCGGGCCGCTTGGGACCGAAATGCAGGTCCGTATACACGTCGTCCTCCACCAGGGGGATGTCGCGTTTGGCGAGCATGTCGACGATCTCGCGTTTGGCCTCGTCCGGGGTCAGGCTTGAGTCCGGGTTGTTGAAGTTGGGCGCGAACACGCAGGCCGCGATGTCGAAGGTCTTGAGCGCGTGGGCCAGTTCCCTCGGCGAAACGCCGTGGTCCGGATCGGACGGCACCTCCACCACGCGAAGCCCCAGGGTCTCGAGCAGTTGCAGGAAACAGTAGTAGGTGGGCGACTGGATGAGCACGGTGTCGCCCATGCGGCAGGTGGAGCGCAGGGAGAGGTACAGGGCCTCCAGGCATCCGGCGGTGATCAGTGGATCATCCGGCCGGGCCGGGATGCCGAATTCCATGGACCGGTAGGCGATCTGATGGATGAGCTTGGGGTCGCCGGGGATGGGCGCGTAGCCCATGGCCCGCTCCGGTTCGGCCCGGATCATGGCCGCCGTTATCCGCCCAAGCTCCCTGAGCGGCATCCGCTGGGGGCCGGGCGCGATGACGTCCAGAGCCACTCGGTCGGCCGCGCCAACGGATTCGAGCACACTCTGTATCAGCCCGATACGGGTCACCGGGCGGGGCTGCTCCATGGGCGCAAGCGCGGTCTCGGTGCGGGGCAGCCGCTTGGCATTGCGGCGCACGAAGAACCCCGATCGGGGGCGGGCCTCGATGACGCCTTTGCGTTCCAGTTCGAGATACGCCTGATTGACCGTGGACACGGACACCCCGAGCTTGGTGCTCAGGGAGCGGAGGGACGGCAGCTTGTCGCCCAGCCCCAACGCGCCCGCGTCGATCATGGACATGACGTTTTTCTCCACGGTCCGGTAACGGTATGTCTCCATGGTCCACCTGAATCTGTTTCGTATGCTTTTTGTTTGAACTGTATCTGTACCGATTACAGAAAATCGGCTTTACTGCAAGGTAGGGATACAGCAGATTAACCGGGCCATGACCCGAAAAACGTACAGAGAGAAGCTTTTCATGACCACAGAAGCCCTTGCCGGGGAACAGCCCGGCTCCCCCATGATGTCCGCCGCCCGTCAGGTGGCGCCCATCGTCATGGGCTACCTCCCCGTGGGCGCGGCGTACGGGGTCCTGGCGCAGCAGGCCGGGCTCTCCCTGCTCAACACCGTGCTCATGTCGGTTCTGGTCTATGCCGGGTCCGCCCAGCTCATCGCCGTGGCCATGTTCGCGGCGGGTCTCAACCCGGTGTCGATCATCGCCACCACCTTTGTGGTCAACCTGCGCCACCTGCTCATGAGCGCGTCGCTGGCCCCGAATCTCAAAAGCTGGAACAAATGGGAGCTGGCCCTGTTCGCCTACGAGGTCACGGACGAGTCGTTTGCCGTGCATTCGGTGCGTTTCGCACGGGGCGACCTGAACAAGACCACCTGTTTCGGCATCAACGGGCTGGCCCAGATATCCTGGGTGCTGGCTTCGTTCGCGGGATTTTTCGCCGGGGCTTCCATACCGAGCGTGGAACCGCTGGGCATCGATTACGCACTGCCCGCCATGTTCATCGCCCTGCTGGTCATGCAGATGAAGAACGGCCTGCACATCCTTGTGGCCGGGTTCAGCGGGCTGCTCGCCCTGATCCTGAACCAGGCCGGAGCGGACCAGTGGTCGGTCATCCTGGCCACGGTCATCGGCGCAACCTTTGGCGCGGGAGTGGAATCATGGACCAGAAAATAATCTTTTTGACCATCGTCGGCATGCTCGCCGTGACCTACATCCCGCGCATGGTCCCGTTGGTTGCGCTGGCTTCCCGGACTCTGCCCGAATCCGTGGTCCGCTGGCTGTCCTACGTGCCGGCGGCGGTGCTCTCTTCCATGCTGTTCCCGGCCCTGTTGCTCAAGGACGGCAGCGTGGACGTGTCTGCGGACAACTATTTTCTGTGGGCGGCGATCCCGGCCTTCCTGCTGGCCTGGCGGACCAAATCCTTTTTCGGCACCGTAGCCCTGGGCATGATCCTGGTGGCCGCGGGCCGTTACTTCATCGGATAGGAGCGGATCATGAAGACCATCGGACTCATCGGCGGCATGAGCTGGGAATCCTCACTGGAATATTATCGATACATGAACGAGGCCGTGAAGCAGCGTCTGGGCGGACTCCATTCGGCCCGTATCCTCATGAACTCCGTTGACTTCGCTCCCATTCGCGAGTTGATGGTCTCCGGCGACTGGAAAACCGTGGGGGACAGGCTGGCCGATGCGGCCCGTACCCTGGAGCAAGCCGGGGCCGAACTCATGGTCATCGGCACCAACACCATGCACAAGGTGGCCCCTCGGATCGAGGAGGCGGTCTCCGTGCCGGTGGTGCATATCGCCGACGCCACGGCCGAGGTCGCCCGGGCTGGCGGGTTCTCCAGGCTGGCCCTGCTCGGGACCGCCTTCACCATGGAGGAAGATTTTTATCTGGGCCGCCTCAGAGAGCACGGTTTCAAGGTTCTGGTACCCGATGCCGATGACCGCAAGCTGGTGGACCGGGTCATCTTCGACGAGATGTGCAAGGGACTGTTTCTGGACGATTCCCGAGCCGAGTTCGTGCGTATCATCGAGGGGCTGGCTGCGCAGGGGGCCGAGGCGGTCGTCCTGGGCTGCACCGAGATCGGTATGCTCGTCAGGCCCGGCGATACCGACGTCCCCACCCTGGACACCTGCCGCATCCACGCAGAGAGAGTGGTGGACATCGCCCTGGGCTGATCGGGTATTTGGCAGGCCGTTTCACCTGTTATACACATCCCGCGCTTGACGCGCTCCCGTAACGTGATATGCCATGTTGGCGTGCCGCAGGGGTGCGCCTTTTGTCTCATGATCATCGGGGAGGGTGTGTGAGCGAGACTGCCGACATGACCTTGAAGGATTTGCTGAACCGCTCGGTGGAGCAGTTCCCGGACCGTGTGGCCCTGTCTTTTGTGGACGGCGAGCCCATGAATTACGCCCGGTTCGGCGAACATGTGAACGAACTGCAGACCGTGCTCCGCGGTATCGGCATCAAGCCCGAGGACAAGGTCGCCCTCATCGGCGAGAACATGCCCAACTGGGCCATAGCCTATTTCGCCGTGACCACCATGGGGGCCATCGTCGTCCCCATTCTCCAGGAATTTCATCCCAGCGCCGTGCAGCATATCCTGCGCCACTCCGAGGCCAAGATGGTCGTGGCCTCGCGCCGCTACATGGACAAGGTCGAAGGGGAGAATTTCCCCAACCTCGAAACCATCATGGTCATGGACGATTTCTCCATGGAAGACGAGGAAGGCACCCAGACCACCTATCGGGAGGCCCTGGAAGCCGCCGGCGAACGCATCGAGCAGTTTGCCGAGGCGGCCCGCGAAAGGGTGGAGACCCTGGGCGAAGGCGCCTGGGACAAGTTGTCCGACTCCGCCAAGGAGAAGATGCACAAGTTCAGCGATACCGCCCGTGAGACCATGGGCCGCTTCTCCGACTCCTACAAGGAGACCGTCAACCAGACCGTGGAGTGGTTCAGCGCCTCGGCCCGTCGATTCATCGACTGGAAGACCGGCAAACCGTTCGAACTGACCGAAGACCACGTGGCCGCCATCCTGTATACGTCGGGAACAACCGGCCACTCCAAGGGCGTGGTCCTGACGCATCGCAACCTGGTCCAGAACTGTATTTCCGGAGTCAACACCATCCCGGTCTTCGAGACCGACCGGTTCCTGTCCGTGCTGCCCATGGCCCACACCTACGAGTGTACCGTGGGCCTTCTCATTCCGGTCATGTCCGGTAGTTCGGTCTTCTATCTGCAAAAGCCGCCGACTCCCAAGACCCTGTTGCCCGCCATGCAGAAGGTCAAGCCCACGGTCATGAACGTGGTCCCGCTGATCATCGAGAAAATTTACAAGAACCGGATCAAGAAGAAGCTGACCGGTTCCGGCGCCATGCGCGGGCTGATGAAGATCGGCATGGCCCGGCGCAAGCTCTCCCAGGTGGCGGGCAAAAAGCTCATCGACGCGTTCGGCGGCGACCTGCGCTGCCTGTGTATCGGGGGTGCGCCCCTGGCCCCGGATGTGGAGCTGTTCCTGATCGACGCCAAGGTTCCCTATGCCAAGGGATACGGCATGACCGAGTCGTCACCGCTGCTGGCCGGAATCAACACCGACGTCCAGCGGTTTCGGGCCATCGGCCCGGCTGTCCCGGGCGTCGAGTTGAAGATCCACGAACCCGACCCGGAGACGGGCGAGGGCGAGATTTTGGCCAAGGGGCCGAACATCATGCTCGGCTACTACAAGGCGCCCAACGACACCGAAGAGACCTTTACCGAGGACGGCTGGCTCAAGACCGGCGACCTGGGCAAGTTCGAGGACGGCTACCTGATTCTCAAGGGACGCCTCAAGAACGTGGTCATCGGTCCCAGCGGCGAGAATATCTATCCCGAAGAGGTGGAGTCCATCATCAATGCCAACGACTACGTCCAGGAGTCCCTGGTTCTCGAGTCCGGCGGCAGGCTGGTGGCTCGCATCCATCTCAACTACGAAGCCCTGGATGAGCAGTTCGACGTCAAGAAGCTGATCGAGTCCGAGGTTCGCGACAAGGTTCGCAAGATCCTCGACGACATCCACAAGGACGTGAATTCCAAGGTCTCCTCCTTTGCCCGGCTCAACCGCGTGGTCGAGCAGGTCGAGCCCTTCGAGAAGACGCCGACCCAGAAGATCAAGCGGTTCCTGTATACCGACCAGTAGCGGTCCGAGCC